>JBGTFW010000157.1:0-5631 GCA_041747075.1 Pirellulaceae bacterium
GGTTAAAGCCGCACTTCTTTTGCAGTTGCGAAGTCGCGAGCACGGCGATTTGCTGAACCAGTTCATGGGCAAGGCAAAATTCAAATAGAGATGAGGCGGAACGGTTCTCAAGTTTAATCCGCGAGGAACAAATCGGCGTGAAAATGGCCGAATTTGAGGGCCTAAAGTGGTTGCGCCCCTATTTATAAACGCTCGTTCCCCGGATTCGTACCGGATTTAGCGGTTTTCCCACGGAGGCTGCGGCCGCGGGCGAGCGAGGTCCGCTACGTTGCCGGGGCCAAAAGCACAAGCTTCCAGCGCACGCGTAGCGGAAGCCGCCAAGGCTTTCGGGGCATGGGTGATTGAGTGCGTTACGCGTTGCCCAAATCCGAAACTTTCCGCGAGTTCCGCTACGGAAACATTGCCCGGATTCCGGATTTGCGCGCGGATTTCAGCCCGGAACGGTGATTGTCACAGGCTAAATCCAGGGCAGTCGAAATTCGCTCGCGACTGGCTCCAATGTGCCGTTGGCGGAAGAAAAATTCTGACCAAATCCGGTTTTTTTGCAATATTGCGCGCGGATTTCAGCGCGAGACGGTGATTGTCTTTTCAGGAAGCCCACACAGACCGATTGCGGCGGACAGTCAGACCGCTCCCACGCTTCGCTGAATTTGACGCCGGCGTTCAAAATCATGCACGTCCCTCCCTGCTGCGAGTACAAAGTGCCCTCTGACATGCCACATCCCGAAACCAAACGGCTGCTCGATCAGGCGCAGCTGGGCAACGCTTTGGCAACCGAACGCCTGCTGGCACTGCACCGGGACAGGCTTTGCCAGATCGTGGCGGTCTTGCTCGACGGGCGGCTGTCGCCCCGCCTGGATGCCGACGACGTTGTCCAGGATGCGCTGCTGACGGCTTTACTGAGGCTGCCGGGTTATCTGAAGAATCGCCCTGTCGCTTTCCTTCCCTGGCTAAAGTCCCTCGCTGTGCGCGAAATAGTCCGCGTGCAACGACAACATCTGTACGCCCAGCGGCGATCGGTAAACCGGGAACAACAATGCGGCCTGCCAGTTGCGTTTGATTCAGTGGAACGGCTGGATATTAATCTTGCCGGCCGCGAACCTGCTCCCGGCCAGTTGGCGATAGTCCGGGAGAACTGGGCACGCGTCTGCCAGGTACTGGATCGCCTGAAAGACAGCGAGCGCACGATCCTGCTGATGCGGTACTCGCGGCAAATGACCTTGCCTGCGATTGCAGCAGAAATGCAAATCGGCGTATCGGCTGGCAAATCCCGTTTACGCCGAGCCCGGCAATCCGCCCGCCGACTACTGCAAGGGGACTAGTCGTTTTGACTCTACTCACAAGAACTGCAACAATTCTCATGATTTTTTGCAGAATGGTCCATTTTCCCGAATCGTTTTGGTTGCAATTGCGGAATCAGAAGAGATGGCAATTTTGGTCCCTTTTTTTCGGTCTGCACTTTAGGCTGCACTTTAGGCTTCGCTCGACCACCGGTTCCAGATTCCCGCCTTCATTGCATCCCGGAGGGATGCCAGCGCGGGTAAGATTGTGCAAGCCGATGTTGCACGTCGGGGTATAATGGCCTTCCAAGGCCGTTAATTCCTGGAGACTCCGCGTTCGACGGCCTTGGAAGGCCATCGTACCCCTCCGGCAGACTCCACGCCATACTAGATGCTTTCGTGGTTTTGCCACTGTCGAACATTTGCTCCCTGCAGGCGCTTCAGCCCAACACCGTCGGCCGCTACAAGTTCATTTGTTCGCGCCAGCGATCACTATATTGCCGCGAATACAATTCCTGGATTCGCCGTGCCTTGTCCTCCGTGTCGTCAAGGAGGATGGACAGGCCGCTCTCAAAAACGCGCATCCGTTCGTCGGGCGGTCCCTCCGCGCGTCGGATCCGGTCAAGCGACGCCGCCAGATCAAGCAGCCGCGCGCGGAGTTCCAGGAACTCGCGTTCGACAATTTCCGTGGTGGTACGATCCGACAAGTTTCCCGCCTCCCGTGCCTGGCAGAAATAACTTTCTCCCGACCGGGCTATTGTAATCAAACCGTATCGCCCTGGAATGCACCGAAATCCAACTGGACAGCCCGTCACGCATCGCACGGATTCCGCCCGGAGACGAGGCCCGTTCGCTCGCAAAAAGGGCATCGGGAGGGACAATCGGGTACTTCTCCCTCGTCGTCGTCGGAGCGGTATCCGATCGTTTGCCGGTGCCCGCAGTCGAGGCACTTCAGCTCCCACGAATGGATCGTCAGGTCGCCCGCCTCAAAAAAATTGTACTTGCAAGCCAGATTGCAAGGCTCATCCCGCTCGTCACGAGGGCACTGATTGCCGGGAGGTCGGGATGGGCGCATGGTTCCTGGCTTGGAAGAAAATAAACTTCGTCAGCGAACGCGACATCGAATGCAAGCGTCGATCAACGCGAAATGCCTTCCAGTCGCCGCGCGATCTGGTCGCGTTGCTTTTCCGACAGGTCCGGGTTGACTTGCTCGATCGCCGAACGGACCATCGCGCGACGGGCATCGGGTTCCCGCCAGCGCTGTTGCGGCTCGGCGTCGAGCCGGTGAATCGGATCGAAATAAAGAAACAGTTCGTCCGGTTTGACTTCGGGGGCCGTCCAGACGGAAATCCCGTTCGCTTCGTCGTAGTACTCGTAAGTAGATATATGGCGTTTCCCGCCACCGGCCGGCGCGTCGCAAACGAACGTCGGGACATTGAAACCGGCGGTCGTGCCGCGCACGTCCTTGGCGATATCCACCCCCTCGCGAACGGTTGTCCGCAAGTGCTCGCATCCGGGCACCATGTCGTGAATGTATACATAATAGGGCTGGATGTTGATCCATGAAAGCTGTTTCGTCAGTGCGATCATGATGTCCGAATCATTGTTGACACCATCCTGGAGAACGGCCTGGTTGCGGACGATGACTCCCTCGGCAAAGAGGCGTTGCATCGCCAGCCGGCTCCATTGCGTGATCTCGCGCGGCGACGAGAAATGGGTGTGAATGACGACCTGCTTGTCCATCTCGCGTCCATGGCGATGAACGGCGAGAAAGGCGTTGACCCATGTGTCGTCGCTGAGAATTTTTTGCGGCAGGATGGCGATTCCCTTGGTCGCGTATCGCAAGCGGCGTATGTGCGGGATGTCGAGGAGCGTTTCGCCAATCAGCGAAATATATTTCGGCGTCAGGTTAAAGGCGTCGCCGCCGGAGATCACGACGTCTTCCACCAGCGGGTTGGAGCGAAGGTATTCAAACGCCGGTTCCCAGTTCGCCGGGTTGGGTCCGTAAGTCTGCTTTTCCACCGATTCCGTCGATCCGCCGATGATGCGGCTTCTCGTGCAGTACGAACAGTAGACGGGGCACGTGGTGAGCGGAAGGAAAAGAACCTTGTCCGGATAGCGGTGCGTTAGCATCGGGACGGGAGAATCAACGTCCTCGTACAGGGAATCGGCCAGGTAATACGGATGGTCGGGCAGCATCTGCGACGCGATCGGGAGGAATTGCTTGCGAAGCGGGTCCTCGGCGGGATTGTCCCAATCGATCAGCGCAAAAACGTACGGTGTGATCCGCACATTCATGGGAGCAATATGCTGGGCCGCCTCGATGTCCGCGATCAGTTCATTGGAAACGCGGTGTTTGAGCACCTCCTTCAGGTGCTTGAGCCGCGTAATAGCGTGTTTCGATTGCCACAAGTGGTCGCCGAACTGTTCGCGGCCGATCGAGGCCCACGCGGGAATTTCGCGCCAGAATTCATCGTCGCGGAACTCGCGATGATTCAGGCTGTGCGTGGCTGACTGTCGATCAAGCATGGCAAAGAGGGCGGAGAGGGGTTCGATTTCCGGAAAAACGTCACTTAAGAGAGTTTATCATTCGGAGGGCGGCGCGGCCATTGAAGTCGTCGCGGTTTTTCGTGGGAAAGTGTGTGTTTTGCCCGCGAAATGCCGCCTCCCCGAAAAACACTCGCAGAATGGGAGTGCGAGGAGTAGGTCGGAGGAAGAGAAGTCGGGATGCCGTCTGGTAACCACCCGTGCCGGGAAATGACAAAGGACCGACGTCGCAAGTTCATCACATGAAACCACGCCTCGTCAGTTTCCGGTTTCCGCAAAGACGGGAATCTCGATATCGTTGCGATAGTCGCGTCCCTGGTAAATTCGCTGCACAAAGATGCCGGGTAAATGGACGTTTTCCGGCTCAATTTCACCTGCTGCGACGAGCAGTTCGACTTCCGCGATCGTCACGCGACCGGCCATCGCCATCAACGGTGAGAAGTTCCGCGCCGTCTCCTTGAACCAGAGGTTTCCGTACGGGTCGCCGCGCTCGGCCTTGATGATTGCAAAGTCGGCGTGAAGGGCGGTTTCCAGAATGCACGGTCGGTCGAAAGTCATGACGTCCTTCCCCTCGGCGACGAGCGTTCCGTAGCCCGTTGGCGTGTAAAAGGCGCGAATCCCCATTCCCGCCGCGCGAATCCTTTCGGAAAAAGTCCCCTGGGGCACCAGTTCAACCGCCACTTCGCCGCCGAGCATCTGCTCTTCAAGGTCCGGGTTGCCGCCGACGTAGCTGCAGACCGCGCTGGAAATCTGCCGGTTGCGAAGGAGTATCGCCAGACCCCTGCCGGAATTTCCGATATTGTTCGAGATCGCGCGGATGTTGCGGATACCGCGGCGGGCGATCTCATCGATGCTGTTTTCGGGGATCCCGCAAAGTCCGAACCCACCGCTCATAAGCGAGATTCCGTCACTCAAATCGTGCAACGCGGAACGAGCGTCGGGATGAACCTTGTCGGGAAGTAACACGGAAGTGCGAGTTGGTTAGTCATCGAGTAACTGAATTGGAAAACGCCAGTTTATCAGGCCTCCGTTCGCCGTCCACGCCGTGCGGGAAAGACACATCAGCTAGACATTCTCCTTTTCCGCAAAGATGCGCTTAAGGGACAACGTGGTGTACTCCTTCGAGATTTCGATCGCCAGGAACCGGCGGCCGAGCCGTTTTGCAACCACCGCTGTCGTCCCGCTTCCCGAAAAGGGATCGAGCACCAGCCCGTTCGCCGGGCAACTTGCACGAATGCAATATTCCACAAGCTGTTCGGGGAAAACGGCGAAATGAGCACCGCGGAATTTGGAAAGCGGTATCGACCAGACGGTTCGCTTGTTGCGGCCCAGTGGATGAAAGGCCTGGTCCCAGCGTCCGTCGTGCAAGTTCGAGCGGCCAACGTTTTTGCCTTTTTCAGGAGTTCCGCCGCGTTTTCCGAAATGGTTGCGACCGCCCTTCATGCGTGAGTTTTCGGAAAATGTGACGTGCGGCTCACGAACGGCGTCCGCGTCGTAGAAATAGTCCTTGCCGGGCGTCAGAAAAAAAACAGTTTCGTGATCGGTCGTCGGGCGTTTCCTTGTGGAAGAAGGCATGGCGTTGGGCTTGTGCCAAATGCACTCGGAGCGCAGGTACCAGCCGGCCTCGACGAGCGCCAGCGCCACGCGCCACGGCATTCCCGTCAGCGTGCCGGCGCGAACCTTGTCGCCGAGCACAAGCCACAATGACCCTGTCGACTTGAGTACCGGCTTCAGCGCCTCAAGGACATCGACGACGCGCCGAATGTACACGTCGGGAGTCGATTCCTGACCGATTTGACCGGCA
>JBGTFW010000158.1:0-36074 GCA_041747075.1 Pirellulaceae bacterium
CGCACTCCGAATCAGCCACAGGCCGCTTCCTCGCCAGTCGAACCGGTTAACGCGGATTTAACCCGTCGCGACACGGCATCGACCGCTGCCGCGCGCAATCCGGCCTCCGACAGCACGCCGCGAACCCGCATCGCGGACCTCGCCACCGAGAGACAACCGCGCGACACCCGGACGGTTCCGACGATCGAAAATAAACTGGCGGAAACTTCCCCGGCGCGAACGGCGACTTCTTCCACTCGTCCCGCCAGTCCGAGAATTGCCGAGCGTCCCGCACCGCCAGCGAACGAGTCGACTGGACAAGCCGTTTCGCGCCTCGCGCCGCGCCCACTGGCCATTGAAAGATCGACTGGCGGCGTCGCCGGTATCGGTCGCGCCCCGAACATGGATCGCGACGTCGGTTCGACTCAAAGCCCGGCCGCGACCGCGACCAATTCGCTCAATCGACGGGAAAGCACCACAGCGCAACCGGATGCTGCTTCGCTGACCTTGCAAGAGGCGTCGCGGGTTCCGGCTTCCAGCGCGTCGGAACCGGTGCCGACGTCGACGTTTCGTCCTGACAACGTGAACATCGCAAGTCGGTCGGCGACACCCAACCGCGCCGAGTTGACGGCCAGCAGCAGCGCATCACTGACCCATTCGAGCAGTGTCGCCTCCGCCGAATCGAGCGTTTCCGCCGAAAAGGGAACAGGCAGTATCGACATGGGTTCCACGCGGATCGTCACTGAAATTCCTTCACAGCGCGTCGAGGGGGGTGGTCAACCGGAGATCAGTCGGCAACTCAACGAGCAAACCGCCGTTCATACGGGCAGCGGCGCGGCAACGCCGGCAATCGTTGCGGAACTTGTCCAGCCCGTTGCCGACAGGCCATCTCAAGGCGCGGAATCACAGTTGGCGGATCGGCCCGTCGAATCGGCCGAGTCCAGTCTTGCCGCGCGGCGCGACGACACCAGCAACGATCCCGAACAACCGTCACGCAGTCAGTCGGATTCTTTCGCGCAATCGCAACCGTCGCCCGCGCACACCGGCGAGTCGGGCTCGTCGGCGGAGCGACGTGATGAAGAAGACGAAGACGCCCGCGTTGCGCTTGTCGCCGAACAACTTGACGACTCGCGATCGCGAAACAGTGCATCGCGGGCCGTGCCGCAAGTTTCCGGGACCCTTGAAATGGAAGTTCCGGAACTCACCGCTCGAAGCGAATTGAATAGTCGTACGGAAGCCTCCTCGAATACGGGACTGGCAAACGCCCGCGATGCGGTTCGCAACTCGTCGTCGGGCGGCGAGTCGCGACGCCCCGACCGCGGCGACTCCGGCGGGGTCTCGTCCGCGCCGCCACTGGCGGGGAACGGCGATCGACGCGAAAGCAATCAACAGCCCGCCGGCTCCCAGGCGCCCGAACCGGCCGGTGAAGCGTCGCGACTCGGCGGCTTGTCGACGCGGCCTGTTGTTAATGTCGATCCGGAAATGGCGGGCGCGATTGCCAATGTGGACGGCGCGGCGAGTCAGGTTCATGAATCGGCCAACGTCGCGCCCCTGGAACGCAATTCGACTCCCGGAATGTCGTTGTCGATCGACGCCAGGCCCGGTCCGGCGGGCGTCGGCGAAATGCCCGAGCCGGATGTGGGCGTCGACTCGCGCCGTGCTTCGCGGGAAAGCCCCGCCATCCAGTCGATGACCGAGACGCGTTTTCGCCGATCGGAATCGGGGGGCACGCCGTCGATCAATTCGGCCCCGACGATCGCCAGCGAGTCGTTTCGCGCACGCAATCAGCCGCAACGAGGCGCCGCCGCGCCGCAAACCGAGGAGTCGATTGAATTGGGACTTGCCTTTCTCGCACGACACCAGCAAGACGACGGAAGCTGGACACTCGGCGGATTCGACATGGACCAGTCCAACCGGGCGAAAGTGATGTCCAGCGACACGGCGGCGACGGGACTGGCACTGCTGGCCTTTCAGGGCGCCGGATACCATCATCGGGAATTCAAGTACGCAACGCTTCTCCAAAACGCCGTCACCTGGCTTGTTGATAACCAGCGCCCCAACGGCGAACTGTTTATTCCCGCCGATGACGACTCCAACAAGTTTTCGCGGATGTACAGTCACGCGATTGCCACGATCGCGCTGGCCGAGGCCTACGGCATGACCCAGGACGAAACGCTTCGCGGACCAGTGCAAGAGGCGCTCGATTACATTGCCGAGACCCAGGACCGGCGGCTTGGTGGATGGCGCTACACGCCAGGAAAGGGAAGTGATACGTCGGTGACCGGCTGGATGCTGATGGCGCTGCAAAGCGGGCGGCTCGCCGGGCTGAACGTCAAAGCAGAAACGCTGGAACACGTACGCCGCTGGCTCGATCAGGCAGCCGACACGTCGCTCGCGCACCTCTATCGATACAACCCCGCCGCGGTCGATTCCGAGGAAGTCCATCGCGCGCATGGGCGCGTTTCCTCGCCGTGCATGACGGCCGTCGGTTTGCTAATGCGTTTCTATATCGATTGGGACCGCGTTGATCCGAGATTCAACGATGGAGCGAAATACTTGCTTGAGCACTTGCCCGACGATTCCACTTTTGAAACGCGCGATACGTACTACTGGTACTATGCGACCCAGGTGCTCCGTCATATCGGCGGCGACGCGTGGGACCAGTGGCATGCGGCCCTCCACCCCTTGCTGGTCGATACGCAGGTCCGACGCGGCGAGTTGGCGGGAAGCTGGAATCCGCTGGAACCCGTCCCCGACCGGTGGGGTCCTCACGCGGGCCGCTTGTACGTGACGACGATGAATCTGTTGTCGCTGGAAGTCGAATTCCGCCTCTTGCCGCTGTACGAGAATTTTGAGAGCGTTGATCGATGACGGCGTGATCCTCGTTGCCACGCCCCCCGTAGCCGAGTCTCTCCGAGACTCGGACAGCCGGAGTCGACTGGGCGCGATCGTCGTTGCCACGCCGCACGTCATCGATCGCCAGGCTCGGAAAGCAGGCGATTGCGACCGACGAAACGCTACGCGAGTTCCGCCACGGACGAACGAAAAACCTCTTCACCCTCGACGAATTGCACCGCGATGACGATGGCCTGCGGCGGCGGCGTCGCTTTCGGAAGCTCGCGAATCTTGACAAGGCCTTGACGAAGTCGTTAACGAATGAAGTCGTTAACGAAATCGCATTGATAATCCCGTTCCAACAAAGTAATCGTCGGCCGCTTCGTTAAGCCCCAGTCCGGCGCGGATGTCCCATTGAACGTCGTTGCAAAACAAACGTGTGAAACCACCATTAAAGTAATGTTCTGGCAGCACCGTTTCGGAACTATGCGGGAAGAGTGCGAACCATTCGGTGTAGGCACCCACTTTTTCGGTCAGGGAATACGCAATTGTCCATGATTGAGCCCACTCGGTATACGCTTCGCCCGATCCGTCATCAACGTTACGATTGAACTGGGTACTGCCTGCCGTGGAAATCCGCTCGTTCAACTCCCACCCGTAAGTCCAATTGAGACCCGGAAGCACTTCGTCCGCGGAAAACGCATCGGTTCCAGTGGGCGCCGTCATTTGTGGAACCAGTGCCATCTCGGGAAGGATATCTTCCTGCGGAGTCAAGCCGATTTTGAATCCCAAGTACAAATCTTCTCCGCCGGACGCGGCCACGCCATCAATTTCTTCGTCCAGGTAGTTCCAGCCGACCCGAAATTCCAGCCAATCGGCCCCAATTCCGTACCGCAGCAACGACTCGGGAGCGGAATGCGAAATTGATTGAATGGATCCGTCGTTATCAAAGGTATACGTATACCCGATTTCCACCTGAACAACTCCAAGCCCGACCGTCGAACTGGCTTCTGTAAAGTCAGGGCGATCGGTGACGAGCGGTTCGTCCAGGTCCGGGCCGCCGGAAAAACCTGTTCCGTAGCTCCATTGAAAAAGAGTCTTGCGCGGTTCGCATGGACCAGGGCCATACGCTTCCCGGGAATCCGTTTCGCTGTCTTTCCCGGAACTCCTATCGGAATCATCGCGAAGTAACTTTTCGTTGTCTTTGTCTTTAACACCGGCGATACCGGGTTGATCCGGCTCATCGGGTGATTGACGAACGATACCCTGACCGCCGTTACGCAAATCGTATTGAGGAACGGAACCCGCAGTTTTTTGAGCTAGCAGGCTTGACGGGCCAACCAGGGAAAGACAGCCGAACGCTGTGCCAAGCAGCGGGGCTATCAAAAACGGTGACCGGCAGGATTTGCGGATTGTCATGATTGCGGGTTTTGTCAAAGGATGATTTTGCGGGTCGTACAAATTTTGCGTCAACGACAACATCCAGGAGTGCCGATTGTGCTGCCCAAACTATCGACAGTCCGTTCGGTTTCGGTACACCAAAACACGGTTTCGCGCGTCAAAAACCATTTCAACTGATTGTGTTTGTGGTGGTTGGTTTCGCATCAAATGTCGGATTCTGCCTTGTTCGAACGGCAATCGAAACAGCGGAGTGCAATGCCAAACTGTTCAACCAGCAATTTTGGGATCAAATGATTTTCGCGTCCGAACGCCTAATGGGTCTGCCGGTGGAGTCGATCGTCGGTTGATTGAGAAATGCATCAATCCGTTCAATCAACTGGTCGGAAGCTGCTGGCTCGAGACTCCACGCTTCATTTTCAGCCATTGTCCGGTTGGCCTTCAGAACCTTCGCAAGAAACAACTCGATGAGGCGCGTTCTGCGGAGAACATGGCGGCCGCGTATTTTTCCCGCTTCTGTTGGTTTCACCCCCTGATAGGGTAGATGGTCGACCAAATCCATCGCTGCGAGTTCTTTCAGCATGCTGCTGCAGGTACCGGTGGATATGCCGAGTTCTCTTGCAATGCTCCCGGTACTTGCGCGACCATTGCTCAGTGCACAGATCTGTTCGATGGCGATCAAATAGTCTTCGATCCGCGTTCTTCGTATTTTGCTCACGCGAGAATCCCTTTCCATAATTGTAGCAATGGCTACGATTTCGTCGAGACCGATTGTAGCCATTGCCGCAATCGGGTTCAAGTCATCGATCGCCAGGCTCGGAAGCAAGCGATTGCGACAGACGAAACTCTACGCGAGTTCCGCTACGCGAGTTCCGCCACGGACGAACGAAAAACCTCTTCACCCTCGACAAATTGCACCGCGATGACGACGGCACGCGCGGGAGTCGTTGCCAACGGAAGCTCGCGTATCTTGACAAGGTCCTTGACGGTACAAATCAGTGCTTCCGCTCCTGTTCGCGAAGCGATCGCGTCCAGTCGCTGGCCATCAGCCACTGAAAACGCCCAATGATCGGGCCACGTCACAAATTCGACGACGTTGTACGAGAGGTCCGCAAGCGTTCGAAGAAAAGCCGCTGGATTTCCGATTCCGCAAAACCCGACAACGGAGCGCCCGGCCAAGGCATCCAGGCCCGTTCGCTTGCCGTGAACGTCGCGGAGATGATCCGCCGCCATGCGGACTCGCAGGATTCTTTCGGTTGGAACGAACGTTGCAACGCGCGCGATTATCTTTTCCAGTTCGATGCCCTCAACCTGATCGACGCGCGTCACAACGACCAGGTCGGCGCGAGACAGCGATTGCAGCGGCTCGCGGAGCAGCCCTCTCGGCAACAGATGGCCGTGCCCGAACGGAGCCGTTGCGTCGATCAGCACAATATCAAGGTCGCGACGAAGGCGACGATGCTGGAATCCGTCATCGAGGACAATGCGCGTCGCGCCATGTTTTTCGATGGCCATCCGCGCCGCCGCGACACGGTCCTTGTCCTGAAGATGCGGAATGTCGGGCAAGTAAAGGGCCAGTTCCCGCGCCTCGTCATTCGGTTTTCCGTCAACGGAACCGTAGCCGCGACTGACGATCGCGGGTCGCTCGCCCGTTGCCGTCAGGGCTTCTACCACCCAGCGAACCATGGGGGTCTTGCCGGTGCCGCCGGTCGTCAGGTTGCCGATGGAGATGACGGGAACGGAAACCGCGATCGACTTCTCAGGTCGGCGGTCCAACGCGGCGTTGCGGCGGTTGATCGCGATGCGGTAAAGCGGCTCAAGGGCGCGTAGCGCGCCGCGCGCCAGTCGATCGCGCCAGCGGTTTCGGTGCCCGCTGATCAATTCAATAAAATCCGGAGCGGACATACCGGCCAAGCCTGTTTCCAGGGCGACTCGCGCGTCAATGTATGTTTTTGTTTCGGTCGAGCCTGCCCATCGAAAATGGACGGATATGAATGCCCGATTTTCCATTCGGATCAGCAGGAGTCACGTTTTCCAGCCCGATCGCTTCTGTTTTTTCCCTGGCCGAGGAGCGGGAGAGGGCGGTGTTGAGCCGGTCAGTTCCGGCGTCGCCGCGACGGGCGATTGCATCGCCGCGACGGGCGATTGCGTCGCCGCGACGGGCGATTGCATCGCCGCCATCTCGCGCTGAAGGATTTTGAGTAGCGTTTGAAGGAAGACAACGACCATCGGCCCAACGAGAATTCCGATCGGTCCGAGGGCCGTGACGCCGCCAAGGACGCTGAGCAAGGCCCATAACGGATGGAGATTCGACTGGCCGTGCAGGACGAAGGGCTTGATGACGTTGTCGGCCATCGAGATGATCGCCGCACCGTAGATGGCCAGGAAAATTCCCGCGCCCGGTCGGTCTTCCACAAAAAACAGAACCAGCGCCGCGGGAAAACAAACCGCGAATGCGCCGATGAACGGGACGAGCGCGAGCATCGTCGTCAGGAGCATGAGGAGAAAGACCGGCTCAAGCCCCGCGAAATAATAGCCGATCCCGCCAAGCAATCCCTGAGCCAGCGCCGAGAGCAACGTCGCCAGCACGACGGCGCGACTGACCTTTTCAAATTCCTCGATCAGTTCGTCCTCGTGCGTGTCGTCCAGCGGCGTCAGGTGCTTGAGCGCGGCGAGCATTGCCGGCCCGTCGAGGAGGAATGAAAAAAGCGCGAGCGCCATGATGACCAGTCCGAGGAGGAACTTCATCACGTACGCCGTCGTCGCACCGCCCAGCGAGACGAGTTGCTCGCGTCCCCAGCCGGTGACGTTGGTGACGTAGGCGCGCGCCTGTTGCTCGTCGGGGTTCGCAAGTTCGGTCAGCCACGCGCGAACGGAGCCGCCCAGCACCGTCGTCTTGAAATCAAAGAATTCCTTGATCGCCAGGTGGAAGTTTCCGCGCGCGGCGGCCAGCGCCGATTGCTGTTGCTCGCGGTCTTCAAGGGTCGTCCAGACCTCTTCATCAAGTTCCGCGCCAATTCGTTCCACCGGAATTACGAAGTCCAGCCACGCGCGTTGCGTCTTGTCCGCGGATTCATCCGGCGGGATGTCCCCATCGGGCCATTCAAGTCCGAGGGGAATTGCCAGTTCTTTCGCGTAGGCGCGTAGTTCGGCGGCGTCGTAAGACAGTTGATCCCGTTGCTGTTCGACATTCGGAGGGAGCGTCTGTTGCCGCATTGCATCGATGGCCGTTTCAATCCGCGTGAATTCCTCGCGCGCGGGAATTTCCAGTTGGAGATTTGCGCGGGCCTCGCGGAGTTGTTCACCGAGAGTCGTTGCGTCAAACTTTTGAAATACCGATCGACCCTCGGCGGCGGCAAACAGGACGACCAGCGTCAGCGGGGCAAGAACGATGACAAGAATCACAACCGTCGTCAGCCCCGCGGCAATTTTGCGCCGCCCGCGAAGCCGTTTGAGAATCCACTCGTGCATCGGGCGAAAAATCACGACGAGCAACGCCGCGAGAAACAGCGGGAGGAAAAACCCCGCCATCACCTTGTAGACGAGAATCCCCAACAGCACGATGGCGGCGAGCAACAATCCGAGTGTCAGGTAACGGTACACGGGCCGGAATCCAGAAAGCAAAAAAAAAGGTGACTTTCAAGCGCGGGCGCGAACCCTCATGGTAGTGTTTCGTAGACGACGGGCACATCAGGCAACGCGGCCAGGAACGCGCGACCATAATGTCTCTGATGGATTCGCGGATCGAGCACGACGACGATGCCCGTGTCCGTGGCGCTGCGTATGAGTCGTCCAAAACCCTGTTTGAACTTGATGACGGCTTCCGGCACCTGATATTCCATGAAAGGATTGCCGCCTGTTTCGCGAATCGCCTCGACGCGCGCCTCAAGGAGCGGATGGTCCGGAACGCGAAAGGGCAACCGCGTGATGATGACGTTTTGAAGGGCCTTGCCAGGCACGTCCACGCCTTGCCAGAAACTGTCGGTCCCCAGCAGCACGCCGCGCGGTCGGGCACGAAACTGTTCCAGCAGCTTGCCGCGCGGCGTCCCGTCGGCTTGTGAATAAAGGGCCATGTCACGCTCCGCCAGCCAGTGTTTCAGCGCCGTAGCCGACCGCCGCAGCGCGTCGTAACTGGTGAACAGCACAAACGCATGTCCGTCGGTCCGCGCCACGTAATGCCGGATCGCGTCGAGCGACTGGCGAAAGTGCAAGTCGCGTTGACTGGAGGGGTCGGCAAGATCGCGAACGAGGATCAAGCGGGCTTGCGTCCGATAGTCAAACGAACTCCCCAGTTCAAGCGAATCGCAGTGGGGGAGGCCCAACCGACTCTTGAAGAACCCAAATGATTGCTGGCCGCCAGTCGACAAGGTCGCGCTCGTCAGAATGACGCTGGCAGTCGGTTCAAAAAGCATCTTTCGCAAAGCCGGACCGACATCGATTGGCGCGGCGATCAATTCGATCGACCGACGTCCCGAACGGCGCGGCCGGGACTCGATCCAGTAGACGTTTCCCGTCTCCGACTGGAGCCGCCATTGCTCGGCGACCGTCGACAGCCCCTCCAGCCGCAATTGCGCGGCAACGACGTCCTGTCTCTCGGCGGGTTTTTCGATGTGCGCGGCAAATTTGCGGAGAAACCCCGCCAGCTTGTCGAGCGCCGGCGACAATCCGTTGCTGACAACGCCGGGCTTACGGACGCGGAGGGTGATCGATGGGGAATCGGACTCAATCCGCATGGCCCAGTGAAGAATGTCGCTGAAAAATTGCTCGGCCGCCTCACTGGCTGCCATGACCAGTCGCTGGCCCTCGGCGGAATCATGGTGGACGAGCAACCCCTTGTTGCCCTGCAGGTTGTAGAGCTTCCGCAATGTGTAGTCGACTTGCCCATCGGTCAGTTTCAGGCCAAGGTGCTCACCGGCGACCTGCTCCACCGTGTGCGCCTCGTCGAGAATCACGGCGTCGTAATCGGGTAGCAGGCTTACATTCAACTGGCGCAGCGCCAGATCGGTGAAAAAGAGCGCGTGGTTGACGACCAGCAACTGGGCGTTCTGCATCCGGCGTCGTGCGCTAAAGTAAAAACACTCCTTGTAGTTTGGACATTGGCGGCCCATGCAATTACCGCTGTCGCTGGAGACTTCGTCCCACACAGGGGGCGAGACACGCAGCTCAAGATCGGCGCGCGAGCCGTCGCGGGTCGTCGTTGACCAGTCGCGAATCGCGCGGACTTCGGCGATCTCCCCGTCGCTTTCAAAGAGCGTTCCGGCTCGCTGGAGCGCCTGACCCATCCGCCGCAGGCTAATGTAGTTGCCGCGCCCCTTGGCCAGCACGGCGGAGAACTCCCTCGGCAGGACCGACTGGAGCAGCGGGATGTCCTTGTTGACAAGCTGTTCCTGGAGGCTGATCGTGTGCGTCGAGACAATGACCCGCTTGATGCGCGGTTCCTCGCCGGATTCCTGGTGCTCCGTCGCGGCAAGGATTGCGGGAACGAGATAACCAAAGCTCTTGCCAACGCCCGTCGCGGCCTCGACCATCAGGTGCCGCTTGTCGACAACGGCCCGATGCACCGCATCCGCCATCTGCAATTGCTGGGTGCGGTGCTCGTAGCGAGTCAGACGCCGGGAAATCAATCCGTCGGGTTTCAGGACATCGTGCGAAGTGAGCATGAACCAGAGGGTTTCCCCAAAAAAAGTAGCGGAACTCGCCGAGAGTTTCGATTGTAAGCGCCCGCGACGAAATCATTGGCGGCGTTCTCCCGTTTTCCCCCTCACCCCGGCCCTCTCCCCCAAACGCTCATGGTGAGGGCTGATGGGTTTGGGGGAGAGGGAGCGTCGGGGATCGCACACATGCGGCTGAATGCAAAACGCTGAAGGTTCCTTGGGGGAGAGGGAGCGTCGGGGATCGCGCACATGCGGCTGAATGCAAACGCTGAAGGTTCCTTGGGGGCTGCCGCGCCAACGCGTCTCAAAACAGCAACCCCTGCGGTGGAAGCGGAATATCCAGGTGCCGCCAGGCGTCGGCCGTTGCGACGCGGCCCCGCGCAGTTCGCAAGATCAGCTCGCTGCGCAGCAAGAAGGGTTCCACCTCGTCCGCCAGCGTGTCGATCGATGCGTTCATCGTCGCCGCGATCGTCTCGATGCCGGTCGGACCACCGCCGCATACGCCGATCAACGTGCTGAGATAGCGTCGGTCCTGGCCATCCAGCCCCAACGGATCGACCTCCGCCATTTTCATCGCGTCGAGCGTCGCCTTCATCGTGATCCGCCCGTCGGCGCGTGTCTGGGCAAAGTCGCGAATCCAGCGGAGCCTGTTGTTGGCGACGCGCGGGGTTCCCCGGCTTCGCCGCGCGATTTCCCACGCTGCCTCGTCGTCGATTTCGATCTTCAGTTTGGCGGCGTTGCGGCGGATGATCTCGGTGAGTTCCTCCAGCTTGTAGAATCCGAGGTGCTCGCGGTGCAGGAACCGGTCGCGCAGCGGTCCGCTGAGAAGTCCCGCGCGCGTCGTCGCTCCGATCATCGTGAAGGGGTTGATCTTGAAGCTGTGCGTTCGCCCGTGGACTCCCTCGGAAACGATAATGTCGATGCGAAAGTCCTCCATCGCGGTATAGAGAAATTCCTCCACCGGTTTCGCAATGCGGTGAATTTCGTCGATAAAGAGTACCTGACCGCGTCGCAGGTTGGTCAAACTGGGGGTCACGTCCTTGGGCTTCGTGAGGCTCGGCCCGCTGAGAAATTCGATCGGCACGCCCAGCTCGCGGGGGATGCAAGTGGCAAAAGTTGTCTTGCCCAGCCCCGGCGGCCCGTCAAAGAGGATGTGCCCCATGGTATCGCCGCGCTGCCGCGCCGCCTGGATAGCGATTTGCATCCGCTCGATGACTTCGCGCTGACCGACGATTTCCTCCATCCGCCGCGGACGGAGCTGGTTATCGGCTTCCGCCTGCGCCTCGATTTCCGGGCTTGGCGGCGCGGCGGGCGATTCACCTGGCACCGGTCGTCGCGGTCGCGAAGTCTTGTCGCCCGAAAGAATCGGCTCACGGCTCATCGGCGTCCAAACTGTGCAACTTGAAAAATCGGGTCTATGCGAAATATACCAGAGCGTGCGAGACTGTGGATAGTTCATTCCCGGTTTCGCGAGGGCCCAGGTAGCCGTTTCAGGTAGCCGAGTCTCTCCGAGACCCGGACGGCGGAACAGCGTCACAGCGTGTATTTCATGGCTTCCCAACGGTTCGGAAAATCCGCTCTCCACAGGGCAATCGCCGGGTTTGCCGCGCCCGTTTACCTGGTCAGCCGCGCGATGAAAATCATCTACGCCAATGAGGCAACGAGCGCGTGGACAGGACTGGAAGCGGACCAACTGATCGGGTTGACGTGCGTCTGGCAATCGGCGGTTGACGCGCCACCGTCGCGGCGGATCGCCAATGGATTGTGCCCTCCCCCAGATGCGTTCGACCGAGCACCGTCGGAATTCAACGTCACCGGCGGTATTTCCGGGAATTCAGAATTTCGTCGCGCGATCGGAATTCCCCTTCCCTCTGACAACGACGGCACGCTTCTAGTCGTCGTGTTTGGCCCGCCCCGGTCCTCGCCGGAGGTACCCGATGACGATGTAATTCGTGACGGACCTCACTTGCACGCCGCGATTTGCCACATGCAATCCGAATCGGCGTCGCGAATCGCGATGGACCTTGTCGTCGGGCGATCGTCGGCCGCCGCGCGCATTCGCCGCCAGATCGAGGTCGTCGTGCAAACCGCTTCGAGCACCGTGATCGTCGGCCCGTGTGGCAGCGGTCGCCGCCAGGTCGCCCAGCTCATTCACGCCGCGGGCGAAGCGGCGCTGGCCGGGCCACTGATCCCGATCGAATGCGGTGTGAGCGACGCCGAATCGATTCAGGAAGTCATCAAGGGACTTTACCGGGAGCAAAGGCGTCATCCCGACGAGCCGCCAGGCCGACTGCTGTTGCTCGACGCCGACCAATTGTCGGAGGCCGCCGAGCGGGAGCTTCTGGGTTTTCTTCAGTTACCGGACTTCCGGCTACCGTTGCTGGCGACAGCCGGCGGGGACGGACGCGAGCGGATGAGCCGCGAACTGTGGCAGCGATTGTCGACGGTTGTGATCGAGTTGCCGTCGCTGGCCGCCCGCCGTGAGGACGTTCCTTTTCTCCTTCAGTCCATCCTGGAGCAAGGCAACGGAGCGAGCGCCCAGTTTTCCGGTTTCGACGACGCGGCAATGAGCGTTCTGACCCGGTACCGGTGGCCAGGCGAACTGGAGGAACTGATCGAAGTCGTCGACCACGCTCGAAAATCCGCCTCGCTGCCGATCGTCACGTTTAATGACTTGCCCTCGTTCGTGCGAATCGCCGTTCGCGACGATCTTTCAACCGAACCGGACCATGAAACGACGATCGATCTTGACCAGTTTCTTGCCGATGTGGAACTGGAACTGATTCAACGGGCCGTCGGTGTGGCGAGCGGGAACAAGGCTCACGCGGCGCGGCTGCTGGGGATCAGCCGCGCGCGGTTGCTCAGGCGTTTGCCGGACGATGTGTAGAACAATTGTCCCAATTGTTCCCGCGATTGGTTAGGAACGATTGAGGACAATTGTTCTACACTCAAAACCACACTCAAAACCACACTCAAAACCGTATCTTTCCGGGCTTCGCACAACGTGCGAAACTGGATCTTGAGACAACTGAATACGAGACCCATCTCAATCGTTCGCCCATGCATGGCCATGAGTCCGACGCTTTCCACGACACTTGTTCGTCCACCGCTGGTCTGCTGGTTCGTCCAGGAACAATTCAACTGGCTGGGGGAAACACGGAAGCGGATGACCGATAAGCCGCGAATCCAGTGGCGGCGGGCATACCGTCCGGCGTCCCTTTCAAGTCTCGATGCTCGTGGCTCGCTCGTCGTCCTTGAATATAACGGAACGGAACTTGAGTCGTGGCTGGCCGATTGCCACCGGCTCGTCGACCTGGGTGCCCTTGTCGTCGCCGCCGCGACCGCTCCCCCAGTGGATTGCCTGGTGGAAATGACGATGGCTGGTGCCTGCCGCGTGTTGACGAATACGCTTCAATGCGACAGGCTGGAACGAATCATTCGCAAGATATGGTATCAGCGCCTTCCGCGGCCCGTGGATTGGCGTGCGGAAATAATCAGCCGATTGCCCTGGCCGGGAGAAACCAGCCTCTTATGAGCGAACCGCTACTAGACATCGAGGAAATCCGCAAAGTTCTGGAACAGGTCGCTGATCCGGAAACGGGACGCTCAATCGCCCGCACCCGACAATTGCTCGACGTCGCGGTCGACGGCGTGGAAATTCGCGTGGTCATTGGGCTGACGCCTCACGCCGCACCGATTCACAATCGTTTTTCGGAAAAGGTCACAGCGCTTCTGATGGAGCAAATCCCCGGCTGCGTCTCGGTGGTCGTCGAGTTGCGAGAACACCAGCGCCCGATCCCCGCGATTGGACAAATCGGTTTGCGCTGCCGCAGCGTCATCGCGGTGGGGTCGGGAAAGGGGGGAGTGGGAAAGAGTACCGTGGCTGCGTGTCTGGCTCTCGGCCTGAAGCGAGCCGGCTGTCGGGTCGGGTTAATGGACGCCGACGTCTACGGACCAAGCATTCCGAATCTGCTTGGCATAGCCGGCCAGCCCGCGCGGGTCGGAGAGAAAATTGCTCCGATCGACGCCGACGGGATGCCCGTCATGTCCATCGGATTTATGGTGCCAGTTGAGCAGGCAGTGATCTGGCGCGGTCCCATGTTGCACTCGGCGGTCACCCAGTTCCTTCGCGACACCGAGTGGGGCGAACTGGACTTTCTGATTATCGACATGCCGCCGGGAACGGGCGACGTCGCGCTGACGCTCTCGCAAATGGTCCCGGCAAGCGGCGCGGTCGTCGTTTGCACGCCGCAAAAAGTCGCCTTGCTCGACGCGATCAAGGCGCTGGCGATGTTCAACAAGGTGAAAATTCCGGTGCTCGGGATCGTCGAGAACATGAGCAGCTTTGTCTGTCCGGACAACGGCAAGAGCTACGACATTTTTGGAAAAGGGGGCGCGCGGCGTCTGGCGGAGCAAACCGGGGTCCCGTTTCTCGGCGAATTGCCGATCAATATTTCCATCCGCCAGCGCGGCGACGAGGGCGAAACGCTTGCCAACCTCGAAGACCCCGCCATCGGCGGTTACCTTGACGCGATCCTCGAGAATCTTGTATGGGGGATGGCGGAACGGGCGGCGGCGAATCCGGAAACACCGTCACTGCCGGTCCTCGGTTAGCCCTCGAGGAAACTGGCGCGGGCGATGCCGCCATCCGAAGGGTCGCAGGTTCGCGAGGCTCCGCCAGCAGGCGGCGAGTCGCGGCGAGTTTAATCGCGCCCTGGAGGAGACGGCAAACAAAAAAAAGATCGCGCCACGAACGGCGCGATCCTTCTCGTTGTTGTACCGCGAAAAAAAGAAGTAACCGGAAGCCAACTACTTCTTGCGCTTCACTTTGCGCTTCTTGGTTGCGGCTGTTGTCCCGCCCTTTTTCTTGGCGGACTTTTTCTTGCCGGTCTTCTTCTTGGTCGCCTTTTTGGCGGCCTTCTTCTTCTTGGCCATGATACGTCCTCCGTAAATTAGACCAACTGGTGAAATCCCTTTCTCGAGCATCCCTTGCCAGGGTCGTCGATCGAGACCCACCAAACAAAAAAACATCTCTCCGCGTTCGATCATGCCTGAAACCCGTTGCCGGAATTCAGGCAAGCCGGAAACCGGCTGGCCAAACCGCACGCGAATTGATCCGTAGGGTTTTCGCCGAAACCGGTAAACCGGAATTCGGCGATGCCGGAAACCATGCCATGAACCTGACACAGTTCCCAACGCCTCAAGTTTTAGAAACCTTCCCGAAAATTTCAACTGGATTTCCGGTTTTTTTTCCGGCGGCGACTTCGCTTTTCGGTATCCGAACCGCCGCGTCCCCGCGCCAACAACCGCCGCAGTCATCGCGCACTGTCGCGCAAAACGCAACGCGGTAGCGTTTTTTGTGCAACGACTTGTTAAATAACAAAAGGGGGCTGAACTCGCCGTGGGCCAACGACGACGACGCGACGTTCCAGCGCAAGGACCCGTGATTCAGGGCAAGCAAGTCGTCGCGGTCCGGAAATTCGGTAGAACAAGTGGCCGGAATCGACTCAACACGGGAGGGCCGGCGGACTCTTCATTCCCGCAAAATCCCCGGAAAAAGCCGCCATTCCGGGTGGATCACCTTTTTCCAGGAGTTACCAGGCCGTTGGGCATGGCGGGTGGCTGCGGCGACCCGCTTAACGCGACCACTCGATCGGAAGCGGCGCGAAAATTCAACGGTTATTCTTTTCGACTTTGCGACCGGCTTTGTTGCTCGTTACAAAAAACGTACCTGAATAACATGCAACGTCATGGTGCATGACGATTGCGCGAGTGACTTTCGTTCGCGGGAAAGTGCGCTGCACAACCCTGGAATCCCCCCGAAAAAAAGTTTGGAAAAATTCTGGAATTTTTTGGTTTCGAGCGGCGGCCGGGCGGAAAAATGGCCTCGTGCATCGCAACCTTGCATCGGCGTCGCGATGTCGAAGTGCGAACGCGATGACGCAACGCGACTAGAATCCGCGTCCGCCATATCCCGACATCTGCTGCAAGGTCAGGTAGCTCGAAACCGCCATGAAGGCAAAGAAGATACCCATCATCTGGTCGTTCTGCGTGAAGCCAAGCAAGGCGATGAATCCTGCCGCGAGCATGCTGAGGATCAACGCCTTGCGGACTCCGTTTCGCGGATCGATTTGCCGAAAAATAGCGTTCGAGATTTGGCCACCGTCGAGCGGCAAGACGGGAACCAGGTTGAGAATGTTCCAGAACAGGTTGCAAAACAGCCCAATGAAGAAAAACAGCTTCAGCGACGGGTTGTTTGCGAGAGAGCTTTCGGTCAAATCGGGGATCACCAGCGGAAAAATTCCGGAAATTTCAAAGCCAAGCTTGCCTCCCAGCGCGATCACCACGGCGGCGAACAACCCCGCCAGCGCGAACCCGGCAAGTGGGCCTGCCGCCGAAACAACGATCTGCTGGTTGTTCCCCAGGCCGCGGCCTCGTCCCCCCGTCGATTCAGGAATCGCCAGCCCCCCAAACCAGTACAGCACGATCCGCGAGGGAATGCCGAAGCGACGAAAGGCGATGGCGTGCCCAAGCTCATGCACGAGGATTGAAAGGAAAAAAACGAGGATGAAGATGAGAATGATCATTCCCGCGCTTCCCGGTTCCGCCCGACGCGTGAAACTCGCACCGAAAATCACCGGTAATACGAAAAAGCCCGGATGAATGCGGACGGGGAATCCGAGCAGGTTGAAATTCAGGTCGTAGTGCGTACGCCCGGGCTCCTGGAGAAACACTTAAGCACCTTTCACGGATTCGGGGATTGCAGGGTCGATCGATTGTAGGGCGAACTGCCAGTTCGCCGGAAGGTGAGGAAGTTGCGAACTGCGGTGCGCACTTCGGGTTACCGGACGTTGCGAACTGGCAGTTCGCACTGCGCGGTTCGCCGGAATTGGCGAACACTCTCTCAAGAATGATTTGTGCCGCCCGCTCCGAACCGCCGGTAACCGCAAATTGTCGCGCCAGCGCGTCCAGTTGCAAGCGGCGATCCGAAAGTGCCTGACCGTCGTCAAACCATTCGTTGACCCATCCCGCCAGATTCGGCGAACAATCGCGACAGGTCAGATACTCCGGAAAAGGGACGTCCGTCCGCTCTCGACTGTCGGGATCGTAGCGACTGCCCCCCGCGCGATCGATCCCGTCGGTGGCGAGCAGGTTCACCAAAGTGATGAATGGCGTTCGCAACACGAGGCGACTGAGCCATTGCGTCACGAGGCCGACGCGATAGACGATCACGGTTGGCTTGCGGTGGTAGAGCAACTCAAGCGAGACCGAGCCGCTGCACGCCATACAGGCGGTGGATAAACCGACCAGTTCCGGCGTACGCCCTGACATCACGTCAAACGGCAATTGACGCTCACGGCACAATTCACGAGCAAGCCGGGCGTGCGCTTCGGAGAAACAAGCGACGGCGACAGCCGTATCGGGGTGCGTTTCAAGAACGCGCCGCGCGGCCTCGAGCAGCCACGGCAGGTTCCCCGTGACTTCTTGTGTTCGCGAACCGGGCAGCAGGACGAGCAGTCGGTTGGACGGATCGTCGTAGTCCCGCATGAATTGCTCGTTGGCCTGGTAGCGGACCAGTTCGTCAAAGTACGGATGTCCGACCCACGAGGCGGTGACGCCGCGCCGCCGGAACCACGCTTCTTCGAAAGGCAACTTGCACAGAACGTGGTCCACCAGCCGTTTGAGTTTCCTCACGCGCCACGGTGCCCATGCCCACATTTGAGGCGGGCCGTAGTAGAAAACGGGAATCCCGCGACGTTTTGCCCTCCGCGCGATGGACCAGTTGAATCCCGGATAATCGATCAGGACGACGGCATCGACGTGATTTTCGGAGAGGTAGCGGTCGGCGGTCGCGAGCAAGCGAACGAACCGTCGAAGGTTGAGCAACACATTCCACAGGCCCATGACCGCCAGCGTCGTCAGGTCGAAGAGGGCCTGGCAGCCGGCTTGCTTCATTCTCGGCCCGCCGAATCCGACTGACTCGATCCCGGGGTTCAATTTGCGCAAGTCGGCAATCAGATTCGCACCGTGCAAATCGCCGCTCGGTTCGCCGACTGAAAAGAAGATTCGCATCCGCCGCTGATTCGTGAAAGGGGCGAGAGTATGGCAACGCGTGCATTCGGCGAAAAGGCCAGTTTTTTCTGCCCTCGGCCGCGAGCGTGGCTACGACCGTAGCTGCCGTCGCCAGACGGCGGACCACAAAAAACCACGCTCTGGCGAGCGTGGCTACGATTGCGGTTGCTATAATTCTCTTTTCGTGACCTCCGAATGTTTCTTTTCAATGGAGAAAACCGATGACAGCTGCCCGAGCGCGACTGAATGTGTTTGATTTGATTCGGCTCGCCCTGCCGGCCCTGTCCGCGCTGGCGGTCGTCGCGACAGGCGTCATGCAAGTTGAGGGGCAAGAGTCGCCCGCTTCAATCGCCCCCGAAGACTTGTTGCAACCGGCAAGGATGTTGCCCGATATTCCGGTCGGCCTCACTAGTTTCGGCGCGGCAAACTGCGGCAATGCCCTCTACGTTTACGGCGGCCACATCGGCGAAGCGCACGACTATGATCGCGAAAGTCAGAGCGGGATCACCTGGCGACTCGACCTTGAGAACCCCCGCGAATGGGAATCCGTTGACGAATCGGCGGGACGCCAGGGTCTTGCGATGGTCGCCCACGGTGGAAAAATCTACCGGATAGGCGGGTTCGAGGCGCACAATGAACCGGGAACCGAACAGAGCCTGCATTCGGTCGACACGTGTGAGGTCTTTGATCCCTCAGTCGGAAAATGGAGCACGCTTGCACCGATGCCCGTGCCGCGCAGTTCATTCGACGCGGTCGTAGTTGGCGACGTGCTCTACGTGATCGGCGGATGGGTGATGGCCGGCGACGAGGAAACCCGCTGGCTCGAATCGGCTTGTTCGATTGACTTGTCGAACCTGGCGGCGGGGTGGGAGGAGATGCCGCAGCCGCCCTTTGCGCGACGGGCACTTTCGACTGGCTTTCAGGGTGAAAAAATCTACGTGATCGGCGGGATGCAGGAAAAAGGCGGGCCGACGCGCCGCGTTGACGTTTTTGACATCACCAGAGGTACCTGGTCCGATGGCCCGGAATTGCCTGGCGAGGAAGCGATGGAAGGTTTTGGAAATTCGTGTTTTAATATAGGCGGTCGACTTGTCGTCAGCACGTATGGCGGGAATTTTCACACGTTGAACGAAGCCGGCGACGCCTGGGAACCGATGGGTTCGATCGAGCCGGGACGGTTCTTTCATCGACTCGTGCCGATCGGAGAAAATCAGTTCGCGCTGCTCGGCGGCGCGAATATGGGTTCGGGAAAGACGATGGAAACACCCGTGTTTAAACGGTGATCCGCGCGTTTGCCGTTGCCGAAGCTCATTGGCTTTGTAAACTATTTGGGTTCCCACACACCAGTACCCAGAACCCAGTACCAGTGCCCATTGATCGGAAAGGAAAACCGAATGAATCAAGACATGCTTTTTTTTAGCAATCGACGCGCGAGGGCGCGCGGGGGTGGCTTCACATTGATTGAATTGCTGGTCGTGCTGGTGGTCATCGGAGTTCTCGCGGCATTGCTGCTGCCCGCCGTTCAGGCATTGCGAGAGTCGGCACGGTTTCACAGTTGCAAGAACAACCTCCGACAGATCGGCATGGCACTCCAGAATTATGTAAGTGTGCGGCTAACGTATCCGGCCAGCTTTGAAATCGAACCGGGGACAATCCTGACCGGCAACAACGGATCGTGGTCGATTCACGGCCGCCTGCTTCCGTTCATGGACCAGAATAATGCCTACGCCCGCGTCAATCTTGATGTGGCATGGGACGCCCAGGTCAATTCAGGCGTGCCGACACTTCGAGTGGAATCGTTCCAGTGCCCGTCGGAAGTGAACGACATCGTGCGAACCAATTCGGCGGGCAATCCGCTCGTTCACCCCCAAAACTATGGTTTCAACATGGGAACGTGGCTGGTTTACGATCCCGTCGGTTCGCAACCCGGAGATGGACCGTTCTTTGTCAACAGCTCGGTTCGCGCGACGGATATCCGTGATGGGCTTGCAAACACGATGGCCGCCAGCGAAGTCAAGGCGTTTACGCCTTATATTCGCAATACGGCCGACCCCGGGCCCGCCGTCCCTTCCGACCCGGACGCCTTTCTCGGATTCACGCCCGCCAATCCGGGCGACGCCAAGCTGGGTCCCGGCCTGCAACAGAACACGGGTCATACCGAATGGCCCGACGGGCGAGTGCATCATTCGGGAATCACGACGGTCTTTACGCCCAACACCGTTGTCAATTACATGCACAACGGACGGTTGTACGACATTGACTTCAATTCCGTTCAGGAAGGCAAAAAGAAGGACCAGCGAACATATGCCGCCGTGACCGCGCGAAGTTATCACTCGGGCGGGTTGGTCAATGTCTTGCGACTGGACGGATCAGTGGACGCCATTTCGCCGGACGTTGACGTTCAGGTGTGGCGCGATCTCGGGACGATCGACCAGTAACGGTTCCCGGCGCTGGCAGGCGTCCGGGTGCGGAATCATTGACTTCGCCGAAATGAATTCAATGGCAAACGAATTCGGCGCGAACGAACTGCCAGTTCGTTCTGCTTTCGTTCTACGCTACTTTCGCTCGAACTTTCGGGCGAGGCGTCAGGCCGCGGTGGTCGGGACTGCCTGGTTGATGGCCCTGATCAGGTCGGCCGGTTGGAGGGGCTTCTGGAACCACTGCGTCACGCGATCGCGCTTCGGTTCGACACCCGTTTCCTGAGGCAACATGCCGCTGACCGCGAAGATGAGGACATCATTCCACTCGGGGTTTTCGCGAATCCGGCGAATCGTCGTCGGACCGTCGCAGATGGGCATGTTCATGTCCATGAGGATGAGATTCGGCTTGTGGCCGGAATTCAGGTAGTCGAGCGCTTGCAGGCCGTCGTTGACCGTCTCGACGTCGTAGCCGTGCAGTCGCAGGAATCCCGCCAGCATCTCGCGTTCGTTGGCGGCGTCCTCAACTAGCAGGGCGGTGAGCTTGTTGCTTGCCGCCGGCTTTTCACCGAACTGCTCAAGACGGCCGAGCGTCGCCTCGAGGTGCGAGCATGCTTCGGTTGTGCGACCCGCCTCCACCAGTTTCTTGATCAACGCCGAGGCAATCGTCAGTGTATTAAGCTGGTTTCGCAATGCGTGATCGTCCCCCGCGGGCAACGAAATTTTCCGGATTGTCTGGCGAGGCCTGTGATCGTCGAGTTCCCCGCGGACCACGCTGATCTCGATCGGCGCATCAATTCCAACGCGCACCGTGGAACCCTTGATGCGAAGAATCTCCACAGTGATTCCCACTTCCGGGAATCGAATCACTTCTTTATTGCGTCTTGAAAGTACCAACATGTCAGCGTCTCCTTCCTTGGGGGCAACCGTTTGACCGAACCGTGATTCGGCGTTTCCGCCACTCGGGCATCTACGCCGTCGCGGTGCGGCGGGTTCAATCGCTCCATTAAGAAAAAATCGCTTCCTTGCGAGCCAAACACGGGCGTCCTCTCCCATGCACCAAGTGATTGTTGAAATCCTTCAATTCATGTCAACGCGAATCCATGGGCGATTCTTCAATCAGCTTGCGCCATCAATTCCGTTGCTAGCGTCCCGCGGGCCGGTCGTTCGCCATTCTCAAGAGCCGTTCGGCAAAGAGAATTCGCGGTTACGAGCGATTCGACGATGCCTGGACAGCGGTCCTCCACCGAATTGACGTCCCAGAGGTCGTCGGGTTTGACAAAGAGCTGGCGTGAGTTGGGTGAAATGTTCAACAGCCACGCCGGTGTCCGAATCGCCATCATCGCACCGGAATCGAGAACGACTGCGTCGGCAAAAGCCATTGAAGCCCCATCGACTGGCGGTGCCGCACTCGGCGAAATGACGGGCTGGATGATGTGCCGGAATACTTGAGAAGGCTGAGTCAATCGATGCTCGCGCCACCCGTATTGAACCGTCGTTCGGGGGAGGCGAACCAACGCCGCGACGTCAATCGCGTCGCTTTTCAGGTGCCCGACGGGGTTCCCGACAATTCCGTGATGGCCGACGGGAAAGCCGCGCAGTCCGGCGATGGCAAGGAGACTGGAATCCAGCAATTTCTCCATTTCCAGTTGATCAACGAGCGTTCCGACGCAAACGTCAAGGCACTGGACCTGGGCGGCCAGTGCGCGCGCGATCCTAAAGACGTCGTCTGGATCGGGACCGGACGGCTTCGCGATATTGTCGGGCGGAACCGTCCACGGGCCGGGTGGCGGATCGTCCTCGTCACGGAGGAGCTGGCGAATTTCCCTGGGCGCATCCCATCGCCGCGTCATGCTGGTGAGGTGAAAGACGACGCTTAATGGCAACTCGCGATTGGCAATTTCGGATCCGAGGAGCGCGAAACAACCGGCCATGTGTGTATCCGCAATTTCCCTCGCCGCCCTGATGGACGCATCCGCAACTGCCGATTCGTTTTGGACATAGCCGGACTCGCAAGAGTTCGGAAATGCGACTCGATTCTCCGAATTGTTGCCAATCCGGCTACGGAAATCCTTCACCGTGTAACCTGATTCGGGTGCCTGGATGACTTCGTCAAACGAGGATTCCAGCCATTGCCGGTCAAAGAGTGCGGCATCGTCGGTTAAGAGAATCGTAGTTGCCGCTTGTCGAACGGGCTGGAACAGGTTGCTCTTCTTCCCGAACGGTTGATCAAGGGCCAGCGGATGTTGACCCGTCAGCAACGAATGCAGCGCCGCGGACGGGTCAACGGAATCGGCGATCGCGTTTTCAAAGACGATCGAGTCGGCGGCGAGACGATTGAGGGCCGGCGTCTCAATCCAGGTACAACCCCACGGGGCAAGATAACGGGGACTGAGACCATCGATCAGCAGGATGATCGAAAATGGGGGAGGGGAGTTCATCGACACGGGATCGGCGCGGTGTATGTGGCTGCCGTTGCCAAACGGCGGGAATTCCGGTTTCGCGAATGAATATCCATGCTTTGGCAAGCGTGGCAACGTCGAACATGGCGCTGTCCAATTAGGCTACACTTCGAAACGTCCATTCAGGCAGGTCGTGCTCTCGAAACCGCTTTTGATGCTTTTGATCCCGGAGCCGTCGATTGTATCGCGAAACCGAATTGATTGAACTGGTCAAACGGCTTGCCCTGAAGACCGGGACGTTTACGCTTGCATCCGGCAAAACCGCGAGTTTCTATCTCGACTGTCGCCGCGTTACTCTTGATGGACAAGGCGCCTCGCTGGTCGCCGAGGGGATATTGCGGTTGCTCGCGGACGAAATGCCGGATTGCGTCGGCGGAATGGCGATCGGAGCCGATCCGATCACGGCCGCCGTGATCACGCTCGCCCACCAGCGCGGCCAGCGGCTTCGCGGGTTCATCGTCCGCAAGGAAGCCAAGTCGCACGGTACGGGCCGTCAAGTCGAAGGGCCGGTGGAACCGGGCGATCGCGCGGTCGTCGTCGAGGACGTCGTGACCAGCGGCGGAAGCCTGATCACTGCCGTCGAGCGGGCGCGGGAATACGGGCTGGTTGTCGACCGCGCCGTCGCGATCGTCGATCGGATGGAAGGGGCTACAACCCGATTTGCCGAAATGGGTGTCGCGTTCCGTTCGCTGCTTACGATCGAGCAGCTCGGAATCGACGCGCCAACTCGGTAAACCGGCCCGCCTGCGCCAAATGCCAGCAGTTGCCTGGTTGCCAGCACCGCTACGACCGGCGCTTCGAATCGTTGGTGGTGATCAGGAAAGCGTTTTCACATGCGCAAACCCTGACGAAGGCTCCTATTAGGAAAACTCTGGTGATCGCTCGCCCGAATGAACGGAATGACCGATCGGTGCGGGTCAAAGGACGGCTGTTGCGGTGACCTTGAGGGATGGACCGGTTCTTCGTCGTTTGCACGTAGCGCGCGTGGGCGAGAGTTTTCGCGTGGTTCCTGATGTTTTTGCCTGGCCGGTTGCATCGTCAATGGGCGGGGACTTTCTGAAAAGTCGGTCGAATGTGCTTGTCCGGAATTAAGGGAAACGTCGATTTCGCTGTCAGAATCGAAACGCCAACGTTGCCTTGCACAGCCGGGTCCCCTTTTCAAAAAGGTGCCTGGTGAAGCATGGCATTTCGACGGATGCCTCGACCGTTTGACTGTCACGCCGCGTGACGGACTGCGAGGCGAGTCGACGGTCCCGAAAGAAGGAGTCTTTCCAGATGAAATGCACGATTTTTACCGCAGTCGTCGTCGCCGCCAGTTTCGGATTGGCAATGTCTGCATCGGCCCAGTATCAGAACAATTCCAAGTACTCATCGTACGGATACCAACCGCAGGAAGCGCCCGCCGACGAGATCCAGGAGGTTTCACCGAGCGACGTTCCCATGCAGCCGAAAACCAACGACGAGCCGTCAAGCGTTATGGCGGAACAGCACGCACCGATGCAGCCTTCGGCGTTATATCAAGCGCCGGCCGGCAGTAGCCATGCTTCGTCCAGCGGCTGCGCTTCGTCCAGCGGAAGCGCCGGTTACGGCGGCGGCTGTGACTCGGGTCACTGCGGCGTCGGCGGCGGCGGGTTGGTCCGAGGCAGTGATCGCAACGTTGTCTTTGGACTTCGCGGTCTGGTGTTTGAACGCGACTACGAGGACGATCGCGGCCTCGCTTCGAACTCGTTGGGCCAGTCGCTCTTTTCCACCGACAACGAAATTGACACGCTCGGCGGGTTTGAGACGTTCATCGGAGTTCGCAATTGCAGCGGAATTGGCTGGGAATTCAGTTACTTCGGGCTGTTCGCTGATCGCACCGACGTGACGTTCAGCGGTGCTCCACTGTACACAAACCTCCGCGGTCTGGGCGACCTCGACCTGATCGGTTCTGACGTGGCCGCCACGTTTGATACCTCGGACAACTATCGCATCTATCGCTTCAACGAAATCCACAACGCGGAATTCAACTTGCTGCACAACGCCGGTTGCGCACCGACATTCCGCTGCGGCTCGATGAACGTCGAGTGGCTGGCCGGTATCCGCTGGTTCAAGTTCAGCGAGGACTACCGCATCACCGCCAACAACTTCCTGACCACCTACCCGGCCCAGACGTTGTACGACCTGGAAGTGGAAAACAATCTCGTGGGCGTTCAGTTGGGGGCTCGCGCCGAGCGTTGCCTTCGTAACCGGCTGAGCCTGTCGTTGGGTGCGAAGTTCGGCGTTTACAACAACGACATTTACACCCGCCAGTCGATCACCGACGGCAATGGAACGTTCGCGACGGCGGCCGTCGGCCCTTACGCCGGCAGCGACTACGCCCTCTCCTCGACCAAGGACGAAGTGGCGACGCTCGGCGAACTCGATCTCGGGCTGAACTGGCAGTTCGCCGAATGCTGGCGCGCCAACGTAGGCTACCGCGTGATTGGCGTTTCCGGCGTGGCGCTGGCACCCGAGCAGATTCCGTACAACTTCGCGGACTTTGACAACACCAATCGGATCCGTTCCAACGGCGACCTGCTGTTGCACGGTGCGTACTTTGGCGTTGAAAAGGCCTTCTAGGTGGACAGCGCCAGGTTGTAGCTGCCGTTGCCAAACGGCGGAATGTTTGTAGCTGCCTTTGCCAAACGGCGGGAATTCCGGTTTCGGAAATGAATATCCACATGGCGCTGTCCCGCCAGGCGACCGGAACCAGGAAAGTGAAGTGACCGCGGCGCGACTTGGGTCTCGCCGCGGTCCTTTTTTTTGCAGGGACGCCGCGATTGGGAACGGCTCGACGACTGGGCGACGCTATCGCGGTGCGATCGTGCAGATCATTCGCCGCGCCTGGTTACTCGGTTGGCTTTCCAGCTTGCCATGCTCATTGAGTTTCGCGACGATCCCTTCCATCACCTTGCGGCCCTCCTCAATGTGTGCCAACTCGCGGCCACGGAACATCACCGTGACCTGGACCTTGTCCTTGTTTTCGAGAAAGCTGATTGCCTGCTTCACCTTGAAATCGATATCGTGCTGGCCGGTCTTCGGGCGAACGCGAATTTCCTTCAGCCGTGTCTGATGGGCCTTGTTCTTGTGGGACTTTTTGCTCCGTTCGTAACGGAACTTGCCGTAATCCATGATGCGGCAGACGGGCGGTTTGGCTTCGGGTGCCACTTCGACAAGGTCCATCCCCGCCTCGCGCGCCCGTTCAAGTGCTTCTTTTGACGGGATGACTCCCAATTGCTGGCCCTCGGCGTCAATGACGCGGACAGGCGAAATCCGGATCTGTTCGTTTACTCGAAATTGGTCGACGGCTATGTTGGTTTCCTTTCGTTCTGGATCATGAAACGGGTCCCCGGCCTCACCAGCGACCACCACCGGGCGTATTCTATCCGGTCGGGTCGGGCAAATTCAATGGGATTTTAGCCGGGCGAGCGCCACCCGGCGAGCACCATCAAGGGGGCCGTCTAACGGATTGTCGGGGAACACCCACCGATCCGGCTTCGTTCGGGAAAATCTGCCAGGTTGTCATGCCGGCGGCTGGAACAACCAGTCGACCTGGCTCGTCATAACCTACACTGTGAACGATTCCGCATTCACTCCGCATTCTGACCTCGGGGAACCTTCCATGAGCCCATTTCGCAGTTTAACCGACATCTCCATCGCTCTTGCCGCATTGCTCGTTGTTCTCGTCGGGCGTGCGAGCGAGGCGTCGGCCCAGCGGGAAATTGATTTTGCCGAGGAATTTGCGTTGGCCGGAGATCGCGGCGCGGTCCTTGCCGAACTCGTCCCGGGAACCGAGGAGTATTACTTTTATCACTGCCTCCATTTTCAGCAGACGGAGCAGTTTGAACAGGCTGCGGAAATGCTTCGCACGTGGGACCAGCGGCTCTCCCGGACCGACCGGATGCGCGAAATCGAGCACCGTCAGGCGCTCCTCCAATACTCCGCCAACCCGCAAAAGACGCTCGACTATCTGATTGATCAACTCGATTTGCGCTTCGACCACCAGCGGCAACGTCCTTCGGCCGAGCCGGGACTGCCCAGCGAACTCGACGAGTCGCTCATCGCGCGCGAGCGGTTGCTCGAGAGCGCGCTTTCCCGCGACGACACGGAACGGATCGAGCCGGTCGCGCTTCGCGACCTTGCGGGGCGGAAGCTTTCCGACGCGCAACTTCGCAGCCTGCTCGCCCGCCTCACCCGGCCCGACGTCGAAAACCTCGCTCAACGGGTCGCGCGTGACCTGCAAAACCGCGACTCGTCCGGCTTCGGTGGAATGGCCATTCACAGCCAGATGTTACTGGAACAACTGAAACAGTTGCTTGCGCTGTTGCCGCAACTGGAGAACGAGACGAACTTCGTCAACGCATGGCTCACCAAACTGGCTCCGTCCAACGACGTCGACCTGAAACTCGATCGCCAGGAACATTTGGCTTACCTCGAGCGGCTGTGGGAATATGCCTCGACGCTCAACGAATCGCACAACTCGCTGAAGGCCAACATCCTTTACCGGCGTCTGGAACTGGACCGCGAAATGGGTGTTTACGACCGCGACCGGTTCATCGCCTACCTGAAACTGCCGCGCCAGGCACCGTGGGTTCGAACCGAATACCTCCGCGACATGCCAGGACGCGGATTCGCCGACCTGTCCGCAAGTTTCGAGGAGCAAACGCGACTGGCACCGATCCAGTACGACGAGCCACTTGTCCGCGATTACCTTCACCATTTCCTGGTTGATGCCAGGGACTGGCGGGCGTTCAGCGAGTGGGTGGATGACCAGTACCTTAAGCAGCGTTTTGCCGAGGCAAAGATCACCGCCGGACTGGGCGACCCCGAACAATGGGCCTCCATGCTGACGCCGGAAACCTGGAAGGCGCTGATGGAACGCGTCGATCTGGAGTTTCTCCCGGTGAACCGCGAGTTTTTCGGCGACGATGAACGGGTCGAGCTGACGCTCGTCACCAAGAACATTCAGAACCTGATCGTCAAGGTCTTTGAGGTCAACACGGGCAATTACTACCGCCGCTACCAGCGCGAAATTGGCACGGACATCAGTCTCGATGGACTGGTTCCCAACTGGCAGGAGACCTACCGCTATGACGAAGCACCGGCACTCCGTGTACAACGCACTTTCCGTTTTGACCAGCTCGATCATCGCGGCGTCTACGTGATCGACTTCATCGGCAATGGAACGAGCAGCCGCGCGCTGATTCGCAAGGGCAAGCTCCAGCACCTGGTCGAGACGACCGCGGCGGGTTACCTCTTCACAATCCTCGACGGAAACAAGCGGCTTGTGCCCGACGCGACGTTGTGGATCGCCGGTCACCCGTATCGCGCCGATGAAGGGCAGATTCCCGTTCCCTTTTCGACGCAGGCGAGTCAGCAGGCGATTGTCATCGAGCACAAGGGCTTTCATGCGCTCGATTCGTTTTATCACGGCACCGAGTCATACCAATTGAGAGCGGGCCTCTACGTCGATCGCGAGGCATTGATCTTTGCCCGCCAGGCGGAGGTCGTGATACGCCCGCAACTGCTGGCGGCCGAGACACCCGTGCCCGTCAGTCTGCTCAAGGACGTGCGGCTGATCGTTCGCGGCACGGACATCGACGGCATCGAATCGACGAAGACGTTTGATGAACTGACGATTAGCGAGTCCGGCGAGACGACTGTCACGATTCAGGTCCCCGCGCGGCTGAATGAACTGAAACTGGAATTGCAGGCGACAGTGCGCAACATCAGTCAAAACCAGGACGTCTCACTGAGCGATTCACAATCGTATCAAGTCAACGGGATCGACAAGAGCCAGTCGCTCGATGCGGTCCACTTGCGAAAAAACGAGTCGGGCTATGTCCTGTCAGTGCGCGGCAAGACAGGTGAAGTTCGTCGCGCTCAGTCCGTGCTCGTTCGACTCAAGCACCGTGACTTTACGGAAACCGTCGATACGCGACTCCAGTCGGACAAGTCGGGCGAGATTCAGCTCGGCCCGCTACCAGGAATCGACTGGGTGAGCGCTGAAATCTCCGGGAATCCCGCCAGCCAATGGCATCTCGACCTCGAAAAACAGACGCGGCACGAAACGGTGAACGGCGTCGACGGCCAGCCGGTCCTCATCCCCGCAACGGCCAGCGCGGACACAGCCGCTGATTACTCGTTGCTGGAACTCCGTCGGGAAACGTATCTCGCCGATCGCGGTTCGGCCATTGAAGTCGCCGACGGCCAGGTGACGCTGTCCGGGTTGCCATCCGGTGATTACGAACTTTCCAACCGGCAAACTGGCCAAACCGTTCGCGTCCAGATCACAGAAGGGCGCATCGATTACGGGTTCGCGCTGGGTGAAGCACGGGACCTGGAAATCCGCGCGCCCAATCCGCTGCATGTCGAGTCGATTGAGCCTGGCAACGATCAACTGCGCGTCCATCTCGGCGGCGACTGGTCGGGCGCGCGGGTTCACGTGCTCGCAACGCGCTATTTGCCCGAATTCGACCTGTTTGACCAGTTTGCGACAGTCGGTGATCTGGAACCGCTGACGATCCAGCGCGGATGGACTGCCAACTCGTATTTGGCTGGTCGCTCGATCGGCGAAGAGTACCAATACATCCTCGATCGCCAGCACGCGGACAACTATCCGGGAAACATGCTGACACGCCCATCGTTGCTGCTCAACCCGTGGGCCCTGCGCTCGACGGAAAACGACGTACAGGAGGCGGCGCAGGGGGACGATTTCGGACGCGCCGACAAAAAGGCGGAAGGCCGCGCGTCGCGCAAAAGCGCCGGGGGCGAGGCGCATTCGGACGACTACAGCGACTTTGCGACGCTGGATTTTCTCATGAATGGAACGGCGGCCGTCTGGCAACTCCGTCCGGACAAAAATGGCGTCGTCGAGATCGACACGACGGCACTGGGCGACAAACACTTTTTGCGGATCGTCGTCGCCGATCGTCTCGAGACGGTCGTGCGAACTGTCGTATTGGAGGAACAGCCACTGAAGTTTCGCGACTTGCGACTCTCCAGTGAACTAGCGCTTGACCCGGAACAGCACTTCACGCGGCAAAAGCAGTATTCGGTGCTTCGCGCCGACGAACTATTCGAGTTGCCGGATGTCGCCTCGGCCCGCTTCCAGCAATATGAATCCCTCGCTGACGTATACCGGTACTACCTGACGCTGACGGGCGATGAAACGCTGCGCGAATTCGCGTTTCTGATGGAATGGCCGACAAAATCCGACGAGGAAAAGTTCGAGCTGTACACCCAATACGCTTGTCATGAACTGAACTTCTTTCTCCAGCGCAAGGACCCCGAGTATTTCGAGAAGGTGGGGAAACCGTATTTGGCCAACAAGTTTCACAGGACCTTCGTGGACGAGTATCTTGTCGGCCAGTCGCTGGACGACTACGGAAAACCGTGGCAGTTCGAGCGGCTGAACACGGTTGAGCGGATTCTGCTCGGTCGGCGGCTCGACGGACGCCGCGCGGAAATTGGCCGCTTCATTGGCAATGATTACGAACTTCATCCAACCGCGCGGCGCGACTTCGATCGGCTCTTTGACGTGGCGGTCGTCGGCGGCGCGTTGGAGACCGAGGGCAAGGACGCGCGGTTCCGCAAGAAATCGCTCGATCGCGACGCATCCCGCGAGGCCCCTGACGAATTGGTGGCAGAGTCTGAAGCCGGTGGTGCCGGCGGCGGAGGTCAAGATGCGCCGGCAGACGCGGAGGGAGACGGTCAAAATTTTAGTTTTCATAGCGAAGTCACGAACCGAGAGAAGCCAACATCGCCAGGTCAGGCACCTGCTCCGGAAACGGGCCGAGTCGCTGCGGACCCTGAAGGCGAGGCGAGGCAGTTTGATACCTTGGTTCTACAGGTTGACCAGAAACAGTCGTTGGGTGACGATCTCAACAAGCTTTCTGAAAATCAGGCCGGCGCGCGATTTGGAGAGGCAGGGGAAAAGAGGATGGAGGAACTTCGTGCGCAACTGGGCCGATACTACCAGCGCGTCAAGCCGACGCAGGAATGGGTCGAAAACAATTACTGGCATCTGACGATCGAAGAACAAACGGCCCAGCGCGTTCAGGTTAACCGGTTCTGGCGCGATCTGGCCCTTCACGCGCCCAACGAACCCTTCCTCTCACCGTACTTTCCCGAGGCAGCCGGGAACTTTACCGAAATGGTCATGGCGCTGGCCGTGCTCGATTTGCCCTTTGAGCGTCCCGAAAGCGAAGTGGAGTTTGTCGACAACGCCATGCGCCTGACACCCAAGGCCGACCTCATCGCCTATTTCGAACAAGTGCGACCGTCGGCCTTTGACGGTGGCGGTTCGACCGTGCTGGTCAGCGAGAATTTCTGGCGGCACGACGATCGATACCAGGTCATCGACGGGCGAACTCACGAGAAGTTTGTCCGCGATGAATTCCTTCCCCACGTGCTCTACGGCGGCCAGGTCGTCGTGACGAACCCAACCTCTATTCCGCGCGACGTCGATCTGTTGATCCAGATTCCCGAAGGGGCCATGCCCGCCAGCGGCAGCCAGCGGACGCGCAGTATCCAGATGGACCTGGCACCGTTTAGCACTCAGACGACCGAATATCAGTTCTATTTCCCCGCGACGGGCGATTTTTCACACTACGCCGCTCACGTTTCGCTCGAGGACCGCGTGGTCGCAGTCGCCGACGGACTGCGTTTCAAGGTGGTGGCAGAACCGGCTGAGATTGATACTACGTCATGGGCCTACGTTTCCCAAAACGGAACTGACGATCAGGTTATTGAGTTTCTCGAGTCGCAAAACCTCCAGCGAATTGACCTCTCGCTCATCGCATTCCGCATGAAGGACGCCGCTTTCTTCCAGCGGACGATCCGCGCGCTGACCGAACGTCTCGCCTTTAACGGCATGCTGTGGTCCTACGGCTTGAAGCACAACGACGTGGCGGCGATCCGCGAGTATCTCGAACACGCCGAGTCGTTTCTCGCCCAGTGCGGGCCGTGGCTTGAGTGCGAACTGGTCGCGATCCATCCGGTCGAGCGCGCCTGGTACCAGCACCGCGAGTACTGGCCGCTCGTTAACGGGCGAACTCATCAACTCGGTTTGCGTCGGACGATCCTCAACGATCATTTCTGGACCCAGTACCACCAGTTGCTCGCCATCCTTTCGCGCCAGTCACGGCTGGACGACGAAGGACGGCTGGCGATGACCGCCTACATGTTATTGCAGGACCGCGTCGGCGAGGCGCTGGGACTGTTTGAACAGGTCCAGCCGAACGGCACGGGCACGGCGGCACGTCTGCAATACGACTACATGGCCGCGTACCTGGCGATGTACGCGTCGGACCCCGATCGCGCGGCGACCCTTGCCGATCCGTATCGCCAGCATCCCGTCAAGCGCTGGCGCGATCTGTTTGCGTCGGTCCTTGCGCAAGTCGATGAGATACGCGGTGCCGAATCGAAAGTCGTTGACGATACCGACACGACTCAGCAACAGACGGCGGCCGCCGGCAAGGTGCCTGAATTCGAGTTTGTAATCGAGGGACCGCGCGTCCAGATGGAATTCCAGAACCTTGAAACGGTGACTGTCAATTACTATCTGATGGACGTCGAGTTGCTCTTTAGCCGCAACCCGTTCGTCCAGCAACAGGGTGAAGGATTCGCAATGATCCAGCCCAATTCGTCGCAGTCGATTGAATTGCCCGCCGATTCCGGCCAGCATTCCTTTGAGTTGCCCGACGAGTACCGGACGCGCAACGTGCTGGTCGAGATCAGCGGCGGCGGCCAGACGCACAGCCACGCGAGCTATGCCAACTCCATGAACGTGAGACTGGTCGAGCAGTTCGGACAGGTACAGGTCTCCGCAACCGAGTCGCGCGAGCCGCTGCCAAAGGTCTACGTCAAGGTCTATGCGCGTCAGCCGGACGGGAACGTGCAATTCTACAAGGACGGATACACGGACCTTCGCGGTCGTTTTGACTACGCGTCGCTGAGCAACCAGAACCTCGACAGCGTGCAGCGATTCGCGATCCTCGTGATCAACGACCGGTACGGCGCGGTCGTCCGCGAGGCAACCGTGCCGAAGGAATAGGAGTGGGCCATTGGCTCATTGAGCCAATGGCGCATGGAGCCGCACCCATCGCAAGTGGCGAAGCCATGAGCACCCATAGCAAATGGCGAGCGACGAGCGCCTTCGCAAATGGCGATGCCATGAAAGCATAAAGCATGGGGTGGAGTCTGCCGGAGGCAGACAAAGCGACCCATGCAAATCGGGATTCAATCGGCTAGAATTGGATTGTTCCAGATAAAGCAGGATCGTTTCCGGAGGCATTGATGGCATCAGCAATTTCGCATACCAGCCCGCAAACCGGAGGCCCGGTGCGGCATCGTTTCAGCCTTGCCCAATACCACGAGATGATCGAACGAGGAATCTTCGGTGAGAATGATTCGATCGAACTGATTCGAGGGGAGATTGTCCAAAAGATGGTCATAGGAAATCCGCACGCCGCGACGGTGAAAGGTTTGAATCGCTTGTTATCCGCTCGCCTGTCAGCGGACTTTCTTGTCAGTATTCAGGATCCTGTTTCGATCAACGACAGCGAAACCGAACCGGACGTGGTCATCCTTGATTTCCGGGATGACCTGTATGCCTCGGCACGCCCGGCTGCCAAGGATGTTCGGCTGTTAATTGAAGTTGCTGATACGTCGCTGGCGTATGATCGTGAGATCAAAGGGCCGATTTACGCCGAAGGCGGGATCGTCGAATACTGGATCGTGAACCTGACCAATGCAACGGTTGAAGTCTATCGAGACCCGCAGCCGGACGGACGGTTTGCGACGGTGACGACAGCGAGAACCGGCGAGACACTGGTGCCGCTGGCCGTTGAGGGTCTTTCGCTGTCGGTCGATGACTTGTTGGTGTCAGCAAAATCGTAGCGTATTGGCGATTAAACCGCAGTGATATCCAGCAAGCCGCCTCGCGAACAGACTCGAGTTTCCAGGTGTCAATCCTGATACCGCAGCGCATGCCGCAACGCCCGGAAACCGGTGAAGAGCCAGACGACGAATAACGCGTTGAACATCCAAACCACGCCCTCGACCACTTGCTCCAGTCGCCAGGCGGGCGCAAACCACTCGACAAAAAGCGCCGCGTAGACGACCATCCGCGGCCGAAAGAGCAATCGATTGGGGATGCCCAGCGCGTTGCGGACCATCGCCATGGCGACAATCACCGTATAAAAGAAAAGGTAAACTCCGCCGCAGAACACCGACAAACCCGGTCGTCCCTGAATTTCCGCCTCGATCCAGGCCATTGTCGCAAAAGCAATCACGGTCTGATCCGCCAGCGTATCAGCATACGAACCGTAGCGCGACGCGCGCCCTTGCCAGCGCGCGAGGGGACCGTCAATGCCGTCAACCAGCAAATGCAGCATCAGACAAGAATAACCCGCAACGACCCACGCGGCCGTCTGCCCCAATGCGTAGCAGGGACAAAAGGCCAGGCCGAACACCACGGACGTGAACGTGACGTGACCGGGTCGAACTCCCGCGCGGTCAAGGACGCCCAGGTACGGGGCCAACACGCGCTGCTTCCACGTCTGCCAACGGTTCATGAGCGACCGCTCACCAGCCGAATAACAGTCGGCAACGGGAGGCGTCTCGTTCAAATTCGCACCTCAAGTATCCGGAAACGGTTGCCGGTCAGCGGTGCGCCGCCATTGAAATAGCGAACTCCATCAGCGCGGTGGCCGTCCAGCAGCCGATGCGTGTGACCAAATACGACTTGATCGACCGGTCGCTCCGTTGGCAAATCGAGCGACTTGATGTAATGGTCGATCCGCTCGACGGTGCGTTCCGATGAATGCCAGAGTCGTGACGCCAGGTTGTGCAGTCTCAATCCCACGGCTACTTCATACAACAGATGCCGCGGTCCCATGGCGCGATGACCTTCCGACCATCGACGCCGGCGCTCGACCAGTTCCTCATGGGCAGTCCATCGGTCGGCAACGTCGCCATGCATAAAAAGCGTGGTATTGGCGAGCAACCCGAATTCATGCCAACAGAATTGCGAGTGGTCGCTCGCCAGTTGCTCCAGCCGCCCGGTCCAGCTCCTGGCGCAATCGTGATTGCCGCAAACGTAATGAAATTGCGCACGTGGGTTGGCCAGGAGCAGACTCTCCAGCCACTGCTGTCCGGCGTCGGCGGTCGCCTCTTCGCTGGCGAGCGTTGACCAGCGAAAATCGAGGATGTCGCCGCCAAGGACGACAAACTCCGATCGTCTCACCGCTTCCGTCAACGCCGACAGGTAGTCGTTCGCGGCAGAGCGGCGGGCAAACAAGTGCAGATCGGAAAAAAAGCATGCCTGCGTCGATGGTGTCGAGGTACAGTTGAAAGGTCCCATTGAACCCTATGGTAACATATCTGTCTACCGAAAACGCCCGCCAGAATGACCAGTGGGGGAGTCACCTTTTCCAGGAGAATTCAATTTATGTGCGGCCGGTTTACCCTGAGAACGCCCGCCGAAACGATCGCGGACATGTTCTCGGAAATCGAGTTCCCGGAGATTCCATCCAATTACAACGTCGCGCCGACCCACACGGTGGCGACCATTCGCGGCGGTGCCGGTGCGCCTGCCTTTGCCTGGCTGAGGTGGGGGCTGGTCCCGTTCTGGGCGGATGACGCAAAGATCGGCAACCGCATGATCAACGCGCGGAGCGAAACAGTGCGCGAAAAACCTGCCTTTCGTGCAGCCTTCAAAAAACGTCGTTGTCTGGTCCTCGCCGACGGTTTCTACGAATGGAAGAAACTCGATGACAAAAAACAGCCGATCTACATCCACCTCGCCGATGATCGGCCATTTGGATTTGCCGGGCTGTGGGAATCGAACGACAAGTCCGGCGAGGCACTGGAAACCTGTACGATCATCACGACGGACGCCAACGATTTCATGGCCCGCATCCATGATCGGATGCCGGTGATCCTCGACGAACAATACCACGAGGCGTGGCTGGACCCTGCGTTTGAAGACCTGAATTTTCTGGAGAAGGCCCTGAAGCCATTCGATTCCGGCAAGCTTGAGGCGTGGCCCGTCTCTCCGCAAATGAACAAACCATCGTACAACCAGCCCGATTGCGTGACCGCGATCACGGTCCAGCAGGGTTTGGATTTCTGAGAACAATTCGGTGCGCCGATTACACTGGATGTGGGGAGCGACTCGGCGGATGATTGTTTTGCGAACGGCCCCTTCCCACTCACCGGTTCATTACCTT
>JBGTFW010000159.1:0-4072 GCA_041747075.1 Pirellulaceae bacterium
GTTTTGCAAATTTGGAGTGCTCCGGCCTGGCGGAGCTTTGGATCAGCCCCGGAAAACGCGATGCATTGAGACCCATTCGGGCTGGGGCGTTGCCGTCCACACTCCCAATTACTTCCTGCGTTCGGCAATCCAAAGCGGTGCCAAGTCCCCGCACTCCAAAGAAAAGTGCAAAACTGGAAGTTAGAGTCTAACGCAACTCCGCCTTCCTGTATCCTGGCTGGATTTAACTTCCACGACCTGTTTTTTTGGCGATTGCTTAACGCCGTCGCAACGGCGGTCTACAATTCGTTTATGGCGGATCACGAAGTTATTGTTGGAATCACCGGCGGCGTCGCGGCCTACAAGACCGCGGGGCTGGTCAGTCAACTCGTCCAGGCCGGTTACGGCGTCCGCGTCGTCATGACGCGATCGGCGAACGAGTTCATTGGCACGGCGACGCTCGCGGCCTTGACCGGCAGGCCGGTCAACGACGACATGTTCGACGCAAGTCGCCATCCGCTGGGTGCACATATTGAACTTGCGCGTTCCGCCGACCTGCTCTGCGTCGCGCCAGCGACCGCCGACTTTCTCGGCAAGGCGGCGATGGGACTGGCCGACGACCTGCTTTCAACCATTTACCTGTGCTTTGCCGGGCCGGTAATCCTGGCACCGGCGATGAACTGCGAGATGTGGGACAAGCCCGCTGTCCAGCGAAACGTCCAGCGCCTTCGCGACGACGGAGTTCAATTGGTCGGACCGGGCGAGGGATGGCTCAGTTGCCGAACCCGCGGCGCGGGACGGATGGCCGAACCCGACGAACTGTTCGCCGCGATTCGCGACGTCCTCAATCCGCTTGAATAAAGTTGACGCATTTGATGGCGCGGATTCTTGTGACCTCTGGACCGACACGGCAGTACCTTGACCCGGTCCGCTTTATTTCCAACGCGTCGAGCGGCCGGATGGGTTGTTCGATTGCGGAAGCCGCCATCGAGTCCGGCCACCAGGTCGTCATCGTTAGCGGGCCGGTTTCGGTCGACTATCCGACGGCCGCGCAGCGGATCGACGTGATGACGACCGAGGAAATGCTGGACGCCTGTCTCGCCGAGTTTCCATCGTGCGACGGAGTGATTGGAGTCGCCGCTCCGTGCGACTATCGACCGACTTCGCGATCGGACCACAAGATTCGCAAGAACGGCCAGCCGCTTGTCCTGGAACTGGTCGAGACGCCCGACGTGGTGGCGACACTCGGGATGCAAAAGCGCGCGGATCAGTGGGTGGTGGGCTTCGCGCTGGAAACCGAAGACGCACACTTTCGCGCCGTCACCAAGCTGCACAGAAAGTGCTGTGATCTGGTCGTCCTCAACGGGCCGTCGGCAATCGACTGCGAATCGAACACGGTGGAAATCATTGACGGCACGGGGAACGTGGTGGCGGCACTCAGCGGGGCGAAGCCCCAGGTCGCGCGCGACATCTTTCGCGAAATCCAGCAGCGGCTTGTCTGCCGCAACGGGTAAAGTGTAGAACCATTGTCCCAATTGTTTAACGGAGGGAACCATTGAGGACAATTGTTCTACATACCCTGCTATACGGATTCCGTCGCCTGGTCATCGATGGAATGGTCGGGACCGTCGATGAAGCTGGCGAGCGAATGGCTGCGAAAGGGTTGTTGCAACTTGCGAACCGCCTTGGACTCGATCTGGCGGACGCGTTCGCGAGTCACGGAAAAAATCTTGCCGACTTCCTCCAGTGTGTAGGAATATCCATCGGCGAGTCCGTAGCGAAGCCGCAAAATTTCCCGCTCTCGATAGTTCAGGTGTTCCATCGCCTCCTCGATGCGGACCCTGAGAGCTTGCTGGTTGGTCTCAAGCAGCGGATCGTCGTCGCGGTGGTCCTCAAGGAACTCGCCGAAATAGCTCTCCTCGTGATCGCCCACCGGCTGGTCCAGCGAAAGGGGCTGCTTCGCCATCTTCATGATGACGCGGGCGTCCTCGATCGAGAGTTTGGCTCGCTCGGCGGTCTCCTCGGGTAACGGCTCGCGCCCGAGCTCCTGGACGAGTTCGCGCATCACGTTGCGGACCTTGCTCATTGTATCGATCATGTGAACCGGGACGCGGATGGTGCGGCTTTGATCGGCGATGGCGCGGGTGATCGCCTGGCGAATCCACCACGTGGCGTAGGTGGAAAACTTGAAACCCCGCGCGTGCTCGAACTTGTCGACGGCCCGCATCAGCCCCGTGTTGCCTTCCTGGATCAGGTCGAGAAAGCTCAGCCCGCGGTTGCGGTACTTCTTGGCGATCGAGACGACGAGCCGAAGATTGCCCGCCGAGAGAACCCTTTTGGCGCGGTCCTGGGCCATCTCGTAGCGACGCGTCTTGTCGACGCGACGCTTGAGCGTGTGCGGCGATTCAAAGGTCTTCTTCATGAGGAAATGCAAGTCCGCGCGGAGCTCCTCGATCGGCCGGCCGTCAACGTAGCCCGTTCGCGTTGCCGCCTGAATCTGGAAGTGCAGCCGATGCATCCGCTCGCTCACGTCGCAAAGTTGTTTGAAAATCGGTTGCAGCCGGTTGACGCGCAAGTTCATTTCCTCGACCAGTCGGACCGCGCGATAACGCCGCCGGACGAGCCGCTTCCAGGCTTCGCGACGTTCCGGCGAATCCCGTCGACGGCTGATCGCTACGCGATAGTCGCGATGGTTTGCCTTAAGCAACATGCGAATCGTCCGCACGTTGGGAACCAGCCGCAGAAGGATTCGCTTTTTCTCCGCCTTGTTGGTGACCGAGACTTCGATTGTCCGGTCAAGCCGCAGTTTGCCGTCGCGCACCTGCTCCAGCAGTTCAAGTGCTCCGGCCAGCATGAAATCGGTCGCCATCATGGTGTGCCGGTATCGAATCCGCGTCGCCTCGATGACGCGGGCCGCGTCGAGTTCCTCCTCGCGGGTGAGCAAGGGAATTCGCCCCATTTGCATCAGGTACATGCGGACCGGATCGTCCAGCGCGTTTTCGGAATCGTCGTTCCGGTCGCGGGGGAGGGCGGGCCGGGACTTGGGTTTCTTGCCAACTGTCGAGCGAGAATGCCCGGGTCGGGATTGGGTCATGGTCAATGGCGCTTTGGTCGAAGGTGCGGGACTGGGTTGCACGTTGCATCCCGCACACCGGGTGCCCGACCGGGTGATCGAAACAGGCAATCCAGCGCAAGTCCTTTACCAGCAAGGCGTTACCTCGAATTCCGCGCGTCGCGTCCGGCACGAGAATGTTGATTCAAGGCAACATGGGGGAATCCTGCCGGGACACATGACTTGTTTTTTCAACGTTGCCGATCGGGACGATCCGCGTAGGATTGGGCCGAGGGGAAGTAGAACGGGGAATGTTCCCGCCCGACACCTGCCGTTTCGACTCCTGAATCCGCGAAAAAAGCCCATGCGCCTCTTACTGCTTTTTCTCTTTCTGGCCGCAATGCTTTTCGCCCAGTCGTTTTTCTTCAGCGGCCCCACCGCGCCCACATGACCGGCGGGTGCGTGCGGGTCGGTCCCGGCCAGCAACAATGCGTGCGAAAGTGGCGATTGCGAAAGTGGCGATTGCCGCGACTGCACCGAATCGATTGACGATGCCGATTCAGTTGGTGGTGCCGAGTGATCGACGAAGTGGTTCCGTACGCGCTTGACGCATTCCCCTCAAAAAAAATCCCCCGCGAACGTTGCCATCCGCGAGGGTACGGTAAACCTGGCTCTCGCAGCCCGGATCAACGCTTATCGTTTCCGCCCTTGTCACCATTTCCACGGTCACCAGGCGGGTTGTTGCCGCGGTTTCCCTTGCCGCTGTTGTTATTATTTCCGCGTTTGTCATTGCCACGGTTCGGGGGTTGTTGAGGATTCCCCCCTTGATTTCCTCCCGCGTTATCCGGAAGGCGAGGCAGGTCGGGAGTGTTCCGGAAATCTTCTCCGCGGGGGCGACGACCCGGCGGCCAGTCATTCGGTCGAACGGGCCGATTCCGAAGCGATTCCCGGAAATCGCGCATCGCCTCGTCGCCGGCACGGGTTGCATCCTGAACCGCATTCCGTGCGTCCTCGCGGGCGCGGTTGAGCGCCTCGCGCGTG
>JBGTFW010000160.1:0-28960 GCA_041747075.1 Pirellulaceae bacterium
TCCCAATTCTCAATGAGGATGGCGGATCGCGGCGGCTCCAGTTCCGAGGACGGGTTGTCAAGGAGGTTCTTGAACGACCGTCCATCGATTCGATCGGGCGATGCGGGAGCGGTGCCGCCCGTGAGTTCCACAAGCGTAGGGGCAAGATCAATGTTCGCGAGCAACGCATCACACCGGCCCTTGCCAACTCCCGCGCCGCAAACAATCGCCGGCACGCGCGTGATCCGGTCGTAAGGCAAACGCTTTCCCACGTGACGATGCTGGCCCAAACGAAAACCGTGGTCCGAAGTCACGACAAACAGGGTGTTGTCCAGTCGCCCCGATTCGCGAAGCGTCTGGCGAATCCGCGCCAGCCCCTCCTCCAGCGCGCGTGTCGCGCGCAAGCGGCTTTGATACTGCTCGACGATCCTCTCGCGCTGTTCCAGAGTTAACGGCGGCGACGATCGCAATTCCTCCGGCAGGGACTCGGGAAATGTCGCAAGCGACTCGTCGAGCCGTGGAGGGACCCGGTCGCGATACAAGTTCGCATGGCGATCCGCCTCGTTCCTCAAGCCGCCGACTGTGGAATGCGGGGCGAGCGGCCACCAGCAAATGAACTGGGGTCCCTCCTCCGGCCGCCATGAAGTCAACAGTTCGTTAACATCGTCCGCCTCGGCGTCAGTCCGGTACCTATCGGAAACCGCGACTGGCCGGGGAGTCGACTTGTCGAGAAGATAGTATTCGAAGTAATTCGCTCCCAGAAAAGCGCGGAATACGTCCCAACCCGGCGGGATAATCGACTGCCACGATTCGCCCCGACCCGCGCGAGGCTCGAACTCGTCATGAAGGTACTTTCCCACGAAACAGGTTTGATAACCGGCTGCCTTCATCCACGGCCCCAGGCTCTCGCGGTCGTCAAACGCGCGGGCACCTCCAGCGAATCCGTTCGCCAGCGGGCTTGTCGGCGTATTGACCCGCAGACCATGCCGGTGGGCATACTGGCCTGAAAGGAAACTCGCTCGGGACGGAGCGCAAACGGGGGTCGTCACGTGGAAGTTTGTCAGTAGAAGTCCTTCCCGTGCCATTTCTCCGAGCGTCGGGAACATCACTTCGTATTCGTCCGGCGACTCGGACCTGGCAAAGTCTTCAGCGAGAGTCTCGAAGTCCAAATCGTCGGCGCAGACAAAGATAATCGTCGGGCGGTCGTCACGGAACGCACCCGGCGAGCGCGTTTCGGAGCGACAGCCGGCAACGATCACCAACGCCATCCACATCAACGACCACGCGGAACGCCGATCCCATGAAAGTCCAACGAGTCTCATTCCCTTGTCGTCCATTGAACGCAGACCCGATGTAGCAAACCGCCGGTTCCTCTACGACAGCACCCGGGTAAGTGGAACGAACTGCCAGTTCGTTTGCAACGGGGCTAAAAAAAGCCGGCTCGATGCGAGCCGGGCTGCGATTGCCAATTTGCGGCCTTCAGGATTCGGCACCTGAATCCGGGACGAGACGATTAGCGGTCAGTTGACACGCGACCAATCCTTGAGCTTGTCGGCCGTTTTGGCCAACTCGTCAAGTTTGGAATCAACGTCAAATCCCTTCACGGCCATGAATTCGCCAGACGGCGTGTCGGTCTCTCGGGTAACCTCAACATCCTTGAATTCGGGCACGCTCGTCAAGGCCTCACGGACCTGTGACTCGCAGCCACCTCACGTCATGTTGGGAAGTTCGAGCTTCACGAGGACCAGTTCCGCACCGCCAGGAGCCGGGTCCAACATCGCCCCATTCTTGCCGCCGCTACCATCCTTTTTCATGTTGTCAGCCGGAGGTGTCGTTTTCATCGGCTCCGTCTTCGTATCACCGCATCCGGCCAGCATCATGCACGCGACAAGCGCTGACCCGAGAAATAGCTTGTTCAATGTTGTCATCGAGTAACTCCAGTAAGGAAACAAATGACGGCCATGCGGACCGGTGCCGCATGCAAACCGTATCCCCTTGATTTTGCGTGAAATTGCCAATGAATCAAGGGGTCGTCAAGGGGTTAGTCGAGCATCGCGGCCCGCGAATTTCGTGAGATAGCACCCCCGTTCGGGCCGGGTTGTTCAAAACGGCATGAATTCCCCTTATATTAACTGTTGGTTCAAAACATGTACGATGGCTTCCCAAAGCGGTTGAAATTCCGCCGATTTACGACGACAGGCCTCAGTCATTCCGTCGAGCTGGCAAACAGCAGGCGAATTCAATTACCCGACGATTACAGTTTTCTTTGAGTGGTCCTTTCCATGAATGATCCCCAGGTAGCCGGCAAGGTTCATTTGATCGAAGAGACGAAGACCTTTGGTCAAAAAGGCTTTCGCAAACGGCTCGTTGTTCTCGAACAGGACAAGGGTCGATTCGTCAACTACATTCCCATCGAGTTCACCAACGACAACTGTGAAATGGCCGATGAACTTTCCGTCGGCCAGGACGTTGTCGTGACGTATCGACTCAATGGCCGAAAATGGCAGCGCGACGCCAAAAGCGAAGTCAAGTACTTCGTCAACGTCGAAGCGATTGGCGTTCAAGGTCAGGGGACCGGTGCGTCGGCGAGAGGCGCGGCGACGAGTGACCTGCCGGGTGGCCTCGACGACGCCAATGCCGAGTTGACGTACAGCGAGGAAGACATTCCCTTTTAGTTGGGCGTTGGATGGGCCTGCATGGTTTATCCCGCTGAATGCGTGCTTTCATTCAATGGTGACATGCTTCCGGAAACTTGCCGTCATTGTCCTCCTGCTCCTCGCGACGGTGCCCCGGGCGCGCGCCGAATCGCCGCCCAATGTCGTCATTATCCTGGTCGATGATCTCGGCTATGCGGATATTGGCCCGTTCGGGAATCCGCCGTGGCCGACTCCCGGACTGGATGAAATGGCCGCGCGGGGAATGCGCTTTGGAGACTTTGTTGCCAGTTCCGCGGTCTGTTCCGCGTCACGCGCGGCGCTGCTCACGGGTTGTTACCACCGGCGCGTGGGAATCTCGGGCGCGCTGGGACCGAACGCGCGGCATGGACTCGGCCCCGGTGAACTCACGATCGCTGAACTATGCCGGGAAGCGGGTTACGCAACCGCCTGTTTCGGAAAATGGCATCTCGGCCATCGTCAGCAGTTTCTCCCTCTGCAACAAGGCTTTGACGAGTATTACGGATTGCCTTATTCAAACGATATGTGGCCGCTCCATCCGCAATACGCGGACTTGCCGCCCGACGCCGCCCGACGCAAGGAGGGTTACCCGCAACTTCCGATGTTCGAGGGAAACGAAATTGTTGATCCCGAAGTGACCGGAGAGGATCAACGCCGGATGACGGCGGAGTACACGCGCCGCGCCGTTGATTTTATCGATCGCCATCACGACAGGCCGTTCTTTCTCTATCTTCCTCATTCGATGGTCCATGTCCCCTTGTTCGTATCCGAAAAATTCGCGGGCAAAAGCGGTTGCGGGCTGTACGGCGACGTGGTGATGGAAGTCGACTGGTCGGTGGGAGAAATCAACGAGGCACTTGCGCGACACGATATTCTCGGGAACACCCTGTTGATCTTTACCTCTGACAACGGCCCGTGGCTCAGTTACGGCAACCACGCCGGCTCGGCGCTCCCGCTCCGCGAGGGGAAAGGAACGATGTGGGAAGGCGGTTACCGCGTGCCAACCCTTATGCAATGGCCCGACCGGATTCCCGCCGGTGCGACGTGCGACGAACTGGCGTCGACGATTGACTTGTTGCCAACCATCGCCCGGATTATCCAGGGGAATTTGCCGGATCACACGATCGACGGGCGCGACATTGCACCGTTAATGTTCGGTGAGCCTGGGGCAACGTCGCCGCACGAAGCGTTTTACTGCTATTACGCCGGAGGTGAGTTGCAGGCGATTCGTGATCGCCGCTGGAAACTCGTCTTTCCCCATCAGTACCGGACGATGGAAGATCAGCCTCCTGGAGGCGACGGGAGGCCGGGCGAATACCGGACGGCATCCGCGGAAGCGGGTCTCTACGATCTCAAGAACGACATCGGAGAAACCATCAACATCCTGCCGCGACATCCCGACGTCGTCGCGCGGCTGGTACGGCTTGCCGACGCAGCTCGGCGCGACCTCGGCGATTCGCTTGCCGGGATCGACGGGATCGGCGTCCGACCGGCGCTCAATTTGCCAGACGAAGAGGACTAGTCCGGCAATCCACGCGTCTTTTCCGCGGGTGTCGACGTCAAGCGTCGCCGAGCGGCTCTGAGCGCTTGATATCGGCCCCGGCGTGATTCGACAAGTTCGCTCTCGCGTTGACCGGGAAAAACGGGTACTCTCCTCGCATCCCCAGGCACAGCAAGCGCCCGCAAAAACACGGAACCACGGAGATCATCGGATGCCAGGCGGTTTCCTGAGAAGACTGTATCACGACACGAAATTTCTCATGCGCGCCGACGAGCCGCAATCAGGGTCGGGCCCGCGGCGCGTGCTCCGCACCGTGCGCAAGCGCTTCAAACGGAGACTCAACGGGAAGGCGGCTGAAAAGCCAAGATATTTTTGTCTCAACAGTGGCGGCTGCGGCTCAAAGTACCTCGTCCGCTTGCTGGCCGACAACGGCTGGCCCTCCGTCTGGCACGAGAAGCAACCCGATTTCAACCGCCTCGGCATCGAGCATTACGAATCGGAGCTAAACGAATCACGCCTGGCTCGTTTGCTTCGCTACACCCGTTGGGACGTTTTTCTGGAAGCAAATAACCGATTGTTTAGTCTTTCACAGCCGCTTGCCCAGGCGTTTCCAGGATGCCGATTCATCCATTTGCATCGCGATGGACGCCAAGCGGTCAGTTCGGCCATGTCGCGTCCGAACGTGGAACGCTACCTTGCAACCAGCGTTCGTTTTCGCGGCTCATTGGCTGGATTTCGCGAAATGCGACCCCTCGAGCGAATGTGTCACTACTGGAACAACATGAACCGACGCATTCTCGACGATCTCGAACGGACCGCGGCGGAAACGCGTCCGGCGCTTTCCCTTTCGTTCGAATCGCTGGTCGAGGGGCGGCTCGACGCGCTGGAACAATTTGCCGGACGGCCAATCGCCATCCGACGGCGCGAGGCGGTCAATCGGGGGCCCACGAAGGTCTCCGCGCGGTTCCCCGAATTTGCCGACTGGCGCACCGCCGACCAGCGTCTGTTCCTCGAAATCTGCGGCGAAACGATGAATCGACTTGGCCGATCATTGTAGTCTCGCGGGGTTTTTCACCGTTATCGGAAATCCGCTTCGCTGGTGTCGACGCGGAAATTTCCGGGCAGCCATTGCTTCAGGGCTTCTTCCCGCCGTGTCACGTCGGGGTCAACAAGCAAAAGGGCCTTTTCCTCGCCGATGAGTGCTTCGGCTGCAACGACAAAATCCGATTCCGCGATCAGGTCCTGAGTGAGATAATTCCTGATCTCGGCGAGAACGGGAAGCGGATTGGAGTATTTTTCCGCGATCAGGGACTCGACACGCTTTCTCGCCACCTCCGAGGAAAGACTTGGAAAGGGCTTGGCCTTGTAATCCTTGTCGGCTTTTTCCTGAAAGACCGAATCGAGTTCTTCCTCAATCGGATTTGGTCGCTTTTCCGACACCGCCTTGTTGTAAGCGAGCTGGTTCAGCCGACGGGTACTCCCGATCTTTTCACCGGTTTTCACGTTGTATAAGGCGAGTAACGTTGAATTCTTTGCCTCGTCACGGGATGAAACCGCTACGCTGACATCGAAGACGGCCAGCAAATCGATGCCGTGAAGCCTCGCTTTCGCCAGCATATCACGTACCGAGCCGACTCCCAGCATCGTGACACCGGGACTCAGCGAGTTCGCGGCGGCGCGAAATTCCGGTTCAAAGCCGCTGATGACCTTGCCGTCCCGGTTATCATCGCGGTTCGGTGCCGTTGGCGCTTGCGGACGGGAGGGCTCTTGTTCGTTACCGCCGCCTCCCCCACCGTCATCCAATCCGAGACCGCTGCCACCCGAACTGGTGGTCGGCGGTTCCGGGCGCTGGCGAGTCGGGCGGTCCGACGGGCGCGATTCGCCCTCAAACGTATAACTGTCATCGATTTCCGCCAGCGAGCTTCCCCAGTATTGGTCATCATGGGTCCTTCGCATCGCAATTCTTTGCAAAAACCGCTCGCCAAACTCACTGGTATACCACGCCAGTTGTTCCTTCGGGTTTTCCGCGGATGGTGCATTCGAGGCTCCGCCGCGCGGGCCGGGATTGCCGCCGCCAAAAGCACCGCCTCCCGGCAATCGGTCCCCAACTTCACGCGAGCCGGGAGCACCGCTGGAAGCATTGTTGCTACCCCCTGCCGCCGCCACTTCATCGTTGTCAAACTTCGGAGGCTCACCGCTAAATTTGCGTGCGTCGTAATCAACGGCAACGCCCCAGCGCAACCCGACGCGAGGTTCGCTCATCCCGTCGTACCAGCCGTGTGGATGCTCGTCAAGCGCGTTCTCCTCGGCAACCGCGTGTGCGTAGAGATACTGAAAACCCTCGGTTTCATTACCCGTTGAAAACGCAAAATTGGCGCGCTCAAAAAATGTCCAGCGACGTTCCGGCTTGTCGTCATCCTCCACCGCTTTATTATCCGCGGACTCATTGTTGTCGGCGGGCGGCTGGGTTTTGGCCTCTTCGGTTTCTTTTGGTTCTTCAGGTACTTCCGTCTTGTCGTCGGGTTTTCTTCCTCCGGTGGCGCGCGACAAACCAGGGGGCAGCCTGCGACCCCCGACAATGGGTCCTGTTGGCGGCCGTTGCCTAGCCTCCGAATTGGACTTTTTCGAATCCGGCTCCGACTCTCCCATGTCCGTTTCGCTACCTGGGTCGCCAATCTCTCCGGAGCCGTCTCCAGGAGTCTCAGTCGTCGTCGGGGGCTGTTGGGCGTCCCCGTCCCGCGGAGGCGGATTCCCCGAACGGTTTCGCAATTCCGACGATCGGTTCACGGGTTCCCCGGGACCACCACATCCGGTGATTGACCAGCCAGCAATTGCCAGCATGGCCAAAACAATTGTCTTGTTCATTTCTAAAGTCCTCGTTTTTCGGGCAGGAAGTTCAGGAGAGTGAAAGGGACCTCCTGCGCGGCCCCGCGAATATCAAATATTGTACGAACCGGGATTTGGGCTTGCCACCCGATTTCGGGGCAACTCGACAAGAAGTCTCTCCAGCGAATTGAATTCCCGACGGCTGAAAGGGCAAACTGGCTAACACTCCGCGGCGGCCTCAACTCGGCGTTTCCCGCGTTTCGCGAATTTCCCCCGATTTCGAGAGGCGTTCGGCCCGGGAGTTCCGTCACCTCTGGCTCCGGGAATGCTGGCCCGTCAACTTTCGCCATAGAACAAGTCATTGCCTCGTTCCCGAACCCGTTCGTTATATTCGCCGACACCGCAACCTGACAAGAAAATGGTAGCTGACAGAGCTCCCAACGAAAGGCAAACGATGATGATTCGGGCTGTTTGGCGCATTTAATGATACCTCTTACTGGTCGCCCGGCGAATGCCGGTCAGGTGTGAATGGCGCGGCCGGCGACGTCGAGCGCGGCTTCCATCACGATTTCCGAAAGCGTTGGATGCGCGTGACAGACCCGGGCGAGGTCCTCGGCGCTGCCGTGAAAACTCATCGCCGTCGCCGCTTCGGCGATCAGATCGCCCGCGTGAAGTCCAATCGCATGGACACCCAGAATGCGATCCGTTTTCGCGTCCGCCAGTATCTTGACGCGTCCCGTGGTGTCGCCGAGCGTTCGCGCCCGGCCGTTGGCACCATAAGGACATGCGCCCTGGTTGAACTCGACGTCCGCTTCCTCAAGCTGTTCCTGCGTTTTTCCCACGCTGGCGATTTCCGGGTTGGTATAAACAATCGCGGGAATCGCGTCGTACTCGACGTGACCATGGCCCGTAACGATTTTCTCGACACAGGCGATTCCCTCTTCGGAAGCCTTGTGCGCAAGCATCGCTCCGCCAATGCAGTCGCCAATCGCGTAGACTCCCTCGGCGGCGGTTTGAAAGTCCTCGTCGACCTCGATCGTTCCGCGTTTGTCGGTCTTGACGCCTGCCTCCTTCAGCCCAAGGTCGCGCGTGTTGGGCGACCGGCCGGTACAGACGAGCACACGGTCGGCCGTCAACGGTTCGCCCTCCTTGCACATGACGATGCACTTTCCGTTTTTGATTTTCACCGACTCGACAAACATTCCGGTGTGGAATTCGATCCCCTGCTTTTCAAAAATACGCTTCGCAAGCTTCGCAATCTCGCCGTCCAGTCCGGGGAGTATCCCTTCCATCGCCTCAAGTATCGTGACCTTGCTGCCGAGTCGCCTCCACACCGAACCGAGTTCGAGCCCGATGTAACCCGCACCGATCACCACCAGTTTTTCGGGTGCCTCGGGCCACGAAAGCGCGGCGGTGCTGTCACCAATCAGGTCACCATCGATCTCGACGCCCGGCAAAGTCGATGGAATGCTGCCAGTTGCAATGATGAGCTTGTCGGCTGACACAACGCCCGCATCCCTGCCAGAAACCTCGATCTGACCGGGACCGGCCAGCCGCCCTCGCCCGACGATCATGGCGATCCTGTTCCGCTTGAGCAGCATGTTGATGCCGGCGGTAAGTGTGTCGACGACATTGTCCTTCCTCGCGAGCATTTTTTTCAGGTCAACGTCGACGCCCTTCACGTTCACTCCGTGATCGCCCATACCGTGCGCGGCCGTCTCATACAGATGAGTGCTTTCGAGAAGTGCCTTGCTGGGAATACAGCCAATGCGAAGGCACGTCCCTCCGAATCGCTCATTCTCGTCAATGATGGCGGTCTTCAGGCCGAGTTGGGCAGCGCGAATCGCGGCGACGTAGCCGCCTGGTCCGCCGCCGAGCACGACAAGATTGAATCTGGAATCCGGCATGTAAAAATCGACTCCAACGTTGTTTATTTTTTGCCCAACGCCCGTTGCCGCCGGAAAAATTCGCTGAGCAAAGCCGCCGACTCGACGTCCAGCACGCCCGGAATGACCTGGCAGCTGTGATTGAGTCGCGCGTCATCGAGAAGCCGGTACAACGAACTCACCGCGCCGGCCTTGGGGTCCGCCGCGCCAAAGACGACGAGCGGAATCCGTGCGTTGACGATCGCCCCGGCGCACATCGGGCACGGCTCCAGCGTAACATACAGCGCGCAATCTCGTAGCCGCCAGTCGCACAGCGCTCCCGCCGCCTGGGTGATCGCGAGCATCTCGGCGTGCGCGGTCGGATCGCTGAGTGTCTCGCGCTGGTTGTGCGCCTCACCGATGACGCGGCTTCCATGGACGACGATCGCGCCGACGGGAACCTCTCCCGCCGCGCCGGCTGCCTCCGCCTGGCGCATCGCCATCCGCATGTAGAATGCGTGGGGTTCGGCGTCAGATTCGTCAGAATCAATCACGGTTGCCTTTCCCGGTCAAGCGAATGTTGCGCCACGCGGCAGACGTCTCATAGGCGCAAATCCCCAACGGGGCGGTCAAGACGACTTCCGGTCGTAGCGACAGTTCGATTCCTTCCAGCCGCACATCGACAATCGCTTTTCCATCGACCTGACAAATAATTCGATCAACGCTGACCTCGACTTGAATCGCATACCAGCGGCCGGGTTCGTACTTGTGCAACGTCCTCGTTGCGTTGTCCGACGCGTCGCGCCCGTCGATGCAACTGATGCCGGTCACCGTTCCACCCCATCCGCCGAGGACCAACGAGCAAGACTGATCGTTGACCGGAAACGTCAGACAGCAAAAGAAGTCCGTGCCGTCAATCTTTTTCGCTTCCAGTTCCAGTCGGTATTGATTCCGCGGGAGCTTGTCGCCGGCCCAGACGATGCCGGCAAGGGGATAACCGGCTCGAACCGTGATCGCGCCCTCCGTGACCCGCACATCGTCCTGTCCACCAAAGTCAACGATCTTCCAGCCGTCAAGCGTCTCGCCGTCGAACAGGTCGCGCGGCGTCTGCTCCGTGATCTGCGCCTCGTCCGCGGATTCGTTCGAGTCGGGATGCCGGCAACCGGAAACCAGCGAGCAAATCAACAGCGTGGTCAAGACCCGCCGGGAGCGATACGAGCGGAAAAGTGATAACGTCGTCGATTCGCACATCGTTCATACATTTATTCGCTAACCTTCATCCGTGGTCCAAATATCCGTGGTCCAAACATCCGTGGTCCAACATCCGCGGGACGATCCTGAACCGAATGGAGACGATGGGATTCGAACCCACGACCTTCGCATTGCGAACGCGACGCTCTCCCAGCTGAGCTACGTCCCCGCACGGCGGATACCCGGCGCGCGCCACGATTCTATGCCGAATAGGTGATTTGTCCATCCGAATCCGCGGGGTGGCGGACGCGAAATAAAAGCAGCATCGCCGACGGAACCAGAAAAAGGGCGAGCAACGTCGCGCCGGTCACGCCACCGGCGATGGAAACTGCCAATGGCGGCCAGAAACCGCCTCCCGCAATCAGCAACGGAGTGAAACCGGCGATCGTGGTCAACGTTGTGCTGATAACGTGACGGGTCGCCCGGAAAACGACCTTCCGCGTCGCGTCTCGGTCCCCGGCCCTCGCTGCGGGGTCACTTCGCAGAGCCGCCAGCACGACGATCGAGTCGTTGATGGCAATTCCCACCAGCCCCATGATTCCGACAATCGCCATGAAGCCAAAGGGATAACCGAAAAACCACAGCGACGCGAGACCCAGCCCCGCCGAGAGGACGCCCACGAGGCCGATCAGCGCGGCCATGCGAAAGCTCTTGAACGCGAGGACCAGCCCGGCCAGCATCAAGACCCCCAGCACCCCGACGCTGGCCAGCAGGTTGCCGACAGCCCGGTTTCGTTCCGCCGATTCACCGGCGTAATCAATCGAATAACCGCGCGGCAGTGCCAATCCCGACGCCGCAAGCCGTTTCGTGAACTTCGCCAGCACGTCACTGGGAAGGACCCCTGCGCGAACATGAACCTGAATCTCGTTCATGCGAAAGCCGTTGATCCTCTCGATTGTGCCATCTCCTGGAATCAACTCCCACCTGGCGATGGCGTTCACGGGAACCGGGTGAGTTCCCTGCTCGTCGCGCGCCACCAGGTCAAACGATTCGAGATCGTCGCGACTTTCACGTTGCTCGCTGCCTAACCGGATGCGGAGCGGGAGGACCTCGGTCGACTCGACCAGCGAACCCCCTTCGACGCCGTCGAGCGCGGCGCTCAACTGGCCGGCGATATTCAGATGACTCAGCCCGGCGATTCTGGCCTGGTCTTCGTTGACTCGCAAACTCATCCGTCCCGCCGGACTTTCGACGTCCGAAACCGTCGTGAGGACGTCCGGGACGCGCGATGCGATCAATCGCAGTTCCCGCCCGATTTGTCGCAATGAATCGAGCTCCGGTCCGAAAACGCGGATCATGATGGGCGCGTCAACCGGTGGGCCTTGCTCAAGCTGCCGGACGATGACGTGAGCGGACGGAAACTGGCCTTCCAGCCGGGCCTGCGCTCGCTGAACCAGTTCCGTGACGTTCACACCGCGATCGAGCTGGACCATCGCCTGGGCATAGTTGGGCAGCGCCGAACGCACCGGCAACATGTTGTAATAAAAAGCGGGCGCGCTTTCTCCGATGAACCAGTGGACTTGCCGGACACCCGGTTCCTTCAGCATTTCCGCGCGAATTCGCGCCGCGACGCGCGACGTCTCGTCGATCGACGCGGCGGCAGGCAACTGAAGCGTAATATTGCACTGGTTCCGATCGGACGACGGAAAAAACTGCTCCGGCAGTGCGCCGAGCGCGAGGAACCCCAGCATGGGCAGCGTTATTCCAATCGCCAGCGTCCAAACCGGTCGCCGGAACACGGCGTCCAGCACGCGACCGTAGGCGCGGTAGAGCGCTTCGCTCCCGGCACCGAATTGAAAGACACCCTGTTTTGTCGAATCGGTAATCCGCCCTCGCAGAATTCCCGTCAGCGCCGGGATGATCGTCAGCGAAACGAACAGGCTGGCCGTGACGGCGAGGATCACACTGATACCGATCGAGCCAACGAATTCGCCCGCCGGGCCAGGCATGAGCGCCAGTGGAGCGAACGCCAGACAGGTCGTGAACGTCGAGCCGGCAAGCGGCACCGCCAAATGACCGATCGTCGCGCGAATCGCCCCGGCGGGGGCAAGTCCTGTGCGCATCTGCTTCCGCATTTCGTCAACGGCAACGATTGCATTGTCGATCAGCAAGCCGAGGGCGATGATCAATCCCGTGATCGACATTTGATGAAGCGGGATGGAAAGCAGCCGCAACCCTCCCAACACGATCAGGGTCGTCAGCGGCAACGAGGTCCCGACAATAATCGCGCTTCGCCAGCCCATCATCACAAGAATCACCAGCGCCACGGCGGCGGCGGCCGCGGCCATCGTGACCAACAGGTTGGAGAGACGCCGCGTCACGTAATCGTTTTGCAAAAAGACCGTGTCGAGTCGCACGCCTTCCGGTAATTCATCGCGAAAACCGGCCAGCAACCGGTTCAAGTCGTCGGTCCACAGGTCGATGCGGAAGTCTGGCTGAATAAAGCATCCGAGCACGATTGCCGGGCGGCCATCGACGCGAGTCAGCGTGTCGGGTGGGTCACGCGCCGCTTTTTGGACTGTCGCGATATCCCGCAAGGCAACGACGGCTGATCCCCCGCCGACCTGGATCGGCGTCGCCGAAATCCGGTCGAGCGTCCCGAACTCACTTTCGACTTCGACCACCCGATCACTTCTCGATCCGTGGAGTCCGCCCGCCGAGACCCGTGCGTCACTCGCCGCCAAGGCGCTCGCCACGTCGTCAATGGTGATCCCGCGCGCCGCCAGGTCCTGCTGATTCACCTCGACGACGATCTCCTCGCCGGCGATTCCGAACAGGTCGACATCGTCGGTTCCTTGCAGCACGCGGAGCCGTTGTTCCAGCAATTCCGCATAACGATCCATCACGGCGGCGTTGGGGGATCGATCTCTTGTCCAGGTGAGCGACAACAGCGCCGAATAGGCGGTGAACTTCAAATCGACGAAACGCGGAGGCGAAGCGCCTGGCGGCAACCGCGCCGCCACGTCATTCAATTTGTCGCGAACGCGCGACCAGACGGAGTCCACGTCGAAAACATAATCCTCCAGCTCCAATGTCACGGTCGACGCCTCGTCGCGCGACGCAGAGCGGATGATGCGAATCTCCTCGATCTCCTTGAGCGCCTGCTCCAGTTCCTCCGTCACCAGGGTCTCGACACGCACCGCGCTCGCCCCCGGAAACGAGGTCTGAATGAGCGCCGCGCGCTGTCTCAGGATCGGGTCCTCCAGTCGAGGCAGCACGAAAATCGACGAAAGTCCGCCCACGACGATCATCGCAAGGACCAGCACGAGCAGCCGTCGGTCGCGATAGAAAAGGTCGTACATGACGGCTTGCCGGGACCCGTGGTCGTGCAACGAAACTATCGTCGCGGACTGTTATTTTCGGGAATGGCCGGAGTGGCGCTTCCCCGTGAGAGTAACGTGTTGACCGAACCACCCGGGGTCTCAAACGGCTCGACGCGGACCTGCACGTCCTGGCCCGGAACGACGCGATGCAATCCGCTGGCGACAACCACCTCGCCATCGCCGGGCGTTCCCCTTGCGTAGACCCACTCGCCCCGTTGATGAAGCAACTCGACCGTTTGCTTTTGGCAAACACCGCGGTGAATGCTCCCGGTTTCATCGCGGGACGACTCGCCAAACTTCACGGTCAAGCAACTCCACAGTCCGCTGTGATCCTCGATCAAGGCCGTCGACGGAATCCAGAACCCGCGCTCGTTAATCCATTCGCCCAATTCAACGCGCGCCACCTGACCATCAACAAGCGGTTCGCGAATTGCTTCCTGATTCGCATCGCGAATCTCAAATACTGCGCGTCGCGTTTGCGTCCTTGCGTCGAGGACCGGCAGAACCGTGCGGAGGACGACGTTGAAGCGGTGACGACCCGCGATCGCCGCGAATGTCTGGCCCGATTCGAGTCGGCCCGCGATCTCGCGCGGCAAGCCCAGGTGGACTTCCAGGTTGCGGTGGTCGACCAGCTCAAGAACCGCCGCTCCCGCGCTGACGACAGCACCGGGGTCCATCCAGCGGCGGACGATCATGCCGTCGAAAGGTGACTTGAGAACGCAATCGTCAAGTTGGTACTCGACGAGTCTTTGGCGGGCTTCGATGCTCGCCACCAGCGACTGCTGAGCATCGATCTGTTCGGCACGCGTGCCGGCGAGCAACTCGTCCAGCTCGCTTTGCGCCGCTTGCAACCGCGCTTCCAGGGCGCGCTTCGCGAACAACTGCTCTTCATAGTCCTGCCGCGCGATCGATTTGGACTCGATCAGTTGTTGGCTTCGTTCGAGCCGCAAGCGGGACTGTTCGAGTTGCTGCGCCAGGTCGGCGGCGTTCGAGCGAGCAGCTTCGATCGTTTCCTCGCGCGGGCCGGCGCGAAGTTCCGCCAGTTGGGCCGTCGCCTGGGCAAGTCGCGCCGCGAGTTCATCCTGTTCCGCGGTCAGGTGGCGACGGTCGAGTTCCGCCAGCGGCTGACCGGTGCTCACGGCGACGCCTTCGTCGACAAGGACGGACGTTACAAGTCCGGCTCTTTGAAAGGCGACCGGCGTTCGCCGTGCCGCGACGACCGCGCCCGTGTAAGAAGAATCGCGTTGATACCCTTCTGATTCGTGAAGGATCATTCCCGTGAACTGCCGCGCGTCCACGCTCTCACCGGATGTGTCGCGAGCAGGTCCGTCAGCATTCGCGTGCGCGCCGCCATTTTTCGCAAAACCAAACCCGGCCACGGCAGCGATCAGCAACAGGCCGCTTGCAAGCAGGCCGCCGGCGAGGAGCAGTTTTTGACGAAACGTCAAGTGTCGCCGCTCCGCTTTCACGGTTGCGTCACGGATGATCATGAAAAATCTCCCGGCGAACCTGATCAAAGATGGCGTTATAGTCGAAACGCGTCGAAAGGGGCTTCCAGCCAAAACCGTCGAGCAATCGATTGTTTACTTCGCGAACCATCCGGAATCCGTCGGTAATCCCCATCTGCCGAATCGTCTCGCCACAATCGAGAATCGAGTAACCGCCATAGGTGGCCGACCACAACCCGAAAACCACCTGATCCGGCTGAACGGGTTCGGCAAGCTCAAGGTCGCCGCACGCCACGGCATCGCGGACGATTCCGCCGACGAGACTGATGCACCGCAACTCGGCCGCGGTTTTGTTCCGTTGGAGGTTCTCGGCGGTTTTTTCGATGATCGAGCGGCAACTCAGCACTTTCTCCAGTTCAAAGTGATCCGGATAACGGATTACAAACAATTCCGCCGCGCATCCGATGGCAGCCATCCGCGACCTTGGCCTTCCGCGAAAGAGCGCGGCGCGTTCGAACATCCCGATCCGCTTTTCCAGCGTGCCGACGGCAAGCGCGAGAATAATCTCTTCCTTGTTGGCGAAATGCTGGTAGATCGTCCCCTTGGCGACACCGAGTTCGGCGGCAATGCGGTCCATGCTGAGACCGAGATACCCGAAGCGTCCAAACAAACTCCGCGCCACGTCGAGGACCTGATCCTGGCGGCGATGAATTTCCTGTTGTTTGGGGGTCAGCGTCGTCACAACCCAATTTTTGACGAACCGTCAAAAAATGTCAAGGCTCCGGAGGGCAGGAAACCCAACGCACTCGCGCGGCACCGTCGTGCGCCGCCTACGCCAGCCACCCCTGTCACCCCTGTAAAGTTTCGTTCTGGACCGCAACGGCGCAGCCAAAGGTAGCGGAACTCGCCGAGAGTTTCGTTCTGAACCGGGGATCAGATCCGCGGCGCGTCATCCCCGCGAAGGCGGGGACCCAGGCTGGAGACCGGACGGCGCGTTGCCATTTCTCATCCGCCCTGAAGTTGAGTGTGGTAGCCAAAAAGTTGTTGCCCCGCCGGAGCAGGTCCGACGGAAGCGTCGCGGAGGCCGCCATGGCCTTCGGCGCATGGGCGTTTCAGCGCGTTTTTAAGTTCCAGTTTAAGTTCCAGTTTTGCACTTTTCTTTGGAGTGCGGGGAACCTGGTACCGCTTTGGATTCGCGAAGACAGGAAATTATCGGCGGTGTGGAAGGCAAGGCACCAAGCCAAAATCTGTCTCAATGCATCGCGTTTTCCGGGGCTAATCCAAAGCTCCGCCTGGCCGGAGCACTCCAAATTTGCAAAACTGGAACCAAGCGCTGCCCAAGCCGAAACTCTCCGCGAGTTCCGCTACGTCTCCGCGAGTTCCGCTACTGCGGAAAGCAAAACGACGACTTACGCATATGACGTAATGGACAGAAAGACGAGTACGACGTACACCGACGGGAGCGTGACGGCGATTGATTACGATCCGTCGGGCAGCTTCCCCACCGGCAGCACGGCGCACAAGGTCACCTGGGAATCGGGGCGCGCTGGCCGGCACCGATGATTACTCATACGACTCGATCCTGCGCCGAAGAGGTTCAACCAGTATGGACGGCGTGACACGCGCGCTGACGTACACCGACCGCAGCCAGCTCAAGACCTTCTGTATTTGAACGACCGGCCCGCGGCGAGCGCCGGCGGTTTACGCGCGGGTTGGCATACCAGCAAAGGTTCTGCCGACTCCTCGGGCCTAAATGCGGTGCTGGTCCAGTAGTTCGAGCAGTGGCTGAAGGCCGATCACGGCAAATGTGCTCGCATAGTCGCTCATGGCGTAGGGCAGGATCAGGTGCTCGTTGAAGACCTGTCCCCCGCAACTGTACACGACGTTTGGCACATAACCGCGCCGCTCACCTTCGATCGGGGTCAACAGCGGCTCCTTCAGACGGGCAATCACCACCGAAGGATCGTCGAGATCCAGTAATGCCGCGCCGATCGAATAGTGCCGGTTCGGACCGACGCCGTGGGTAATCACCAGCCAGCCGCGGGGCGTCTCGATGGGCGAGCCGCAATTGCCTACCTTAACGAACTCCCATGGTTCGGCGGGCCGGAGGATCAGTTTCCGGTGATACCAGAAGTGAACCGAATCGGAATACATGAGGAAGAGGTTTTCATCGTCCTGACGGCCGAGCATCGCGTACTGTCCGTTGACCTTTCGCGGGAAAAGCGCCAGCCCCTTGTTGGTCGCCTGGGGGCCGTTGAGCGTGCTGATGTCAAAGCGGAGGAAGTCGGCGGTTTCAAGCAACTGAGGGAGGATGAGCTGCCCGTCGAACGCCGTATAGGTTGCGTAGTATCGTCGCGAGCCGTCGTCGTCCAGAAACTCGACAAAGCGGCTGTCTTCGATGCCATTTTTCTCACTGGGTGAGTGAGGAAAGATGATCCGCTCCGACAACCCTGTGTCAGAAGTGTACTCAATCCGGTAGTTGGCCCGCGCCAGCGAGAGCACGGCCTCGCACGCATTGCGGCACGCGACATCGTCTCGCCTGGTGCTGACGAGCATTCGCTGAGTCTGCCATTCAAGCTGCGTCATCGTAAACGTTTCGCCGAGTTCATCGATGAGTTCGCGCGCCCGTCCATTGGCGTTCTTCGTCTCGGCAAGTTTCCTGGCAAAGAGCGACCGGTCGAACAGCGGGCTGGAGGGAACCGGCAAGGTGACGTAATTGCTGCACGGATCGAGCTCGATTGCCAGGTCGCGGTGGATCACACCACTGCGAAAGACGGTCGAGGAAAGGTGTCCTTCTCCCGTGGCGCGGAGACTGAGGATGTACCGTCGGCTTCCCTCGGGCAATCCGCTCTGGTCGGGATGCCAAACCATCGAGGGGTTGAAAAGTGCCGCCGATTCGAGCGCGTATTCTTGCGTGAAATGGGCACCGATGACAAGTTTGCGGTTTTCGCTGAGCGGGCGATCGGTCAGTCGCCGCGCCTTGACGGAATGAAAACGCGTCATCCAGAATTCGCGAACTCGTTGCACGCGATCGCCGAAATGCTGCAGCATCTCGACCACGAGGGCTTCCACGTCCACTTCGGACCGTTCCATCACACGGGCGATAATGCGGCTGGCGTGATGATCGTCGGAAATATCAAAGGGCCGAATCAAAATCCGCGCCGCATCGGGCTTTAAATAGACCCCCTTGCGCTGAACGAATTGATGGCTGGTCGGATATAGCGATGACATGTTTGACATCCCTGCCATTGTAATCGCGGTCAAGGGGCACTCCGTTGGAAAAGACGGTCCGTCGTCAGTGGCAACGGCATCAGTTTATCACGTTGCGCCACCGTACCAAGACCATTTTTTCGCTCGATGATCGGCTGCGCGCTGACGGGCCGAAACGTCCAGCGCGGGGCGATCGCCCCGAGCGCTTCAGCACCGGCAATTGTGAATGAACCTTCGTTGAACGTTCTTTGTATCAAGGGCATGGCACACCAGTTGCTCTCTTAAATAGCCGCATAACGAATTCGGCCCCCTGGGCCTTGACAGGAAACGGAGTTGCTCCCCGCAAATACTTATGGAACATCGGAATTTCGCGGGTGGAAACCCGTCAGACACGAATTTTTCCCAAGTCATGTCGCTCGAAACGGCGGCACGCACTCACAATCCCGGGCAGTCCGCCCATGGCAGGGTGATTGCCTGTCTGGGCAATTACGTGCCACGGCAGTGTGGGATTGCCACTTTTACCCAGGATCTTTGTCAAGCCATCACTTCGGCCGGAGCCACCTGCCGTATCGCTGCCATCAACGACTATACGGACGGATATGCCTATCCTCGCGAAGTGTGCTGGGAGGTGCATCAGCATGATTTGGCTGATTACCAGGGGCTTGCCGAATTGCTCAACGCGTCCGATTGCGAAGTGCTTCTGGTGCAGCACGAGTTTGGCATTTACGGAGGCCGCGCTGGTTCATTTCTCAACGCGCTTCTCGACGAAGTGCGGATGCCCGTTGTGTCAACGATGCACACGGTGCTCTCCCGACCGGCCCCCGAATATCACGCAAGGACCGTCCAGTTGGCCGAGCGATCGGATCGTCTCGTGGTGATGGCCCAGCGTGCGGTCGATATTCTCGTTGAAACGTACGGCATTGACCCAGAGCAGATCTCCGTGATCCCGCACGGCGTGCCGGATTTGCCTTTCAGTGACCCGGTATCTTTCAAGAAGCGTCTGGGCGTGGCGGGCAAAACCGTCCTTATGACGTTTGGCCTGATTTCACCAGGCAAGGGCATCGAGCACATGATTGAGGCGATGCCGGCGATCGTCAAACGCCATCCCGACGTCGTTTATCTGGTCGTGGGTGCCACGCATCCGACCGTTCGTCGCCGGCATGGCGAGGCGTACCGCAACCAGCTTGAGGAACAGGCCCGGCAACTGGGCGTTGGTGAGCACGTGCGGCTCCTCGACCGTTACGTGCCGCTGGACGAGTTGTGCGAATATCTTCAGGCCTGCGATGTTTATGTCACGCCGTATCTGAACGAGGAACAGATTGTTTCAGGTACACTTGCGTATGCACTGAGCGCGGGTTGCGCGGTCGTCTCCACGCCGTACTGGCATGCGGCCGAGGTCCTCGCCGATGGCCGTGGCCGGCTGGTTTCGTTTCGCGATCCGGCGGCATTTGCGCGCGAGGTCAACTCCCTGCTCGATAACCCGGAATTGCGCCAGGCGATGCGGTGCCGTGCGTTTGATTTTTCGCGATCGGCAGTCTGGCGAAAGGTGGGCGAGTCCTATGTCCGTTTGTTTGACAACCTTCTTGAACCCGTCCGCGAAGTCGCGATCCCGCGCGGTGCGGAGGCGATTGTGTCCGGGTCCGGCGGAAAGACAACAATCGCGTCGCTGTCTTCCCCGATGCGGGATGGCGGGGCGGAAGGTTCCGGTTCCCGGTCCGAGGGCGAGCCGCTGTTGCCGCCGTTGCGGCTCGATCACCTGTACGCGATCACTGATGACGTCGGCATTCTTCAGCATGCAACCTACACCATCCCCAATCGCGACCACGGCTATTGCGTCGACGATTGCGCTCGAGCGCTGATCTTCGCGGCGACTGCCGATGAGTTTGTGCGCGACGAGGGTTTGGGACGAGTCGCCCGCAGGTACCTCGGCTTTGTGCACCATGCCTGGAACACGAGGTTGAACCGGTTCCGTAATTTCATGTCATACGATCGCACCTGGCTGGAGGAAGCCGGTTCCGAGGACAGCCATGGGCGGGCCGTGTGGGCGCTGGGAAGGACGGCGGTGCATGCGCGCGAGGAAGGAATACGCCGTCTGGCGACAGTTCTCTTCGGAAAAGCGCTGCCGCCAGTGGTCGGCTTCCAATCGCCGCGCGCCTGGGCTTATGCAATTCTCGGCGGCGATCCGTACTTGCAGCGATTCAGTGGCGACCGCAACGCCCACGAGGTATTCAGTGAACTCGCCGTACGACTGCTTGAACAGACGCGCGCCAACGGCGACCGTTACTGGCCGTGGTGTGAAGACCGGTTGACCTACGACAATGCACGGCTCTGCCACGCGCTGTTGGTGGCCGGAAAAAGGATGGGACATGACGAGATGATCGAATGCGGACTTGTTTCACTGGACTGGCTGTACCAACTGAAGACACGCAATGGCGGCTTTGACATGGTTGGCAATCGCGGCTGGGCAACACGCGACGGACAGTGGGCCGCTTTTGACCAGCAGCCGACCAATGCCCACGCGATGGTCGATGCCTGCGCGGCGGCATTCCGCTTGACGGGTAATGGCGCATGGCGAAATCGCGCGGCAGTTTCCTTTGAGTGGTTCCTCGGTCGCAACACCCATTCGGTACGCCTTTATTGCGACGAGACTGGCGGTTGCCGCGACGGGCTGACGCCGTGGGGCCGGAACGAGAATCAGGGCGCCGAGTCCACACTCGCCTGCCTGCTTTCCTGGCTGACCATGCGCTCGCTCGGATCCGCCGTGGAAAGTCGCGATCAGCCGCGGGATCGTCGCGCGAGCTCACGGACGACGTACCTCGCCGCGGTCCCCGCGCCAATCGTCGATGGTGCCCTTTAAAACATGGCAAGCGACTCGACTGGCGTGGGAGTGGTCGGCTGCGGAGGATTCGGGCTGTTTGCACTGCAGCAATTCGCCCAGCTTGACGGTGTCGTGCTGGTCGCAATGGCCGCGACCCACCGCGAAGCGGCACAAGCGGCTGCGCGGCGATTCGGCATGGCGCACCTGGAGACCGTCGAGGAACTGGTGCGGCGGCCAGACGTTCAACTGGTATATATCGCCACGCCCCCCTTTCTCCATTACGAGCAGGCAATTGCGGCCTTGAAGGCCGGCAAGCACGTGATCTGCGAGAAGCCACTGGCGATCACCGCGCAACAGGCTCGCGAAATGGTCTCGCTTGCCGACGAACGTCGCCTGCTGCTTGTTGCCAATCTCATGCAGCGCTACAACCCGCTGTTCGACAAGGTGCAGCAGCTCATCGAGTCGCAAATTCTCGGCGACGTCCTCCACGGTTTTTTCGAGAACTACGCTTCCGACGAAAACCTGCCAGCCGGGCACTGGTTTTGGGACAGCGAAAAGAGCGGCGGGATTTTCATCGAGCACGGCGTCCATTTTTTTGACATGGCCGAAGGCTGGTTCGGACCAGGTCACGTTGAATCGGCCCACGCGGTCGCGCGTTGCGATTCTTCAAACGGGCCGCCAGGGATCGTCGACCAGGTTCAGTGCACTGTGCGATACGGCCGCGTTCTCTTCAATTTCTATCACGGGTTTCACCAAACCGGACGGATGGACCGCCAGGAACTGCGCATCGTTTTCGAACTGGGCGATCTCCGGTTATTTGAATGGGTGCCAACACGGGCGGCCCTCCATGCCGCCGTCGACGAAACGCGAACGCGCCAGTTGTGCGAACTTTTTCCCGGTTACAAGCTCGACGTGAATTGCGGCTATGGCGGGAAGGATCGCCAATGCCAGTCCCGTGGTCAGCCGCGCGATGTGGCCCAGACGATCGATTTCACCTGGGAAGAACGGCGAGGAAAGTTGCAGGTCTACAGTCAGTTGCTGCGGTACCTGTTTGCCGACCAGCTCGCGTGGATTCGCGACCCGTCTCACCGGCGGATCGTCACCGCGGAAAACGGACTGAATTCATTGCTGACAGCCGTGCGGGCAAGCGAACTGGCGGGAATCGCAACCGACGGAACCGTCCATGCTTGAGCGTCTGGATTGCCGTCAGGTCGTACAACCGTGCGATGTCGCGCCGACGCTGGACGGATGGGAAGTTGTGAGCACCTTTAACCCGGCGGCTGTATCGTTCAATGGAACGACCCTGTTGCTGGTCCGCATCGCCGAGCGGCCACGCGCCCCCGGGACGTTTCAGGCGGCGCTGCCGCGCTGGAACGGAGGCGAACTGACGGTCGACTGGATAGATCCGGCGGCCCTCGAGATGATTGACCCGCGCGTCGTGGTGTTGCGACAGACCGGTTTCAAACGGCTGACGTTCACATCGCACCTGCGAGTCGCCCGCTTCGATGACACCGGTGGCGATGCACTTCAGTGGGACACGCGTTTCGATCCACTGCATGAATGGGAAGAGTTTGGCGTCGAGGATCCGCGGCTCACGCGGATTGGCGACCTCTTTTACATGACCTACGTCGCGGTGTCGCGGCACGGCGCGGCAACCGCGCTTGCTTCGACAGCCGACTTCCGCGAATTTACCCGGCACGGGATCATTTTTCCCCCGGAGAACAAGGACGTATTGCTGTTCCCCCGGCGGATCAACGGCAGGTTCGCAGCGCTGCACCGGCCCAATCCCTCAACCCATTTCTCCGCGCCGGAAATGTGGCTTGCCTGGTCGGACGACCTTCAGTCGTGGGGGGGGCATTGCCACCTGTCGACGGGAACGGCCGAATGGGAGTCGGATCGCATTGGTGGAGGTGTCCCACCCATTGAAACCCGTGAAGGCTGGCTGGTGATCTACCATGGCAGCAGCCGTTCGTCACAGCCGCAACAGGTCGGGCGCTATGTCGCCGGAGCCATGCTACTCGATTTGGAGAATCCCTCGCGCATTACGGCGCGTACCGCGCAGCCCATTTTGGTTCCGACGATGGCATGGGAGGTCAACGGGTTTGTCCCGCAAGTCGTGTTTCCGACGGCCGCCATCGACCTGGGGGATCGACTTCAGGTTTACTACGGAGCGGCGGACACGAGCATTGGCGTTGTCGAATGGTCATGGCAACAACTGTTGGAAGCGCTGAAACCGGTGTCGGATCGCACTGGCCGTTGAACCCCGGCTGCTGTCGGTCCCGATAGAGAAAAGGTCGTACATGATTGTTTGTTGTAACCATGCACAATCAGGGCAGAACGAAGAGGAAGACTCCAACGAAAATGCCGAGTAACGAACTGCCGATGGTGCGGACCAGGCCAATCTCGCGACTGGATTTGTCGGAACCGTAAAAAGTTACACCGAGGGTACCGGCGAAGGATAACAGGCTGATGACCATAAACACGTTACGGTACGGGCTGAGACCCATTCATCCGGGCTTCATCAAACCAACCATCGCGAAGACATTCAATCGCTCACAACAATTGGCCGTCGCGAGATAACTGAACAAAATCGCCGAGGCAGCACCGAGAAATATCAGAGAGCAGATGGCAAACGTTTTCATGATCGGATTCCTTGTCGTGGTTTAGCGAGTTTAATGGTCATCGGGTCTCCCTTCAAGCGATTGACTTGTTTGCCTTCGCGCAGCGTTGAGAAAAGATTCCGGGCAAGTTGTCCACCAGTTTTTCAAATGTCTCCACCCCGTTCGTGATCGCTGCCTTGACAACCGGCGACAAATCCCGGCCCAGTTCCGTCGTCCGGGGAACGCATCCGATCAAGTATACCCGGTCCGGAAGGACTTTGACCTCGTGCGCCAACGCGATGGCTCGTCCAGGTTCGGCGTAATGGATATCAGCGAACCGGTCCTGATGGTGAAAGTCGTTACTGGTTTTCGGTTGAGGAATCGCGGTACTTGATCCAGGTGTTACTTCAAGGAGCGAAATTTCACCAGGCGTTTCTCCTTCGATGGCATCGAGCACGATCAGAACGTCGAACCGGGTCAACAGTTCCTGGACGAGCGTGATTCCACCAATCCCGATTTCCAGAAAATGAAGGTCCGGGTTTGCACCATGTTTTGACTTCAACCGCTCAAGCAGTCTGACGCCGAAACCATCGTCGCTTTGCAACAGGTTTCCAAATCCTGCAACCAGAATTCTCAAGCCGCCATCGGGTTGCGGACTGATCGTCATGATGATTTGCCCGGCATCGTTGCCGGCTTGAAATTGACCGCGACGGCGACGGACCCGTTCCGGATACTGACCGGATAAATGCGTAACGAGGAATCTCCACCATCAACCTGACGACCCGTTCGGAAATCGTAGGCGCAATTGCTGCGATCGCACATGATGATCGGACCGCGCACCATGCCTCGCGTAAACGATCCGCCACAGGAGCGGCAAGTCGGATCAAAACACGATATTTCATTTCCCGATCGAGCGAGTACCACCGAGTTACCCTGCAAATCCACCACCGTTGGTTTGGTCTCGGGCAATTCGTCAAACGGCATCAGGGTTTCGAATACGGGTGCATTTACCCTTAGTTGCACGAGATTCCCGGGCGTCTGTTCGACCCGTTCCGTTTCGTCCGTTTCGTCGTTGGCGTAAAAGGTCAGCAAAACATCGACTTCGGGGGACTGGCAAATCCGATTCCAGTCAGGGTGATCGGCAAACGTTTCAGCGATTTTCCGAATTCCATCACGATGAAGCTGGTCGATCAACTGTAAAATGGTAAATACCTGTTCCCGCGTCTCCGCGTGCGGCAGGTTTTCGAGTCCGCGAATCTGCTCATCGAGCTTGACGCACAGTTGTTCGATGGTCGGGCTCAATGCACCGCTCCGTTGTGTTCGTGGCGGTGCTCGCAGCATTCGTGCCCATGCAGTTCGCAATCGCAGCCGGGGGCGCAGGTTCCGTGCCCGCCTGCATTGATCCCCGCGTCGGCAAACTCCTCGGCAAACCGTCGTCCCCCTTCGGTGATACCCAGGTCAGACAGACTAAACTGCTCGTCGGGGTCCTGTCTGACGAAGCCATCGACCTTCATCAGTTGCAGCACGGCGTCGATGGATTCGCGTGAATCAGGCAGGAAAGTTCCAAGTTGACTGGCATTGGTCTGCTCGCCCAGTCCTTCACCGCGCAGCCAGTACATAACTTGAAGGATTTCATCGCGCAATCGCAATTGTTCAGGCGTCACTGCACACCTCCGCGTCGACCGGGTACCGACCCGCCAGCAACAATCGGACGCGTTCCAGAACGTGGGGAAACATTTCGTCCAGGCACCGGTCGTCCGGGTCATTCCACGCCCTCGGTCGCGGCTCGAGTTCAATCACCCACGTGTGAAAGGGCAAGACGCCAAAGTATCCGGCGATCGACAGCAGCGGATCAATCGCGACGACGCCACCGCCCGCTTCACCGACGTAGTCCTGAACACGTTGGGGCGTTTCCTCACCGCTCTGATAGCGATAAACGTCGAGCGTTCCGGGCAATCGGTCCCGCGCTTCGGCTGTCAGAAAAATGATTTTCTCCCAGGTTACATCCTGCAGGTTCTGCATCATCGCGACTGCGCCAAAACTGAAGTCGCTCACCTCGACGGACTCAGGCCATTGGAGTTCCGCCATCCGATCGGCCCAGATCGGACCCGCCGAAAAGTCCTGCCAGAACCGGTGCCCAACGCCCGCAATGAGGGTGCGGCCAGGTTGTACGGGATACTGCGTCACAGAATGCTATGATCCGGTTAGCTTACACCGCAACCGCACGTATTCACTTCGCGAGTAATGACGTGATCATGGTCTTTTATCATGGTATGTGTCGTGCAGGGCATGCAAGGATCGAAACTTCGGATCGTTCTCAGGATGTCGATCCCCTTGAAATTGTCGGGCGAATCGAATTCTTCCAGAATCGGCGTGTTGATGACGGCTTCCTCGTAGGGTCCGGGATTCCCCATCGGATCGCGAGGCGAGGCGTTAATCGTCGAAGGCGTCACGATTTGATAGTTCTTGATTGCACCATTCTCGACGACCATGTGATGAGTGAGGAATCCGCGGCCGGCTCCCCAGAACCCAGCGCCGATTTGCGTTCCCTTTTTGGGCAGGTCAAACGGCGCGCTGATTTTCGTTTTGTTTTGCTTGAGCAGTTCCAGACCGATCATCCAGTTATCCATGGCAACCATCGCGCTGTAGGGAATGGCATAGGCGCGACCGAGATTTCGTTCGAAGGCATTCCAGTCCTGGGGGATTTTCCATTCCAGCAGTTTTTCCGGCTGTTTGCCTTCGGGAACCAGAATCCGCAAGCTGTGACCGGTCGATTCGAGGAAGCGCGTGAATGGCAACTTCCGTGCCGCCGCGGTATTCCAGACTCGCACATACGCACCCGCTTCAAACGATCGGCGGTCCCATCGCGGCGAGGTGGACCAACTGTATCGTTCCTTCCAGTTCTGTTTACCAGGCTTGGGAATCGTTTCCTTGTTCCAGGGATGATAAGGGCTTAACGGGTTGCCGCTGGGGTCGTTGGGAAACGGCATTCCCTCCCACTGCTCGTAATACGAATGCTCGATGAACTCCTCGAGGCCGATATTGATGTCGTGCAGGCGAGTCGTGACCAGCTCACCATCCATAATGGCACCGGGAGTCGCCCAGCGTCGCTCCCCCCAGTTGCTCATGTCGTTGTAGTCGGTGTTGTATGTTTCCGGATCATCCCAGACACCGGTGTCCACAAGATTCTTGTCGCGCGATCCGACCTTTCGATACCGCGGATCGCACTCGTAGAAGAAATCGGTAAGGTCATCCCAGATACCACAGACCTTTCGGGAGTAATCGAAGAACTGGTGGAGTCGCGTGTAGACTTCGTTAAAGGTCTGCAGCGTTACGGTCGCACTGATTCCGCCCGGCACGATCGTTTCCGGATGCGGATACTTCGCACCCAGCAAACAGTAGGCTTCGCGGGCGACTCGCGTCATGTGCAGGGCTTCCAGATACAGTTTTCCCTTGAGCGGATTCATGCCGACCATGATGTCGGCGATTCGCGTGAAGCCATGGTCATCGCGGTGACGGGCTTCGGTTTGTCTGGCTTTTTCATAGAGTCGCGGATTCGTCGCTTCCACGATCATCTGCGAGTAGTCGGGGCCGGCCAGCAGGAACAGATGCAACGGATGATCGTACAGGTACTCAAGGGCCAGCAGCATGTTTCGGACAACGATTCCCAGCGGCGGCGGCTGAATGTCGAACGCCATTTCCATCGCTTCGGCGGCAACCGTGGCATGAACTCCGCCGCAAACGCCACAGGCCCGACTGCTGACAAAGATCGCATCCAGCGGATCGCGCCCCTTGAGAATAATTTCGTATCCGCGAAAGAGGGTCGCCATCGAGTTGGCCGAAAGGACTTTCCGATTCTCAAGGTCGACCACACTATGAAATGCCAGGGCACCTGCCACTCGCGTCACGGGATCGTAGTCGACGGATTTGATGTATCCGTTTTGGGCGAGCAGTTTTTTCAACTTGACTTGCTCATCGCCAATCTCATTAACCTGATAGCCATACGGATCGCGCACGCCTTCTTTCAAGGTCGCGATTCCGTTGGCGTCAAATTCGATTGGAAGTTGTTCAAAACACATTGTGGATTCTTTCAAGTACGTCCCGCTTGCCGAGCGGGACGAAGGGCTGGAACGTACTAATTCACGGGTTGCTTGCTGACGGCGTCAATGACCCTTCCAAGCCCTTCGTTGACAGCGGCCATGTCATCGTGAATCGCGCCGACATGCGTTGCGACTTCGCCTACCAATTCGTTCAATGGTTCCGTCCCGGCGGCCACGGCTTCCAGGTCCTCGGCAATGCCTTTGACAAAGCTCTTCGCTCGTCGCAAGTAAAACGCCGTTAAACCCAGAAAACCCACCAGCGCCAGAACCAGTACGGCGACCCAAACCACGCTGAGGATTATCAGGACTTGCATCATGGTTTGGCTCCGGCCCGGTTAAGCAGGGCCTGGACAATGGTCGTGGCCTCGGCACCAATTTCGTCAGCAACGGAATGTCCCGCGGCCAGCAGTTTGTTGGTTTCGATGAGCGCCGGTGCGTGTGAGACGTGCGTCAGGATTCCGGCGGATGCGAATCTGGTTTCCGCCGCGTACCGGTCAATTTTTCTGGCCGCCTGAAGAATGCGGGTCAGCACGATCAGCAGCACAGGCACCGCCGCGTATGCCACGACGAGCACAATGATCCAGATCACGTAGACGATCGTCGGGATTTCCATCGTTAACCCTTTTGGTTTTGAACACGTGTGCGGATGCTCGTCAATCGATCACGAACGGCGACCAGTGCATTGGCAAGCGTCGGCAAGTTCTCATTCAGCGTCGTGACTTGTGGAGCGAGACTGCTGGTTTGTCCCTCGATCGCCCGCACGCCAAGTGAGATTTTGGCAAGGAAACTCATCTTGCCATTGTGAGCCACCGAGGGTTCCCGGTCGCCAATCGATTCCAGCATGTCCGCGATCTTCATGGCCAACGTCGCCAGCACTAAGAGGAAAGCAACCGCGGCCGCGGCGGAGAGGATGGTGAGCAGGGTAATCATCATTTATTTCCTCAAATACGTCCCGCTTGCCGAGCGGGACGTCGCGGAAGTTTGCAAAAGGGGCATGCGGCTAGTCCTCCAGACAGTTCGGACAATTTTCACAATGGACCGCGTGCGATTCAATCTGCCGCAGTTTTTCCAGCAATACGGGTGCCTTTTTAATAATCGATCCGGCGACAGCGTTGGTCGAAATCAATGCCGGAACATGAATGGTGTTGGCGGCAATCATTTGGCCAACGTCCCAAATCTGGCTGACGCCTTCGTTGATCTGTTTGGCTTTGGACAGAATCATCCCCAGCAACAAACCGACAACGGCCGTGACGACAAAAGCCAAAACGACTGAAATAATCCACAGCGTCATGTTGTTACTCCTTTCCGGTTTTTGGCGTGCTTGCCGTCAGTGCATTGGCCAGCGTTCCGGCCTTGGTTGCCAC
>JBGTFW010000161.1:0-4791 GCA_041747075.1 Pirellulaceae bacterium
ACTTTCCATTCGAATTCGATGTTGCCGCCCTTGGCACCGTCCTTGCCGTACTCGGTGAACGTCGTTTTGTATTTCTCGAAATTGAGAGTCATGCTCAGGTCGTCGGTTGCGGCGTTGTTGTCAAGTACGCCGAGCTGATAGCTGGTGATCTGGACGTTCTCGAGTTCGACCGCCAGATAGGTCTGTTCACCCGCGTCTCCGTAGGTGGCCGTTCCGTGGATTTCGACTTTCTTATAGACCTTTCCCTTGACGGCACCCTCAAGCAGTTTCGGCGTCGCCTTGTCACTGATAATTCCCATGGAGATGTCCTCCAGGTGCATTTTCCCGCCGACACGACTGACTCCGGTGCCGCCACCGCCAGCCTTGTGGCCTCCAATGTTGACACTGGCAACGCCGCACCAGTTCTTGTGGTCCTTGTGTTGGGCACTTCCATCAACGCCGTCAAATTTTGCGTACCAGGCCATTTCAATCTCCAATTCTGTCAAGTTTTGTTCAAGTTTCGTTTTCAAACTCCCGGAACCCGACACTGGGTTGCAATTCTCTTCGGGATTACTGACGTTCTCGTGCGCTGGGCGGGATTGTTGCGTTGATTCGGGAAAGTTTTTTCAGGAATTTTTTTTCAGGAAATTTCGTATTGAAAACCGCCATCCTCGCCGACCGAGACCTGGACGCCGCTGATTTTCCGGCCCTCCGCCATGCGGGCAAGGAACCCGGCGGACATTTCCGGCAAGAGCGTGCGCGTCAGGATATGATCGACGTTTCGCGCGCCAGTGTCAACTTCGCTGCAACGCTGGACAACCGTGTCGACCAGTTCCGGCGTGTACGAAAAGGTTGCCCGGTAGTTCTCACCGATCCGCCGTCCGACTTTTTTCAATTTCAGCTCGACGATTTGTCGCATCACGTCGTCCGAGAGCGGGTAGTACGGAATGACCGTGAGACGGCCGAGGAAGGCCGGCTTGAAGGTTTTGAGCAGTTCGGGAAAGACGGCGTCGACAAACTCATTAGGGTCGGGCGTCGTGTCCGGATCGCTGCAAAGGCCCTTGATCAGGTCAGTACCCGCGTTGGTGGTCATCAGGATGACGGTGTTCTTGAAATCGATGTCGCGGCCCTCACCATCTTTCATCATCCCCTTGTCAAAGACCTGATAAAAAATGTCCTGGACGCCTGGATGGGCCTTCTCCATCTCGTCCAGAAGGATCACCGAATAGGGCTTGCGTCGCACCGCCTCGGTCAGCACGCCTCCCTCGCCATACCCGACGTATCCCGGCGGGGAGCCCATGAGCAATGAAACCTTGTGCTCTTCCTTGAACTCCGACATGTTGATGACGGTCATGTTTTGCTCGCCGCCGTAGAGCAGTTCGGCAAGCACGATCGCGGTCTCGGTCTTGCCGACGCCGCTCGTGCCTGCCAGCAGAAAAACGCCGATCGGCGTGCGCGGGTCGCTCAAATTGGCTCGCGACGTGCGAATCGACTGCGCGATGCGGTCCAGTGCATGCGACTGGCCGATGATCTGTCGCTCCATCAGCGACTTGAGATTCAGTACCGTTTTGATTTCGTCGGCCATCATGCGCCCCACCGGAATCCCGGTCCACGAGGCAACGGTTTCGGCGATCGATTGCGAGTTGACCTCGGCGTGTACGAGTGGCGATTCGCCCTGCAAAGCGGCAAGTCGTGTTTCCAACTCGCGGAGTTCCGCGAGCATCTGTTTTTTCTCCTCCGGCGATACAGGCACCGGGGTTTTCGCGGATTTCTCGCCCTGGTTGCCGCCCTGGTTGCCGCCCTTTGCGGTGCCCTTGTTTCCGCTCTGGCTGGCGGTGTCCGGCGCGAGCCCACCGGCGTCGCCGGACTGCCCGTTGTTGTCCGGTCCGGTTCTGGTTTCGATGCGAGTGCGAAGTCCCGAAATCGCGGTGACAAGTTCCCGCTCTACTTCCCATCGTTGTTGCAGGGACTCCAGTTCGGACGTGAACGTTGACTTTTCGGTTGCAAGCGATTCGAGGTCCTCGCGATGATCCGAACCTGTTTCCGATTCTCGTTCCAGGATTCCGGTCGCGACGTCGATTTGCTCGATCCTGCGGCGGCAGTCCTCGATGGCGGGGGGCGTGGCGCTGCGGCTCAGCCCGATCCGCGCGCAGGTCGTGTCGAGAAGGCTGATCGCCTTGTCGGGCAACTGGCGGCCGGAGATGTACCGGCTGGAGAGCTTGACCGAATCGACGATCGCTTCGTTGAGAATTCGGACGCCGTGATGTTTCTCGAGAGTCGCGGTGAAGCCACGCATCATTTCGATGGCGGGTTTTTCGTCGGGTTCCTCGACCTTGACGACCTGAAACCTTCTGGCCAGTGCCGCGTCCTTTTCAAAATACTTCTTGTACTCGGCCCACGTGGTGGCAGCGATCGTTCGCAGTTCGCCCCGCGCCAGAGCGGGCTTCAGCAGGTTCGCCGCATCCCCCTGCCCTGCCCCGCCGCCGGCACCGATCAGCGTATGGGCTTCGTCGATAAACAGAATCACCGGCTTGGGAGACGCCTTGACTTCCTTGATCACGGACTTGAGTCGATTCTCGAATTCGCCTTTCACGCCGGCCCCGGCTTGCAACAGCCCCATGTCGAGCGTTCGCAGCGCCACATTTTCAAGCGACGGAGGAACATCGCCTGCGGCAATCCGCAGCGCAAACCCTTCTGCCACCGCCGTCTTGCCAACGCCCGCCTCGCCCGTCAGGATCGGGTTGTTCTGGCGACGCCGTGTGAGAATATCGATAATCTGCCGGATTTCCGAGTCCCTGCCAAGAACCGGATCGATATGTCCGCCGCGCGCCCGTTCCGTGAGATCGATCGTGAACTGATCGAGCGACGGCGTCGCCCCGGACGTGGCGGGTCGACCTGTCGAGGAGGGAGACGATTCGGCGATCCGCGAGTCTTCCGCCGCTTCGGCGGTTCTTGGAAGGATTTGGGGAAGTCGCGACCTGAGGACGTCCGGGAGAATCTTGTCAAACTCGCGCGATGCGTTGGAGGCGATTCGCGCAAGCGACTCCTCGCTCAGCAACGCGCACAGAATATGACCTGTCCGCGCCGTGGCCGAACCATGATCGACCGATCCGATCAGCCATGCCTCGCGGATCAGTGCGACAAGGTCGGGGCTGAGTGCAGGCGGGCGCGAGTTGCCGGTCTTGAACTGATCGATGGCGCGGGTCAGATCGGCTGCCAGACGCGATTGATCGACTCCGAACTCCTTGAGGATCACGACCAGGTCCGAAGCGGAGTGTTCGGTCAGCTTGAGCAGCCAATGCTCGATCTCAACGTTGTAGTTGGTTCGCGAGAGGCACAACCCGGCGGCCGATTCCAGCGCGCCGCGCGACAAGCTGTTGAGTTTGCCGACCAGTTGTTTTAAATCGACTTGAGCCATGGCGTCGATTGTCGTTTCTAAAAACGCCGCGTCAAGTAACCCCGAAAAAGAATGGCGCGCGACAGAGAAGCAGGGTCGGTCCTGCGTCGCTGGACTCGCGCGTCATTCCCGCGAAGGCGGGGATCAGGAAACATCGGTCCCCCTCACCCTGCCCTCTCCCCGCGAAGCCGGGGGAGAGGGTGCTGAAAGTGTCGCGCGCTTCCCCAAACCAATCAGTCTTGCACTAAGTTCGCGTTTTGCGAATTTGGAGTGCTCCGGCTTGGCGGAGCTTTGGATTTCCCGGGGCAATAGCGAATTCGCTGGGAATATTTGTCACGTGGCAATTGACCACACTCCCGATTATTTCGGCCAGCGCAATTCCAAAAGTGGGGTCAAGTCACCTGCATTCCAAAAAAAGTGCAAAACGGGAACTAAGCCTTGAACGCGCAACGCAGCAAGCCCCCTCTCCCCCAAACCCATTAGGCGTCAACGTCAGCGTTTGGGGGAGAGGGTTGGGAGGGGGTGCTGAAGATACCGCGCGCTTCCCCCGCAAAGCCGGGGTGAGGGGGTGCTGAAGATACCGCGCGCTTCCCCCGCGAAGCCGGGGGCGAGGGTGCTGAAGGTGTTGCGCGCTTCCCCAAACCAATCAGTCTTGCACTTAGCCTTGAGCGCGCAACGCAGCAAAGCTCCCTCTCCCCCAAACCCATTGGGCGTCAACGTCAGCGTTTGGGGGAGAGGGCCGGGGTGAGGGGGGTGCTGAAGGTGTTGCGCGCTTCCCCCGCGAAGCCGGGTGAGAGGATGCTGATGGTCGAACTCACCGATATCCTGCTGGACGCCTGGAGCATACCGGCATCACCGAGCGAATGCCCGGCCGTCCCGAAGTCGCCCCCTGGCTCCGCGGCATCGCCGACGACCTGCCCCAATCCATCATCGCCTGGCGGGCGCTATCGGGAACTCGTCACCAAGACTGAGAATGGCGATTCCAACACCCGCTCGATCGGTTCGGGCAACAAACCCTCGAAGCCCGCACGCCTCGTCGTCGAACTTGAATCGGGTGACGACACACGCGTGCAACTGGTCAGATCCCGTTTCTGGAAAACTGCCTGAGCGCCCGCAAGTACGACCAGCGGCGCGCACCGGCGCTCGGTCACGTGCCGCTTATTGGTCCGGCTTCGGTTCTCGTTCTGCCTTGATAGTCAATACGCCGTCATAGAACAACTGGTTCACAAACGACCAACCTGACTGTTTTCGTTGCTATGCGTCATTTTCTAATACGTGGTCACAGCCTGGCTTCAGGATTAGCCACGGTTCCGCCGGCTTTGACTGATTGGTCGAACCCGGATTTCCAGCTTTGACAAGGCACTATAGCCAAGTAGTTTCTCCTTAACGTAAAGTCCTTGAGGGATGCACGACGT
>JBGTFW010000162.1:0-7794 GCA_041747075.1 Pirellulaceae bacterium
ATCTCGACGGCTGACCCGCCCGCGAAAGCCGCCCCCAGTCGAGTCGCACAGGCGCAGAGCGACGCGGTTTTCCGCTCGATGATTGCGAAATACTCGCCAATCGTTGTCTCGAAGCAACCCGCAGCGGCCATTTGACGCAATTCGCCTTCACAAACCTGATTGGTCGCCTGTCCGATTGTGGCACAGGCGGCGGCGTCTCCGGTCGTGCTGGCGAGGTAAAAGGCGTGAGTAAAAAGAAAATCGCCGAACAGCACCGCGGCATGGCTGTCCCACCTCGAATTGATCGTTGGCGCATGTCGGCGAGTCGTTGCGTTGTCCAGAATATCGTCGTGAACCAGCGTGGCGGCGTGAATCATCTCGATGGCTGTCGCCAGGCGAATGTGGTTTTCGTCGACATGTCCGACGGCCCGTGCCGCGAGGAACAGAAGAATCGGCCGAAGTCGTTTGCCACCGCCCAGGCAACCGAGTCGCGCCATTTCATCAATGACCGGGATTCCACGTTCGACTTGCCCGGCGAGCATCGCGTCGACCGCGTTCAGGTCGTCTCGCAGCAAGTCCGTCACACCGCTCAAGGCGGACGCAACTGCCGTTTCCGGGACAGGATGATTCAAGGCGCGCCTTCCTTCCTCAAAAAATGACCGCTCGCTCCACCGGATTTTTCTTCCAGCCGAATTGACTGGATGACCATTCCCCGGTCAAGTGACTTGCACATGTCGTAAATTGTCAGCGCGGCAACGCTCACGGCGACCAACGCTTCCATCTCGACCCCCGTCCGCCCAGTGGCGACCGCGGTCGCGACCAGCTCGATCGATTCTCCTTTCACGTCAAAGTCGATCGACACTGAATCGAGCGAAATCGGATGACAAAGCGGGATCAGGGAAGCCGTCTTCTTGGCAGCCATAATACCCGCGATGCGGGCGGCGGCCACCACGTCCCCCTTCTCGACGGTCCGGTCCTCGATCGCCCGAATCGTCGCGGCGTTCATCGCGACATTTCCGCTGGCCCGGGCCACCCGCCGCGTCACCGGTTTGGCACCCGTGTCAACCATTCGCGCACGGCCTTTATCATCGAGGTGCGAGAACCCCTGCGATTCGTCGGATTCGGATTTCATCCCCCGTCCTTTCGTATGACAGAATCCCAACCGCAACGGTAACGGGGGTATTAACACCGGTTTTGTTTCCGGCCAGGTCTCGCAATCATACCCGAACCCTGAAACGCGAATGTGCCAAGCAATGGTGTCGCGACGTGGTACATATCGGCGCTCAGATTGGTCGTCATAATCCGCGCCAACTGGTTTTCGCGCCTTGAATCCAGGCTCACCCGGCGGTCAAGCTGGTAAATCTGGCTGGAAACTTCGCGATTACACACGACGTCGAAAAATTGTGGCGAAATAATACACCCCGACCTCGTTCAATGATCGTGGTCGGACGTCGAGGTACCCGGCATCACAAAACTGTCAGGCAGATCGAAAACTTGCGGTTGCCACGACTGGTCAAGCCGCGGCACCACGATCAATTGTTCCGCCGCCCCGGCCACTCCTGCCTGGTCAAGCTGCGCCTGCAATTGTTCGCTTGAGACATCCCAGCCCTGAACAACCGCAATCAATCGGTCGGGCATTACACCGACGCCGTTGCGAAGGCGCGGCATCTTGCTGAACGATTCCAGCGTCCAGCGAACCCAGCCTGCTTCCCCTCCGTACCGGTCGAAATCGCGGGAAAACTCCCGATAGAAACATCCGACGCCAATTCGAGGCGCGACGCCCGAGAGCGCATCAAGCTGTCGCGAAAACGCCTTCCAGCAAATCCCTTCAAAACATTCCACACCGTGGCAAACGGTCTCGCGATCTGCCTCCTCGCACTCGCCGACCAGAATCGGTATGACTTCACTCGCCGGTACAAGTTTCGCGACGGCTTCGACAAATCGCGCTGCTGCATCGTCACCGCGCGGAGTCGCTGTTTTGACCGGGCCATAGTCCGCCGTCCATCGGCACAGCGGATGACCACAGCCACAAGCTGACGGGGCACCTTGCAGATCGTTCAGCCAAACCCTGCGAGGAACAGGCAATCCACGGAGCAGGGCCTCAACGCGTTTCAAATGCGCTTCAAACGATTCCTCATACAGAATCGGGACCCACGGATAATTCTTGACGACCTGCCGCCCGGCCAGTGATTGAAAATCGGGAAAGAGCCGTCGCCACTCGTCATGTCCTTGCAAGCTCGCCATCCACGCCGGGTGTTCATCCGCCAGTTCGGGACAGCGACCGATTTCGATGAAGTAATCCAGCGTCGATCCGGCATTGAGAACCATCCGGGCCGCGGCGATTTCCGTTTCCTTCGCCGCACCGCCATTGAGCCAAATCGCCACGGCATGTCCCGACCAATTGGATAACGTTGCGTGGTCCACATCCGCCGCCGACAGGACAACGCCCTGGGGCGGCTTTTTCGCTGCTCCGGAAATGTCTGAAAACGCTGGTTCTTCGCGGACGTGGTTGCAACTCGCGACGAACAAGCCAACCAAAACGACCGTTAACCGAAATTCAATCCTTCGCTTCACCGGGTGCCTCTTCCAGTTCAGGTAGAAAAACCGCCGTATCCGGATACTCACTCGACCAGGCGTACCAGCGGCAGGCGATCGACGACACCCATTCAAGCTCCTTGCCGCGCAATTCGCCATCGATCGCACGGCCCGCCAGCGTCCACCGCGTTCCCGTTTCGCGGTCCTTGAACGGCGCAGTTTCTGGAGAAATCTCGTCGGCATAAAACGTCAGCGGGCGACCCTCGAGTTCGGCCCGAAATGCAACCGCCGACCCGGTCACTCCGTACCAAAACACGGCGACCGGGCGATCATCGACGGAAACCATCTGACAAGCCCGCGCGGGCAAGCCCTCAAGCGAAACCGCCAGTTGACCTTCGCTCCCTTCGATGCCCATTACTTTGTCGAATTTTTCCATTCGCGGATCAACTTCACCGATCGTTTCCAGCGCCTCGGTTGAAATCTCGCTCGGCAGATCAGTCATCGGATACTTCTCGCCGTCAAACAGATCGTAAGCCGTCGACTCCGGATGGAGCATCAACCAGTGCTGCCAGGTCGTTAGCAGACTGGGAACGCGCACCATACGTCTCCCCGATTGTGGTCCTTCCGCGGCTCGTCCCGTCAGCGCCGACCAGATCGTTCCATCGTCGTCGATGACCTGCATCACACCGCCCCGCCAGCCATAAAACCGGTACCCGTAATCCTTCTCGAATGCCGACACATAGCCGCCATCGGGATCATAAAAGAACAATCCGTAAGTATCATTCACGACGCGCGGCGCGGCAATGAAGTGCCGCAATGGCATTGCTCCACCGTTGTGCTTGCCGCGAATCCATGCAAGTACCACGTCATCATCGCGCACCAGGTTCTTGCGGTCCTGGTTGACGCAATACGAACAAGGCGGCTCGGTCAGCGGCGCAAACAAATCATCCTTCACGATGGTGGAGGGTTGCCGGACCCGATTCACTTCCGGGGCTTGCTGTTGTGCCGCCACCTTTGTTTCAACGCCGGCGAAAAGCGTGATGGCAAGAAGCAATGACTTCAAACCAACGTCACCTGAAGCCTGGTACATGAGGTGGATGACCTTTGCAATATCAAAATAAACAAGGACCGTTTCGTTCCGGCAGGACATTCTGGCAGGTCGCGACCGCGTTTGCGAAATCGGCGCTGTCCAGTTCGCCAATGCGACAAATAATTCATCAATTCGTGTTCGTACTCAGCGAAGCGGTACTCGTACGCGATCGCTGGTTTTTGAGCACGAGCACGAGCACGAATATTCGGTGGACGTACTGTTCGGGTCTTTGGTCCCGTGAACGAAAACGAATCATTTTGCGCGATGGAGTCAGGCGTCATACGACGGAAGTTTCTGGCAACGCGATCAATTCGACGGGCCGTCCCACGGCGGTGATCGACAACCAGCGGCCGTCAGAAGAGATTTCAACCTGGCGGACGCCGCTCACGTGCGAGAAGCCCTGCCCGTCGGGCTTGCGATGTTCGAACCCGCGAAACTCGTGAAAGACGCTTCCCGTTTCATAGTTGACCACGGTAAATGTGATTTCGTAGTCCGTCTCGTATTCGGCCGAGCGTATGTGGCGTTCGTGCCGCCGTACTTTCCAGCGTGGATGAATCGTTCGCGGATCACCGACCGGCAAGTAGACCATTTCGATCGATCCGTCAAAATGCTGAAGGCTGAGGGTCGTCCCGTCGCTGCCAAATTCGCACGCAACGACTCCCCCTTCCGACACGGTTTTGCCGCCGCTTCCGGTTTCGACGATTTTTTGACCCTCGAATCGCGCGTACTCGCTGCCGTCGTCAGTGCGCCGGACAATGTAACAGAGCCGAGTCAACTGCTGATCCTCTCCGATCGGTGATTGCCGGTGGTCGGTTTGCAGGACGAAACGGGGACGCAAGACGGGAAACTGTGCCGATACCGGGACGCTTGTGATGGACGGCGGTGACTCGCGAACCAGCGCGCTGATTCGCTTGAACTCCGGAGTCGCGGCGACCTCGCACCATTCGAATAACGCCGCCTCGGTGGTCGTCAGGTTGGCACCTGCCGACTCCATTCGCCGGAGCGCGACGTCGTGGTCCAGCCGGTTCCTCGATCCGCAAGCGTCCACAGCCAGCCAAACGTCAAAGCCCATTGCCAGAAAATCGAGCACCGATTGTTGCACACAGACGTGCGTTTCGATGCCGCACATAAGCACGCGTTGCACGTTTTGCCCGGCCAGCCGTCGTGCGACGCCTTCGCAATCACGGCAACTGAACATTAGTTTTTCATCATCGATTTCGACACGGTCGGCCAGCTCGGCGACCGTTCCTCCAAGTCCTTTCGGATACTGCTCGGTTGCCATCCGCGGCACGCCGAGAATTCGCGCTCCGTCGAGGAGCCGCCGAATATTCCACGTGACTCGCTGATATTCGTGAATCGAGGGTAACAGCCTTTCCTGAACATCGATCACGAGCAGTCCAGTATCCTGTCGCGACATGAGCAGGCGGCTTCGCCCGTGCGGCGGGAGCGGGCGGGAAACGGAACTGGACGATTCACTTGCCGACTCGTCGGAGGCGTGCCCCGTTGCGACTGGCATCGTGGCGCCTTCGGACGAAAGCGGGTTGCCGTGCGTTTGCGGGTCGTCGACGGAATTCCTTGCAGGATTGTTCATCCCTTCAGGTTACCGGAAATCGAGGGAAAGGTTAACGGGACTGCGCCGGGACTGCGCCAGTTTCAGCATAATACGCCGCAAATTCAAGTCCGCCGCGCAGCCGCTCAATTAGCGGACTTGCGGCAAGTCGTTCACCCACCCGCACGAACCAATTGTACCTGGGATCAAGGACCCCGGATGAGGACCACGGATGATGGAAACGGATGAAGAATTTTTCGTTCGTCGGACCGCCTTCAGGCGGAATCGAACCCGCTAAAATTCTCGCTCACGACGCTCCTGCAAACAATGCACCAGGTTTCCACTCGCTTGCGCTTCGGGCCTGGATCGCCTTCATCGCGGTGATGTCCCGATCATGGTAAACGGAAAAGGAAGTCGGGGTCGCCCGCTGGCCAAACGCGCGGCTTTCCGCGAAAATCCGGGGTGTACGACCGCCAGGAACAGTCCGAAAGGGTTCGCGAGCCTTTGATGAAATTTCATGCAACGACGATATTGTGCGTGCGGCGGGGAAAGAGCGTTGCCATGGGGGGCGACGGTCAGGTCACGCTGGGCAACGCTGTCATGAAGGCCGATGCAGTGAAAATCCGCAAGTTGTTCGATGGAAAAATCCTTTGCGGGTTTGCCGGGAGCAGCGCCGATTCCTTTGCCTTGCTCGAACGCTTTGAGGAAAAGCTCAAGGATTACCCGTCCAATATCCAGCGCGCGGCGATCGAATTGGCCAAACAATGGCGGATGGACAAGGCCTTGCGGCAACTCGAAGCCCTCCTCGCCGTTTCCGACGCGCGCCATTCGCTGCTCATTAGCGGAACGGGAGACGTGATCCAGCCATCGGACGGAATCATCGGAATCGGATCAGGAGGCAATTACGCGATCGCCGCCGCGCGGGCGCTGGCCGGTCACACCTCGATGTCGTCCGCGGAAATTGTCCGCCACGCACTGGAAATCTCCGCCGACATCGACATTTACAGCAATCGAAACATCGTCGTGGAGGAACTTGAGTGTCAGGAGTGACGGACCATCCCAACACGGACACTTCCTCCGCGCTGACGCCGCGTGAAATCGTCGCCGAACTGAATCGATACATTATCGGCCAGGCGGACGCCAAGCGCGCCGTCGCCATCGCCGTCCGCAATCGCTGGCGGCGACAGCAATTGCCCGATGAAATCCGCAACGAGGTCGCGCCCAAGAACCTTCTCATGATCGGCTCGACCGGTGTGGGGAAGACCGAGATCGCGCGGCGGCTGGCGCGGTTGACCGACGCGCCCTTTATCAAGATCGAAGCGACGAAGTACACGGAAGTCGGCTACTATGGTCGCGACGTCGAAAGCATGATCCGCGAACTGGTTGACAATTCCATCAGTCTCGTTCGCGACCGTGAGCGAAAAAACGTCGAGGCGGAAGCCCACCGCCGCACCGTCCAGCGGCTGCTTGATCTGCTCGCTCCCGCGCCGGTCGATTTTCAGGCATCGACCCGCTTTGACACCCGGGAACCGATCGAAAGCGCCGACGAACCAGACGAAGACCGCATGGTCTCGTACCGGAAGTCGCGGCAACGGATGGAGCAAATGTTGCTGGCCGGTGAACTCGACGACCGCGAAGTCGAGATCACGATCGAACAGAAGGCTTCCCCCGTCATGGTCGGCGGGATCGGCGTCGAGCAGATGGATATGGATTTTCAGGGAATGCTGGAAAAAATCATGCCGAAGTCGACCGTGCGGAGAAAACTCAAGGTCTCGGAGGCCCGCGCCGTCATTTTTGAACAGGAATGCGAGTCCCTGCTCGAACCGGAGAAAATCAATAGCATGGCGATTTCGCTCGCCGAAAACCTTGGCATTATTTTTCTCGACGAGATCGACAAGATCGTCGCCACTGATTCGCGGAGCGCCGATGTCTCGCGGCAAGGCGTCCAGCGCGACCTGCTGCCGATCGTCGAGGGAACGACGGTTCAGACACGCTACGGCTACATCCGCACCGACCATATTCTGTTCGTCGCGGCCGGAGCGTTTCACAAGAACAGCCCGAGCGACCTGATGCCCGAATTACAGGGGCGCTTTCCAATTCGAGTGGAACTGGACGACCTGACGCAAGCCGATTTCGTCCGCATTCTGACGGAGCCCAAAAATTCGCTGACGCGCCAGTACGAGGCGCTGTTGCAAACCGAGGGGGTCGAGCTGGTGTTCAGTGAAGATGCGATCGAGGAACTGGCGGCCTTTGCATGGCAAGTCAATCAGACGAACCAGAACATCGGTGCCCGGCGACTGTACACGATCCTTGAGCGCGTGCTGGAAGAACTGAGCTTCGAGGCACCCGATATGAAGATGGGTCGCGTTGAGATCAACGCCGCGTGGGTCCGCGAGCGGCTGAAGGACGTTTCCGAGGACCAGGACCTCTCTCGGTTTATTCTGTAAGACAGGATGGATCCTTGATCCATTGAACTTCGCGGTTGTCGATGGTGGCGATAAATTCATCCACGCTCTGGCGAGCGTAGCTACGGTGTCCCCGCCTTCCCGGCCTGCAACGGATAATTGTCGACGACGACAATATAGATCGTTACTGAATGCCCCGCGACGTCGCGGGTGACGCTTTCGGCACCGGGGATCGG
>JBGTFW010000163.1:0-2028 GCA_041747075.1 Pirellulaceae bacterium
TCGGGTGCCAGCACTCCTGCCCCGCTGCAGTACATTGCACCCTATGCCGGAACGGCAATGGCGGAACATTTCATGTACGATGGCGGGCATTGTCTGATCATCTACGACGACCTTTCCAAGCAAGCGGTTGCCTATCGTGAACTCTCGCTGTTGATGCGTCGTCCTCCGGGCCGCGAAGCCTACCCGGGCGACGTGTTCTATTGTCACTCGCGATTGCTGGAACGATCGGTCAAGCTCAGTGACGCGCTGGGAGGCGGCTCGATCACATCCTTCCCGATCATCGAGACCCAGGAAGGCGAGGTCTCGGCCTATATTCCAACCAACGTCATCTCGATCACCGACGGCCAGATCTACCTGCAGCCTGACCTGTTCTTTTCCGGAGTTCGACCGGCCATGAACGCCGGTATCTCGGTTTCACGCGTCGGTGGTGCGGCTCAGGTTAAAGCGATGAAGAACGTTGCCGGTGGATTGCGGCTGGACCTCGCATCGTTCCGCGAACTCGAAGCGTTTGCGCAACTGGGAACTGATCTGGATGCGGTAACGCAGGCGAAACTGGATCGCGGCTATCGAATGGTCGAGCTGCTCAAACAGCCGCAATACAGACCACTCAACGTTGTCGACCAGATCATGGTCATTTTCGCCGGTACCAGCGGTCGGCTCGACAAGGTCCCCGTCAACCAGGTCCAACGCTGGGAACGCGAATTCCTGGAACATGTGCATTCGAAAAAACAGAATGTCTGGGACAACCTGAACGAAAACAAGGACAAGGGTGACACGATGAAAAAGTCCGACAACGAAACCACCAAACTGGTAGTCGAAACCATCGAAGAATTCAATCGTTCATTCAAATAGTCCTGTTCCAGATTTTCATTTCGTCCAAATTTTTTATTTGTAAGTAGATGGCCAACGCCAGAGCACTCGATAAACGACGCAAATCCATTCGCAATATCAAGAAGATAACGCGAACGATGGAGTTGATCGCGACCGCGCGCTTCAAGAAAGCGATGGACCGGGCGACGTCGGCCAACGATTACACTCAGCGGATTACGGCGGTGGTTTCCGACCTGGCCCGTGCCGGTCTGGAAGTGACTCACCCGCTGCTCGAGGCTCCCGACGTAACCAACAACGCCACCCTGTTGGTATTGACTGGCAACCGCGGACTGTGCGGCGGCTACAACGGCAATGCGATCCGGATGGGCGTCAAAACCCGTGAGCAGCTGATGAGTGAAATCGGAAAAGTCGCCTTGGAAGTGAGCGGTAAGCGGGGAATTTCCGGCTTCAAGTTTCGCAAGATCGAAATGGCCGATTCATTTACGAATTTTGACGACCAACCGCATTACACCGAAGTCGAAACAATCGCCGAACGTTACCTGCGGGCCTATGCGGCGGGAGAATTACACCGTTTGGATGTGACATACACGAAGTTTTTTACCGTGGCGAGACAGCAGATCATTACCGAAACCCTGCTGCCGCTGGGCAGCCTGGAGGGCTCTGACACGCCGGTCGATTCCGACGTTAAGGCCGGCAAGGCGACCAGCAACCCGCTGTACGAATTTGTTCCGTCGGCGGAAAGCATTCTGGAAGAAATCGTGCCCACCAGCTTCAAGATCAAGCTGTTCAAGTGTTTTCTTGACGCGGCGGTCAGTGAACAGGTCGCCCGAATGGTGGCCATGAAAAGCGCCACGGAAAACGCCAACGAAATGATCAGGGATCTATCGCAGACGTACAACCGTGCCCGTCAATCGCAGATCACCGGCGAGATCATGGAAGTCATCGGCGGCGTCGAAGCACTGGAAGGATGATCGATTGAAGATTGACGATTGACGATTGAAGATTGCGGAATTCAGTTCCATGTAAACTTCTCGAAAACTACCCCAGCCCGGCCCTGTGCCGGGTGAGCCAGGGTCTGAAAACCATACAAGCAACCCCAACCCCAAACCCGCCCCAGCCCGGCCGCGTGCCGGGTGAGCGAAGGTCTGAAATCCATGCCAAACATCGGTAAAATCACCCAGGTCATCGGCTCGACAT
>JBGTFW010000164.1:0-18243 GCA_041747075.1 Pirellulaceae bacterium
ATTGTCCGATATTCAACAGTCGGGCTTGATCGACATCTGGCAACGGTCGATCGTCGACGATGGTCCGATTCGCGATGCCTTCAAGCCGCTTGGCAAGCATATCGTGTTCAACCCCGAACTCATCATGGTGAACCGGGAGAATTGCACGGTCGGCTACGTTAACCAGTACGTCCCCCGGATGTTGACGTGGTCACGATTTTACGAGCGAACCTTTATCGAGACGTTTGTTTACATGCTGGTTCTCGCGGGTTGCTTCGCCGCCACCGCGGGACTGACGGGATGGGCGGTAATTTGGGGCGACTGGCTGGCGGTGACGATCGGCGTGGCGGCGATAACGGTCAACGTGGCCCTGAATCTGGTGGCCTGGTTGACGATTCGCGGCGGCATTCAGCGGATCGAAAGTCGTCGGGACGAAGCGGACCACCAGCATTACCTGGATCGGCTGGGCAAGGCGCGCATCTTGAAAATCGCGTTACTCATTCCCGTTTGTCAGGCAGGATTCGGCTTGTGGATGGTTCGCTCAATCTTTATCCGTCGCGTCCACTGGCGACAGATTACCTATGAAGTGCATTCGCGGGATCGGGTACGGATGATGAGTTATCGCCCGATGAACGTCCCGATCGAGGGATCGGTGCCGGAAGTGTCGATTTAGGGCGCGACCGCGGGCGAGCACATAACGTTCTTCGTAATTGCAATTCGCGGACACGCTCGTTAATTTGGGAGCCAGGCTCTGCCGACCGCCGGTGGGGGGACCATGAGGCTTTCAAGGTATCGAGAGGTTTTCGTGAAACAATTGCGCTCGTTTGCGTTGCTGCTTGTTGTTGTTCAATGCTTCCTCGCGGCGTCGACCTGCGCGCAGGACCTTCAGCCGCCGCGCGCAAAAAAGCTGCCGCGGGAACTGACGAGTCACGGCCACGTCCGCACCGATGAGTATTTCTGGCTGAACGAACGCGACAACCCGGAAGTCACCATCTATCTCAATGCGGAAAATGAATACACGCGCGCCGTGATGGCCGACGTCGCGGAGCTTGAAGAGAAGCTTTTTGACGAAATTGTCGGTCACATCAAGCAGGATGATTCCAGCGTCCCGTACGAGGATCGAGGTTTCGTCTACTACACACGGTTTGAGGAAGGCAGCCAGTATCCGATCCTCTGTCGCCGCGTCGCCGGGGAAGAAAACGCCCGCGAACAGGTCATCCTCGACGTGAACGAACTCGCCGAGGGGAAGTCGTACTGTAACGTCGCGGGCGCGGAGGTCAGCCCGGACAATCGCCTGCTCGCCTTTGCCGTTGATTACGTGGGGCGGCGGCAATACACGCTCGTTTTCAAGGACCTCGAAGCCGGTGCCATGCTGCCCGACGAGATCCGCGACGTCAACGGTTCGGTGGAATGGGCCAACGACAGCCAGACGGTCTTTTATACGCAAAACGACCCGCAAACGCTTCGTTCCTATCTCGTCAAACGTCACAAGCTGGGGTCGCCGACCGGGGAGGACCCGGTTGCCTTTGAGGAACAGGATGAGGAATTCAACTGCTTCCTCTACAAGTCCCGTTCGCGCGAATATATTCTCGTTGTGTCATCACAGACGCTCAGTACCGAAGTGCGCATGTTGTCGGCGGACGACCCCGATAGCGAGTTCCGCGTTTTCCTTCCGCGCGAGGAGAACCACGAATACTCGATCGACCACCTGGGCGACCAGTTTTACATTCGATCAAACCTCGACGCGCCGAATTTTCGCCTCTTCACGGCACCGTCAGTGAACCCCGAGCGCGCGGCGTGGAAAGAAATCATTCCGCACCGCGAGGAGACACTGCTTGAGGCCTTTGACCTGTTCGATGATTTCGTCGTCCTGACGGAACGGTCGAATGCCCAGACGCAACTTCGGATTGTCGCCCGTGACGGGTCGGTTGATTACAACTTGCCATTTGAGGAACCGGCGTTTGTCGTTTCCGCCTCGCCAGTCCCCGACCCGTCGACGGACTGGCTGCGTTACGAATACACGTCGCTGACAACTCCTGACAGCACGTACGAGTTCAACATGCGGACCAGGGAGCGGCACTTGCTCAAGGAAGAACCGGTGCTGGGCGGATTCGATCGGGAGGATTACCGAACCGAGCGGGTCTGGGCGACCGCCGGCGACGGAACCGATATCCCCGTTTCGCTTGTCTGGCACCGCACGACGCCGATCGACGGAACCGCGCCCTGCCTGGAATATGCCTACGGGTCCTACGGATATTCGACCGACCCGTCGTTTCAGGTCGCGTTGCTTCCGTTGCTTGATCGCGGATTTGTGTTTGCCATTGCCCATGTTCGCGGCGGCCAGGAGATGGGCCGGCAGTGGTACGAAACCGGGAAGTTGCTCCAAAAGAAAAACACCTTCACCGATTTCATCGATGCGGGCCGCTTTCTCATTGAAAACCATTATGCCGATCCGAAGCGGCTCTATGCGCGAGGCGGCAGCGCTGGCGGGTTGCTGATGGGCGCGGTCGTTAATCTCGCGCCTGAGTTGTATGACGGTGTGATTGCCGACGTGCCGTTTGTCGATGTTGTGACGACGATGCTCGACGATACGATTCCGCTGACGACGTTCGAATATGACGAGTGGGGAAATCCCAACGAGCAGGAATTCCACGACTACATGCTTTCGTACTCACCCTACGACAACGTGGTCGACCGCGCGTATCCCAATCTGCTCGTGACGACCGGATTGCACGATTCCCAGGTACAATACTGGGAGCCGGCCAAATGGGTCGCGCGGCTGCGAGACCACTGGAAGGGGGAAAACCTGTTGTTGCTCAAGACGAACATGGAGGCGGGTCACGGTGGTGCTTCGGGGCGGTTCGACCAGTATCATGAGACGGCCTTTCGGTACGCTTTTTTGCTCAAGCTGGCGGGTTTGAGCGCTTCGGACGGGCGATCCGGCGACTAATCGCGATGAGTGCGTGCTCTATTCGTTTGGAGTGACAAACGAACTGGCAGTTCGTTCCACGTTCGCGGCGTGACCCACGAACTGGCAGTTCGTTCCACGTTCGGAACTACAAACGACACGCTTCAAAACGAAAAAAGGCCGCGGATTAGCTCCGCGGCCCTTCAATGAATTCCCACCAGCCGGTTGTCGTCGCTCAATACTGGCCCGACGGCTGGGTGTCGACGTTGCCGACCATGTGGAAGTGGTTGTGATCGAGGTAGACGACTTCAACGACATCCTCGTCATTCAGCATGTGCCGGTAAGGCCAGCCGACAATGACTCGTTCGCTCATGTAAATCGTGCACTTGTAATGCGCGTGATGCAATTGGGCCGGACCGATCAGCGGGATCACGCGCGGCGGATCGATGTAGTCCGCGATCTTGTCCTTGACCATCCGCACGTTGTTCCGCTGAACTTCGTGAAGGAAAGGGAATCCACCCTGAACCGGACGAGCGCGCTCGAGGGCCCACCAGACTTCGTCGTCCGAAGGCGGATCGAGAGCCGTGACCGGACCTCCCGGAATGAGTGGGCCAAGGATGGGAACGCGGGCGTAGCGTTCATGCACGTAGAACTTGTCTTCAAAGCTCTTGTGCTTGTACGGCGTCACCGGAATACATCCGGTCAGCCCGGGTGCCACTACCCCGGCGAGAACCGCCATCACCATCGCCAGTTGTTTGCGAGCCATATTCAGTACCCTTGCTGGTGGATGTACTTACAGGATTACTTATCGTGTTAATCTGTGCGGAACTTTCGGGTATTTCGGCTGAAAAGGGTTTTTCCGGGGCAAACCGCGGGCGATCCACGATGACAGCACTCCCTGCGACCTTCGGTTCGTCCGTGCGATACCGGCGGCTCACGTTGAGACGTTGCTCTGCTTGCAGGTGCCGACGTCGATGTGACGCTCCGCGGGACCGAAAAACGGGCAGCGGAGAGTCCGGCCCCAATAAGGTCCGCAGAGGCCCAACTAAATGAAAAAACCCAGGCCGGTGCGGGTACCGGCGAGGGTTCTTGATGGTCAACGATGCTTCGTGGAATTAGCGAGGGCAGTTGTTGAAATCGAGCCACCACCAGCCGTCGTCCCATTGCAGGGTGACTTTGCGCCATCCCAGCGGAACTTGTGGATAAGGGTAAAAGGGACCGATGTACGGCCAGGTCGAGGCCGAGTATTGTCCGGGGTACGTCACGGCTGCATAGTTCGGATGAGCCGCGTAGCATGGCCAGGCATAACCCGGCAAATTCGGCGAATCGCCCCCCACCGGCAGTGGTGCCTGGGCGTTCATCGGCATCGGGGCACCTTGGGTATTCATGGGCATCGGAACGCCCGGGGCTCCCATGACCATGTCCTGCCGGCCCATCGGCTGGGAAGCCTGGCGGGCGGGAACCTGGTGCTGATTCGACGGTGACGGAATGTTCATCCGCGGCTGCATTTGGCTGGCAGGCATCGGCGGAGCCGAATAGTCCTCCTGGACGAATGTAGTCTGCTGGGCCATGGGTTCGTCACCGCTTCGTACGGTGATGTCGTCAACGACCTGAACGACTCCGAGATTGGCCGCTTCTTGGGCCGTTCGCAGGATCAGGTCCTTCTGGTCCTGCGATGAAACGAACCCCTGGTACCAGACCGTTCCCTGATCGACGCGCATGTCGACATGGAAACCCTTCAAGGCACCGCGCTGCTGTTCCAGTTGAAGCCTGGACATGATATGGCGCGCGATCGCCTGATCGTTCGCCATTGCGAAGTTCGGGACCAGTGTTGCCACGGCAACCACCAACCCCAGCAATAAACGTCGCATTTGTTCCCCTCCTGAGAAAATTGCGTTGACCATTTGCGAACCGGCCACTAAAGGCTTCGGAATCCGGGTCAATTGATTCAGCGAAACCGGCCAGATGCTTACTTTGTATGTTCTTGCGACTCGACGCCAGGCGATCCTCGAAAGAGGCGATCCTGATGAGCCGCAATCCGACCTGGACCCGCCGGTCGTGGAGAAATGCGAATCGTTTTGCGGAACGATCGCCGTGCCAGAAGCGCACGCCCATCGTGCGAGTATCGCACACCTTGATTCCCCCCCAAACGGCCGACCGAAGTCGAACCCGGTAATTGTTTTCGGAAAAGTCGCTGGGGAACCGGGCAGGTTTTTTTGGATTTTATCAATCTTCGCGAAAATTCCCCGTCCGCCGATTATGCAAGCAAACGCGGCTTGCTAGCCATCCCCGCCGAGTCTGACGACGACGCAGGATATTCGGCTAATGACGAGTGCGAATGGCAGTTCGCACAACTTCACATAATTCCGGCGAACTGGCACTTCGCCCTTAATTTCGCGTTATCAGAAGCCCGCCGACTTCGGCTCGGTCAGGTGCCACGTTGTCGCGATGGCAACGCCGACCAGCGCGACGCCCTGGAAAAGGCCGGTCGGGATATCGACCCGCAAGCAAACGAACGCGGACGCCGCCATCAATAAAATTCCCAGACACAGGCCCACGTGGTTCAACAGACTACCTGGTCGCCTCAGTCGAAATGCGACCGCAAGGGCAATTCCGAGTATCTGGACAAGAAACGTGATCGAGGCAAGCGAGCAAAATTGGCTGTCAAACATTGGGTCGAAAGTCCTCCGTCGTTGCGGGAAGGGTAGCCGTATATCAAAATCCCCAAACCGCCGGAAGATGTAATTCTTACAAGCCCCACGACGCCATCGATGCGAATCGCCATCCTCGGTACTCGCCCCAACGGGTCGATGGACGAACTGACGCTCGCGGCCGCGGACCACGAGGTCGAATTTGTCCGCTGGTCGAGCCTTGAAGCGGAAGTCGGCAAAACCGAACAGGCAGGTGTCCGAAATCGTACATTTGACGCCATCCTGGTTCGCGGCATGCCGATCGGCACGCTGGAGCAAATCATTTTCCAGATGAACTTGCTGGCGCGGTGGCAAGCGACGGGTACCACCGTTGTCAATTCGCCGCGATCCCTGGAAATCGCCATCGACAAGTACCTTACGCTGGCATTGATTCGCGAAGCGGGGCTGCCAGTTCCGGAAACCCGCGTTTGCCAATCGGTCGATGCGGCGATCGAGGCATTCGAAAGTCTGGGCGGCGACGTTGTGCTCAAGCCCGTTTTTGGAGGGGAAGGGCGAGGCCTCATTCGACTGACCGACGTGGAGATGGTGCACCGTGCGATTCGCGCCGTGCTCAATCTGGGAGGGATTGTCTACGCACAGGAATTCATCCAGCACGCGGGTGCCGATATTCGGCTGCTGGTGCTGGGTGACATCGTGCTGGGCATGAAGCGCGAGAATTCGTCCGACTGGCGTACCAACGCAAGCCGCGGCGCGACCTGCACCACTCACGCGCCGGCCGATCACGAAGTGGAACTTGCCGTTGCGGCGGCGCGAGCCACCGGATCGACCATCGCGGGCGTCGATCTGGTGTACAACGAGGCGTTGCAACCATTCGTTCTCGAGGTCAATGGCGTACCGGGCTGGCGGCAGCTCGCGCGCGTTTCCGGCATCGACGTCGCCGCGAAGGTCATCGAACTACTCGTAGCAGCGACTCCCGTAGCAGCGTCTCTCCGAGACGCTGTTTAATAAACACCATTTAAAAAACGCTGTTTAAAAATACGCTGTTTGGGAGTCCGAGTCTCGGAGAGACTCGGCTACGTGAGACTCGGCTACGTGAGACTCGGCTACGTGACTTCCGACTATCTCAGCCACTGGCCACGCATCATTGTGATCGCGTTGCCTTGCAGGAGAACACGATCGCCGTGGACTGTGACCGTCATTCCTCCGCCCCTGGGTGACGCTTGCCAGGCATTGAAACGCGACTTGCCCATCTTTCCCTGCCAGTAGGGTCCCAGAACGCAATGGGCCGAACCGGTCACGGGGTCCTCGTTGATTCCCGCGCCCGGCGCAAAAAATCGCGAGACAAAATCATGCGGCTTGCCGTCGCCAGAGGCCGTGACAATAACACCGCGAACGTCGAGCTCGCGCAGTTTCGCAAAATCGGGATTGAGTCGTCGAACCGTATCCGGCGAGTCCACCTCGATCAGCCAATCGTGGCGGGAGAGACCCGCCCAAACCGGATCGACGTCGAGCGCCGCGGCGATCATGTCGGGCGGATCGGCTTCGCGCGGAGGTAACGCCGGAAAGTCGAGTTCGATTCCACCGTCGGTCCGTGTCGCGGCAAGCAATCCGCTGAGCGTCAGGAACTCGCAGGTCTTGCCGCCAACCGCGCCGGTTTCCCACAAGACGTGTGCGGTCGCGAGCGTCGCGTGGCCACACAATTCGACTTCCACCTGGGGCGTAAACCAGCGAAGTCGAAACTGGCCCTTCTCTGGATAAACAAACGCCGTTTCCGACAAGTTCATCTCCGCCGCGACATTCCGCATCCAGTCCGTTTCCGCCGGTGCGCTGAGCAAACAGACGCCCGCCGGATTTCCCGAATAAGGCTGGTCGGTGAAGGCGTCGACCTGAAAAATTTCCGGCACGTCGTTTTCCCGCGTTTCAAAGAGGAGGTGAATGGTTTAGATTTGGTAACCTGGTCTATCAAGGATTGTCCTTGTTCGTCGGGCCCGACGCTAGCGCGTGCGGTTTACGGGCGCCGTGAACGAATGCGTAGCCGCGGGGGGGCTTGACACCTTCGACGACCCACATCGATCGTTGAGTTATTATTCCTTCCGGCACATGCCAGATTCCGTTCAACTCGAATCGATCACGCGCGAGATCGAGTACCGGGACCCCGTGTTGCTGTTTCACCATTTGGCGGGAGCAAGGCCGGGCAGTTTGCTGCTTGAGTCAGCGGAAATCGACAGCAAGCGACATTTGAACAGCTTTCTCATGACCCGCGCCGCACTCAGTCTTCGCTGTGAAGGCCGCCTCGTCACTGTGACTGCGCTGACGGACAACGGGCGGCGATTGCTGGAAGCTCTGGCGAGCCGGCTTGCCGCGAACATTTCCCGCGCGGACTTGCCGACTCGTCAAACGGCCTCATGGGCATTCACGACCGAGTGGCCGTTGCCCGACTCGTCCCTTGACGAAGACGAGCGGCTCGTGGCACCCTCCGTGTTGACTCCGCTCCGCGAACTGATTGAATGTGTTCGCGTGAATTCGACGATTCGCGAAGCGCTTTTTGCCGGAGGACTCTTCGGATATGACCTTGTCGAATGTTTTGAGCCGCTGCCGCCGGTCAACGGCATGGCGCAATGTCCCGATTACGTTTTTTTCGTTGCGGAGCATCTGATTCACCTGGATCACCAGGCCGAGACGGGACGTCTCACTGGAAGTTATTTTTACAATCGTCCCGACGCGGGCGATCGCCAGGCGGTTGAAGCCGAGATCGACGACGCCGCTTCGCGGTGCAGGAACCTCAGCTTGCTCGACCTGCCCCCTTGCGAGGCGGTCGACGATGAAGTTCGCGCCAATCGGTCCGATGCGGAGTTCGCGACGATCGTTGAACGCCTCAAAGGCGAGATCATTCGCGGTGAAGTCTTCCAGATCGTTCCCTCGCGTTCATTTACAATTCGTTGCCCCAATCCGCTGCGCGCCTACCGCCGGTTGAGGAAACTCAATCCTGGTCCGTACATGTTTTTTCTCGCGGACGAGGAATTTACGCTGTTCGGTGCATCGCCCGAAATGGCGATTCGATTTGACGCGGCGACTCGCCAGGTTGAGATTTGCCCGATCGCCGGAACGCGGCCGCGCGGCAAGCATCCCGACGGTTCGATCAACGCGGACCTCGATTCACGGATCGAACTGGAATTGCGCTCCGACGCCAAGGAGATGGCCGAGCACCTGATGCTGGTTGACCTCGCACGGAATGACCTCGCGCGAATTTGCGAGGCGGGGTCCCGGCATGTCGCGCGGTTGCTGAAAGTGGACCGTTACAGCCACGTCATGCACCTGGTGTCTCGGGTCGTCGGCCAACTCCGGCGAGAGCTGGATGCACTTCACGCCTGGCAGGCGTGCATGAACATGGGGACGCTGACCGGTGCGCCAAAAGTCAGGGCGATGCAACTGATTCGCGAAATCGAGCGCGCGCGGCGCGACCATTACGGTGGCGCGATCGGTTACCTGCTCGGCAACGGTGACATGGAGAACTGCATTGTCATTCGCGCGGCGCTGGTGACCGATCACGAGGCGCACGTTCAGGCCGGTGCCGGCGTGGTGTTCGACTCGGACCCCGCCTCGGAGGCTGCTGAAACGCGCAACAAGGCGGCGGCGGTCCTCGCCGCGCTGCAATCGGCCCACCTGTCCTGACACGACGGGTCACCCCTGAACGAGTTTTTTGTACCGGAAGCGGACCGGCTCGCCTTCGCGGATTCCCAGCCGTTCGCGCCGCTGTTGTTCATACGTCTGGTAGTTCCCTTCGCACCAGTGAACGGTGGCGTCCCCCTCGAACGCAAGGATATGCGTTGCGATCCGGTCGAGAAACCAGCGATCATGGGTAATCACCACGACGCAGCCGACGTAGTTCAGAATCGCTTCCTCCAGCGCGCGGAGTGTGTCGACGTCGAGGTCGTTCGTTGGCTCGTCCAGCAGCAGGACATTCGACCCGCGACGGAGCAATTTGGCCAGATGGACCCGATTCCGCTCGCCGCCGGACAGCACACCGACTTTTTTCTCCTGGTCAGCGCCGCGAAAGTTGAAGCGGTTGACATACGCCCGCGCGTTGATCTTGCGCCCGCCCATTTCCAGTGTATCATGGCCGCCCGATATTTCCTGGTAAACCGTCTTGTCCGGTTCCAGCGCGTCGCGCGACTGATCGACGTATCCCGGCTCGACGGTCTCACCGAGCCGTAACGTGCCGGAATCGGGTTGTTCGTCGCCGATAATCATGCGAAAAAGCGTCGTTTTACCGGCACCGTTGGGTCCGATCACACCGACGATCCCGCCTGGCGGCAAATTGAAATTGAGGCCCTCAATCAACTTGCGGTCCCCGTAACCCTTGGACAGGTTCTCGGCGACGATCACGGTGTCGCCAAGGTGCTTGCCGGGCGGAATCTGGATTTCGAATTCGTCAGATTGTTCCGTAAACCTCTCGGCTGCCATTTTTTCGTAAGCGGCAATTCGGGCCTTGCTCTTCGCCTGACGGGCGCGGGGCGCCATGCGAATCCATTCGAGTTCGCGTTGCAGGCTCTTGCGCCGCGCCTCGTTCTGCTTTTCCTCGACGGCGAGCCGTGCCTGTTTTTGCTCCAGCCAGGACGAGTAATTTCCCTGAAAGGGATGGCCGGCACCCCGGTCGAGTTCGAGAATCCAGCCCGCCACGTTGTCGAGAAAATAACGGTCGTGCGTCACTGCGACAACCGTACCATGATATTCCTGCAGCGTCCGTTCAAGCCACAACACGCTGTCAGCGTCCAGATGGTTGGTCGGCTCGTCGAGGAGGAGCAGGTCCGGTTTCATGAGAAGCAGCTTGCAAAGCGCGACGCGGCGTTTCTCGCCGCCCGACAATCGAGCCACATCGGCGTCGCGCTCCGGCAAGTTCATGACCTCGAAGGCAACTTCGATTTCCCGGTCAAGTTCCCACGCATTGGTCGAGTCGATCTTGTCCTGGACGCGCGCCATTCGGTCATAGACTTTCTGCATGGCGTCCTCGGCGAGGTCTTCGCCACACCTGGCGGCGAGCGCGTTGTACTCGTCGACCAGCGCGCGGCGGTTGGCGACAGCTTGCTGGACGTTTCCCCACACGTCGAGCGATGGGTCGAGTTGCGGTTCCTGCGAGAGAAATCCGCTGGTGAATCCGTCGGTCAGCCGCGCCTCGCCGTCAAAATCGCGGTCGAGACCCGCCATGATTCTCAGCAGCGTGCTCTTTCCCGATCCGTTGCGTCCGAGCACGCCGATTTTCGCGCCGGGAAAGAAGGAGAGCCAGATGTCGTTAAGGACGACGCGCTGCCCGTGCTTTTTCACCAGCCCGGTCATCGTGAAGATATATTGCTTGCTCATGAAGATTCAATTTGATTATTCCCACTCGATCGTCGCGGGCGGCTTGCTGCTGATGTCGTAGCAAACCCGATTGATGCCCGCGACTTCGTTAATGATTCGCGTCGACAGCCGCGCGAGCAAATCCCATGGGAGCCGCGTCCAGTCCGCCGTCATGAAATCGTCGGTATCGACGCAGCGAATGGCCGCCACGTTTTCGTAGGTCCGCTCGTCGCCCATCACGCCGACGCTGCGGATGGGCAGGAGCACGATAAAGACCTGCGACGTCTTGCGATAGAGGCCCGCCGCATGAATTTCCTCAATCAGGATCGCGTCCGCTTCGCGAAGGATTTCCAGCCGTTCATCGGTGACGTCGCCAAGACAGCGCACGGCGAGACCTGGTCCGGGGAAGGGGTGCCGCCAAACGATCGATTCGGGCAAGCCGAGTTCCAGTCCGAGCCGCCGCACTTCGTCCTTGAACAGGTCGCGAAGCGGTTCAATCAACTCGAACCCGTGCTCGTCCGGGAGGCCGCCGACGTTGTGATGGATCTTGATGGTCGCCGCGGGTCCATCGGCGGCGGCCCCGCTTTCGATGACGTCCGGGTAAAGGGTCCCTTGCGCGAGGAACCTCGCCCCCTCGATACCGAGCGCGGCCTCGCGAAAGCAATCGATAAACGTGTGTCCGATGCGGCGGCGTTTTTCCTGCGGTTCCTCAACACCCGCCAGCGCCTTGAGAAACCGCTCTCGCGCGTCGATCACCCGCAAGTCGGTCTGGAAATGTCCCGTGAACTCGGAGACGACGGATTCCAGTTCGTTTTTGCGCAGCAGGCCATTGTCAACGAGGATGCACGTCAGTTGTGTCCCCACCGCGCGATAGAGCAGCGCCGCGACGACCGATGAATCGACGCCCCCGGAAAGCCCGCAAATGACGCGATCGTCACCGATGCGGTTGCGAAGTTCGACCACGGCCGCTTCCGCGAAATCCGAAATGTTCCAGCGTCCCTCGCATTGGCAAATCGACTTGAGAAAGTTATCGAGCAGTCGGCCGCCCCGCGGAGTGTGCGTGACTTCCGGGTGGAACTGCAATCCATACAGGGGTCTCGAAACATGGCGGACGGCCGCGATGGGACATGTCGGCGTCCGGGCGAGCGTTAGAAAATCGTCCGAGACGGAATGAACCTGATCCCCGTGGCTCATCCAGACCTCGTTTTCCGCCTCCCATCCGGCGAGCAACTCGTCGCGACTGGTGACCGTACAGATCGCGCGTCCGAACTCGCGAGTCGACGTACTTTCGACGCGCCCCCCCATCGCGTCGCAAATCAGTTGCATCCCGTAGCAAATCCCGAGGACGGGAATATCCAGGTCAAAGATATGAGGGTCCGGCCGCGGCGCGCCGGCGTCGTAAACGCTGCGCGGACCACCCGAAAGGATTAGCCCCCTGGGCTGAAGTTCGCGAATCCGGTCGGCGCGAATGTCGTGCCGGACAATCTCGCAAAAGACATTCTGTTCGCGAACGCGGCGCGCGATTAGTTGCGCGTACTGCGCGCCGAAATCGAGCACGAGAACGCGCTCGTCGGCCACGGAGTGCGGCAGGGGAACCGGATTGGGAACAACGGTGCTCATCGGCCGCATTAACGGAATCAAAACGCGTGGGACGAACTGCCAGTTCGTGGTTATCGTGGGACGAACTGCCAGTTCGTAATGATGCAAGGCAAGGATTATACGAATCGCCGACGCCGACTGCCAAGTCCCCGCTCACGCTCCGCCGACAGTTGAGTTACGTGAATTCGCGAGTGAATCGGCCTGTTGCCGAATGCGCCAATTTGCTACAGATTCGCGCCGGTTCCTGTACTTTCCCTGCTGATTCCCCGCGCCGTGTTATGGGCCCACTTTCATCGATCGTCGCCAGCTCAAGCCGACCGCTCGGAGTCCGCATGCGCGCCGACCTGCGATTTGTGCCACAGACGTGGCAAGGCCGGGAATATTTCGTGGCGCGCGATCCGGTGTCGCTGCGTTTTTACCGATTCGAGGCGGAGGAGTACGCGATCCTGCGGATGCTCGACGGGCGTCGCAGCGCGGACCAGGTACGGAGGGAATTCGCGGCCTGCTTCGCGCCGCAAAAAATCACACCGGGAGAACTTTTTCAGTTCATTGGATCGTTGTATCGTAGCTGCCTGCTCATTTCGGACGCACCGGGACAATCTCTTCGTTTGTTGAATCGTGAAGTCCGCAATCGTCGTCGCGTTCGCCGCGCGGCGCTTTCAGGCATTCTCGCGATCCGACTCCGCGGCTTTGACCCGGATGGGTTGCTGACGTGGCTGAACCGGCGGGTCGGCTGGATATTCAGTGGGCCGGCCGTTGCGGCTTGCGTTACGATGATGATTGCGTCACTGGCGCTGCTCATCGTGAATTTCGAGTCGTTTCAGGCAAGGCTCCCGTCGCTTGACCTGTTTTTCTCGGGCGGCAACTGGATATTGCTGGGGATCGTGCTTGCGACGACGAAGGTGCTGCACGAACTGGGGCACGGACTGGCCTGCAAGCGGATGGGAAGCCACTGCCACGGAATGGGAGTGATGTTTCTCGTTCTCATGCCATGCCTCTATTGCGATGTCAGCGATTCGTGGATGCTCAAGAGTAAATGGAAGCGCGCCGCGATTGCCGCCGCGGGCATGTACGTCGAATTCGTCCTTGCATCGCTGTGCGTCTTTCTTTGGTGGTTCAGCGAACCGGGTTTCTTCAACACGGTGGCTCTCAACATCGTCGTCGTCTGCTCGGTGTCGACTCTCCTCTTCAACGCCAACCCGCTCATGCGCTATGACGGCTACTATATCCTGTCGGACCTGATCGAGGTTCCAAACCTGCGTCAAAAGTCATCGCGCGTGCTGGCGCGGGCCGCCACTCGATGGGGGCTTGGCATTGAATCAGCACCCGACCCGTTCATGCCGGTGCGACACCGCTGGCTGTTCGCATGTTACAGTCTGGCCGCGGTGGCGTGGCGCTGGATCATCACCCTTTCAATTTTCTGGTTCCTCTATCGATTGCTCGAACCGTATGGATTGCGGCTTGTGGGCCAGGCAATCGCGGTGCTGGCGCTTTATGGACTCGTCGGAACTCCGCTGGTGCAATTGTTTCGGTTCCTGAAAACCCCTGGAAGAATATCCACCATGAAGCCTTCTCGTGCCGCAATCACCGCCGGCCTTGTCATCGCGGTCCTGGCCGGGATTCTCGCGATTCCTGTTCCCCACGAGATTCGTTGCGGGTTCGTCACCCAGCCGCGCGATGCGTCACCCGTTTACGTCGAAGCCGCTGGAGCATTACGGCGGATACTTGTGGAACCGGGCGACCGGGTGGTTGTCGGCCAGCCGCTGGTCCAGTTGGCCAGCCCCGATCTGGAAGCGCGAACCGTTTCGCTTGAAGGCGAACTGGCCATAGCTGACGTGCGGCACCGGATCGTCGCGTTTCAGGCAAGTTTCAATCCAAATTCGGCGCGGGAAATTGAATCGGCCGAGGCGTCACGGGACGCCGTCGCGCGCCAACTGGAACAACACCGGCGAAACGTCGAATTGATGACGGTCCGCGCGCCGATTGAGGGAAGGGTGGTCTCCGCCGCGTGGACGGCGCGGGAAGACGACGAACAATCGGGACGCCTGGCTGCCTGGTACGGCCACCCGCTGGAATCGCGGAACACCGGAGCATGGCTGGAGTCGGGCACGATCGTCTGCACAATCGCGCCCGAGGGAGAGGGGACCGAGGCAATTCTTGCGATCGACCAGTCGGACATCGAATTTGTCGCCAGTGGCAACGATGTCCGGCTGTGGTTTCGGCAATCCCCGGGTGGCTTGCTTGAATCGACCATTGACGTCATTTCGCCGGTTGAAATGCGGTACGTGCCGCGAGGACTGGACAGCCGTCGCGGGGGAGACCTGCTCACGACGACCGACGAAGGAGGACGCGACGTCCCGGTCAGCACGACCTACGAAGTTCGCGTGAAGTTGCCGCATTGCGGGCCCTACGTCGAAAGCGGCGCGACGGGTCTGGCACGAGTGAGAACGGGCCACCTGACCATTGGCCAGCGGCTGTGGCGGTTGGCGTGCAAGACCTTCCGTTTTGACCTGTAAGTCCCCGCCAACCGAAGTGCGAACCGTAGTGCGAACCGTAGTGCGAACCGTAGTGCGAACCGTAGTGCGAACCGTAGTGCGAACCGTAGTGCGAACCGTAGTGCGAACCGTAGTGCGAACTGCCAGTTCGCAGTGGAACCGGATTGCCGGTTACACCCGCTCAACGGCTGATCCAAAAACTACTGGAAATGAAAGCCGGTGATCTGACCCTGCATTCCGACAAACTGGATTTTCATTTCACAAGTCGCCACCCTGTTTTCGCACTCAACGTCAAAGTTGAGCAACAAGGTAGGCAGGCCATCCTGGACTTCCCATGCGTCGTCGGCGAATTTGACACCCTCCAAATCACCGTTTGTCGCGCGAACTCGTTCAATCATCCCTTCCAGTTCGCTACGGGGAACCGCCTCGCGCAACGAAGCGTGCATCATCTCGAAAGTCTTGTCGACCTCTCCGTCGAGGAACAGACGGATAAAGTGTTCGCTGCCTTGCTGGTAAACGGATTTGTCCGCTGGCTCTTTCAGCCAGTCCGTGATCTTGCCGGACTTCAGGTCAAATCCGAGGACCTTGCCGTCCGGACCGACGGTCAATGAAAGGGTTCCCGTGCCTTGTTCAAACGAAACTTCGGAAACCGTCCGCACCATGGTTTCGCCCTCATGGTCCCACTCCTCGCTTTTGATGATTTTGGCCTCTTTGACTTCGCCAAGATTCTCCTGAACCGCCTTCATCAACATCATCAACACGGGTCCGTCAACCAGTTCAAGAAGCCGGTCGTCCATGCGGGCTAACGCCTGGTCGGAGGACTCTTCCATAAGCGTCTCAAGAAATGCCTCGTGCGCTTCGAGGCCCGCGATCCCGGAGGCCTCACTTTCCGGGACCGCTTCCTGGGCAACAAGCGGTCCAGGAGACAGAACGGTCGATGTGACGACCGCGAGGATCGCAAGAATCGAACGGAGAATCGAGGTCGTCACGCAGCGAGGGCCGTGCCGGAGGTTTCTCATTTTCCACCTGTCAGGGTTTTTTGAATTGCAAGACCTTTGGTTCGCATCGCGACGGAATACAACGTAAGGGTAATCGCAATGCCGTTGCCGTCAACGAGACCGATTGGGGGGCGTTCACTTGCTCGCGCTTCGTGCTTGTATTGGGGCGTTCACTCGCTCGCGCTTCAGGCTTGAATTCGCGCACCAACCCCGTCGTACCAGCCCCGTGGGACTGGCGGTCCGTGCGATATCGTGTATTTTGCAATCGAACATCCTGAGTTTCGAGACCCCCGCCCCGGTTTTCCCAGCCCATTTCTGCAAAACTGGAACCAAGGTGAACCCTCACGAGCAGATTTGCGATTTCGGACGCCAGCTTCATCAACGTGGCTTTGCGGCGGCAAACGACGGCAATTTGTCGATTCGGTTGTCCGACGAAACGTTTCTCTGCACGCCGACGATGCACAGCAAAGGGACTCTCACGCCCGACGATCTGTGCGTGGTCGATCATTCCGGACATCAACTCGACGGCGTTCAGCAACGATCGAGCGAAATTCTGCTTCATCTGGAGGTTTACCGCCAGCGACCGGACGTGAACGCGGTGGTCCATTGTCACCCGCCTCATGCGACGGCGTTCGCAATCGCCCGCGAGCCAATCCCGCAATGTGTACTTCCCGAAGTCGAAATCTTTCTCGGTGAAGTCCCGATGGCGAAATATGAAACGCCTGGCTCGCGGCAATTTGCCGAATCGATTGTTCCGTTTGTCCGCGAATCGAGGGTGATCGTGCTGGCCAATCACGGAACGGTCAGCTTTGGTGCCACGATGGAACTGGCCTTCTGGTTCACCGATATTCTCGACGCCTATTGCCGGTCGCTCATCCTCGCCAGACAACTGGGAAGCATTCATCGTTTCGACGATCGGCACTGTCGCGAGCTGCTTGAGTACAAGCAGCTTTGGGGATTTAGCGACACGCGAATTCATGGTCTGAACGCCGGTTGCAACGTGTGTGGACATGAGGCGTTCGGCGACACATGGGAAGCGAACGGAGTCGAGCAACGTGCGTTTCCACGAGTCGCCGACCCGGCCCACGAACGTGCAACCGGGCGAATCGATGCTCTCTCGAAGCGGCTCTCCGAAGCGGACCTCGCGAAACTGGCGGACTTGATAGCAGACCGGCTCCGCCCGCCGAACGGGCCTCGCCCGCCGAACGGGCCCCGCCCGCCGGGCACTTCCTGAACGAATCGATGGCAAGCGAGGCAAGATTTAACGATTGCAGGGGCGCACGACCCGCGAAATCCGCGTACAAGGACCGTTGTGACGAATCGGCAATCAAGGAATTACCGGACGATAACCGAAATCAGGAATAACTGCACTTACAGAACCAAGTGGTTCATTCCGCAAGGAACAGGAAATGTTATTCCAGATCCGGTTGGCACGATTGGCGACTTCTTTTTCGCTGTTCCCCATGCTTCTCTTGACTTCCCAGGCGCTGGGCCAGGGTTATCCACTTGCGGATGACTCGCCAGAAGTTCAGCCCGCGGCGTTTGCAACATTCGGCGATCGGCCGCAGGAGGACGAGACCGATGATCAGGCGCTCGCCAAGACCCTTGACGATCACAACGCGCGACTCAAGTCGATTGAGGAGTTCGTGACGGGGCTTGAGAAGGACCAGGAGGAAAAAACCTTTGTCGACCGGTTTGACGCAGTCGAGGGAGATGTCAAGAAGAGCCTCGAACAGATTGGCGAAGTCGAGGATTCGCTGGACGACTATGTGGTCAGCGGCCACGGCGACAATCGGATGAAGCTTTCGGGCCGCATCCACCTGGATTATTGGCACTTTGCCTCGGAAGCGGACGGGATCGACACGCTTGAGGGGGAAGACCCGCGCGATCGTTTCATTTTCCGCCGCCTTCGATTCGGGGTCGCCGGTGATATCGACGACAACATGTTTTACAAGATCGAGATCGAATTCGCGGGCGGCAACGACGTCGAGTACCGTGACGCCTACCTGGGTTTCGAGCATCTGCCGCTCTTCAACACGCTGACGATCGGAAATCACAAGCGGCCCTACGGACTCGATCATCTCAACAGCAGCCGTTACAACGTATTTCTTGAACGCCCATTTGCGATTGAGGCATTCAACCAGGACGCGCGGCGACTGGGAATTTCGAGCAGCGGTTACTCTCGCGATCTCTGCTACAACTGGCGCTACGGCGTTTTCAATCAGGAAAACGTGCAGGACCAGGTTGGTTATTTTGGCGATGATTACCAGCCTGAG
>JBGTFW010000165.1:0-6960 GCA_041747075.1 Pirellulaceae bacterium
GCCGCACCAGAATCAGACGCGCCAGCATTCCGTGGGCCAGCGCCAGCAGCAACACAACTGTCGCCCACGCCCGGGTCAACAAAAATCAGCGACGTGTAGTAATAGACAATAAAGGTCAGCCGACCGAACAGTAGCGGCAGCGCCACCAGCGCGCGGTACCAGAGAAAGGCGGTCTGCGAAACCCATGCCGACTGGCGGCGCGAAAGTGCATTGGCAAGCACTCCGGACTGGGGGTGGAAAATGCGACTGAAAAATGCCGCCAAAACGATGATCGCCGCGATCATCAATAGCCGCTCGATCAGATCGTGGCGGTGGGTGCTGTCGAAGTGATAGACGAGGGAAATGGCGAGCGTCAGAACCGCGCCCAGCGGGACGCCCCAGTTGAGATGCCTGCGCAGCCACGTGATGCTCGTCGTCTTCAGGCCAAAGTGACTGGCCGCAAGTCCTTTCGTCAAAGTCCGGCAGCGAGTATTCACAAGCAGTTCCAACACGCCGACAGACAGAACACTACGGTCCCGTTCCACAAGGGTTCTCCTGAGGGAAGCGGGTCCGCAGGTAGAATGTAGGCGGCCGCGACATTGCACCGAGCAGGGTCAATACCGGACGGTGGACTGCAATCCCGGCACGAATTCCGAACAACACAGGTTTTATTGCAACTGGAGCGGCGCGGAGCCGGTATGTACTGACGATACCCTTGGCTCTTGATGACGCGCGTCGCGCTGGATTACCTTGATTTCCCTTTGGGTGCTTGCATGAGAACGTTCCATTTTGTCCTTTGCGAACACCGGACATGTCCCGCTCCGAGTCGGGTTGCCCGAAGGTTGACGGCGATCGTCGCCACGCTGGCCCTAGTTTTTGCCACCGATCGGGTTGAGGCGCTCCAAACGGACACGTCAAGCCAACCGGCCGCCGACAACGAAGCACTTGCCGGTGCCGCGCTTTTTCCGCGTGATACGACCCTCTTTGTGCATGTCGCCGGTCCCGGCAAGTTGGTCGAACGGGTTCTCGAACATCCCTTGCGCGAAAAGATCGAGGAGCTTGAGCAAGTTCGCGCCGTGCTCCGCGGGCCGCAATGGGTCCAGGCGAAACTGGCGCTCGCCTATCTGGAAGCGCGCGTCGGTGAAAAGTGGATTCCCGCCCTCACCTCAATGACCGGTGGGGGAATCCATGCTGGATTTGATCTGAAGACCGGTTCGGTCGCGATTGCCGCACATGCGGACGACGAAGGACTATTGAGCAAGACGGCGGGCGAGGTTCTTGGATTCGCGCGAGGAGAAGCCGAGACGAACGGAAAGCCCTTTAAGATCGTCAGCGTTCATAATGGCAAGATCGCCGACATGGAGAAGATGTCAATCGGCCGTTTTGGAAAATGGCTGCTCGTTTCAAACAAACCGGATTATCTGCGCGCGTTGGCGGAACGGCTCGATCGGGCCACCAGCAACGCCGCGCATGATGAAGACTCGCTGGCCGGCAATGTGAATTTTCGCGCCGCGCTCGGGCGGCGCACCGCGGATTCCGATGCGTGGGTCTTCGCCGACTTGCAGGCGATTCGCGGCGCGGGACTCGCGCCCGAATTGTTTGCCGGGTCGACGGACGAACCCGCTGCCGAATTGATCTTTGGCGGCGTGTTTGAGGCGCTTCGCGACGCGCCCTTTGCCGCCGCCAGCCTGGCGGTTGCAACCGATCGTATTGCCGCGCGTTTGGAAGTGCCTTTCGACGCCGCCGATTCACCGGCGGTCCGCGAGTACCTGCTTGGCACCGGTGGACGCGGACGCGCTCCTCGGGCGATGCATATTCCAGGACTGATTGCCCAGGTCGAGACGTATCGCGATCTCGGTGGCTGGTGGTCGAACAAGGAAGCCCTCTTTCCGGAAAACGTCGTTGCGGGCCTTGCCCAGGGAGACAGCCAGTTGTCAACGGTTTTCGGGGGAGTCGATTTCGGAAATGAAGTTCTCGGTGCCTTGCAACCGGGAATGCGGCTGTTGGTCAAGCAACAGGAATTCGCAAAAGGGCAGAGTCCGGATATTCAGTTGCCGGCATTCGCACTGGTGACCCGGTTACAGAACCCCGCCGACGCCCGGCGTTTTCGCATTTCCTTCCAGAGCCTTGTCGGGCTGCTCAACCTCAGCGACGACGGCATGGAACGACCGCAAATCGAAATTATCACCAGCCGCGAGGAGGGAATCGAATTAACGGCGGGAGAATACTGGGCTGAGAACGACACGCGCGATGGATTGTTTATCTACAATTTTTCACCCGCGCTTGCCTTTCAGGATGATTACATGATCCTCTCCTCGTCGCGGGATTTCGCTCGGGAAATTGCCCTTGCGACAAAAACGCCCGGCAACGAATCGGCTGATTCGGAATCCAATACGCACATCCATGTCGAGGCCGATACGCTCCGCCGGGCGATTGAAGTGAATCGCCAGGCGCTGGTCGCGCAAACGATGATCGATAACGGTCTTTCGCGGGAAAATGCCGAATCGCGCGTCGACATGGCGCTGGAGATTCTCAAGTACACACGCGATGCGATGATCGATTACCGCGTCGAGCCGCAAACCATGTCGCTGGAATTCCAGCTTCGATTCGCCAAGCCGTCGCCCAACTAGCGCCTCAAGCGAAACAAGTCGCAAGGGAGCCACCATCATGCCGCTTGATCGAAACGACGCTTGGCTGTCGTGGCAGCCTTCGCAGTCCGAACCGTGGGACCGCCGTCGCGCCGGCCACCTCGTGCGGCGAGCCTTTTTTGGAACGACGATGGGGGACCTCGATCGGCTCGTCGATCAGGGACTCGAAGCGACGCTCGACGAACTCTTTGCAGGTGCAGGACGCGAATCGTTTGACGACGAGATGCGGCCGATGGAGCGAGTGCTGAGCAGCACCCAGGACCCCCGTTCGCTCGCGTCATGGTGGCTGCTGAGGATGTCCCGAACGCCTTGCCAGTTCCTCGAAAAGATGACGTTGTTCTGGCACGGCCATTTCGCGACGACTGCGAGCAAGGTCATTGACCCGCGCGCGATGCTGGCGCAAAACCGGTTGCTCCGGGAACATGCCCTCGGCAGCTTCGTGCCGATGGTCGAGGGAATCTCAAAAGACGTCGCAATGCTCGTCTATCTCGATTCGACGGACAACCGCAAGACGCGGCCGAATGAAAACTATGCCCGCGAACTGATGGAACTGTTCTGTCTCGGTCCGGGAAACTACACGGAAGCGGACATCAAGGAGCTGGCGCGGTGCTTCACGGGATGGGAAGTGCGGCGCGGCAAGTTTCGCTTCAACGCCAACCAGCACGATCGCGGTTCGAAGACGTTTCTCGGAAAAACCGGCAACTTCGGCGGTGACGAGGCGGTGCGAATCGTCCTCGACCATCCCGCCTCGTCGCGTTTTCTCGCCCGCAAGCTCATTAACTGGCTTGTCGTCGATGACCTGCCCGATGACGAATTCTGCGAGCCGGTCGCGCGGACGCTCCGCGAAACGGATTTCAGTATCGGTGCGGCGATTCGCCAGATTCTCGCAAGCCGCTGGTTCTGGTGCGACGAGCAAATTGGCAGCAAGGTTCGCGGTCCGGTGGAGATGGCGATCGGCCTCGTTCGCGGACTCGGCGTCGACATGAACATGAACCAGTTCGGCGACCGGATGGAGCAGCTTGGGCAACTCCCCATGTTTCCTCCCAACGTCAAGGGTTGGGAAGGTGGTCGCCAGTGGATTAACGCATCGACCTTTATTGGCCGCGTCAACCTGGTTGCCGCCATTGTCGCGGCGGGGAACGCCGGTAACGGCTTCGGTGCGCTCGCGCGAGGCAACGATAGCGACGCCCGCGAGTGGGTTAGTGAACTGGTCGAGTGGCTGGTTCCCGTGGCGCTGCCGCAAGCGTCGTTCGATCAAATTGTCGAGATCGCGAAGAACGCGCGCGGAGGACTGGAAGAGCGGGTTGGCGAAGTGATTTGCGCGATTGGTGCAACGCCTGAATTCCAGCTCAATTGAAATCGTCGAGATTGTAATTTGAATTCCCACGGGGTTTTTCCATGACAACGCGAAGACAATTCATTCAAACCACTTTCGGAAGTGCGGCGCTGGTGAGTCTTTCCCGCGCGGTCCCTTCGGTTCTGCTGGGAGCTTCGGCCCAGGCTCGATCCCGTGCGGGAGAAAAAATCCTTGTCGTCATTGAATTGGGCGGCGGAAATGACGGCCTCAATACGGTCGTCCCGCATGGAGACGACGCCTATTACCAGAACCGCTTTACCCTCGCGATTCCAAAAAACCAGGTCGCGCGAATCGACGATCACATCGGATTCCACCCTTCACTCGGCGGTTTTTCGCGATTGCTCGACGAAAACCGGTTGTCGATCGTTCAGGGCGTCGGCTACCCGAATCCGAATCGTTCCCATTTCGAGTCGATGGACCTTTGGCATACCGCCCACCGGATCGAGGAAAGCGCGCAGCTCGGTTGGCTCGGCCGTTGTATCGACGAGAGTCCGGTGCTTCAGGGGGAACTGCCGGGAATTCATTACGGACAGGGGCGGCAGCCCCGGGCGCTCGGCACGCGCATTCGCCCCGTTCCGTCAATCGCCAGTCTCGACCAGTTTCGCGTCAATTCGGGGGACAACCGCCGGCTCACGGAGCAAATCCGCCGCGACCTCGGCAGACCGCGCGGCAGCGGCAACCAGCTATTGGCGTACATTCATGAAAGCGCCCAGGTGGCGCTGCGAACGAGTGAGCGGCTGGAGTCGGTGATCGAGGATGACGACGACGCTTCGACCTTTCCGGCCACCCAGGCCGGACGAAAACTCGACGCGATTGCGAGACTGATCGACGCCGACTTGCCCACGCGCGTTTATTACATGACGCACGACGGTTTTGACACGCATTCCAATCAGGCGGAAGCCCACGCGGGACTGTTGCGCGAGTTGGGGGACGCGACCGAGGCGTTCATGCGGAATCTCGGCGAACGAGGTCATGCGGATCGCGTCGCCGTCATGATGTTCTCGGAATTCGGACGTCGCGTGCGTGAAAATGCCAGCCGGGGAACGGATCACGGAACCGCCGGTCCGATGTTCCTGGCGGGTGGAGTTGTAAACTCCGGACCGGTTAACAAGCACCCCGCCCTGACCGACCTGGAAGAAGGGGACCTGCGGTTTTCGGTCGACTATCGCAGCGTCTATGCCACGGTACTTGAGCAGTGGCTGGGCGTGCGCAGCCCGGCCATCCTCGGCGATCGATACTCGCAACTGGAACTCTTCCGAACTTGACCCGGTCAGGCGTACAAGGCCTTGTCCATTTGGCTGGAAACGGTCTTGAGCCAATCCGCGTCGCCACCGCCAACCTCGGCCGCCGCCCAGCCGGTGAAGTTGATGTCGGCCAGCGCCGCGCGGACGTCGGCCCAGTCAATATCGCCTTCGCCGATCGCCGTCCAATCCTGTTTGGCTCGCGAATAGCCTTTGATATCCAGCTTGACGATTCGCTTGCCGAACTCCCGAATCCACTGACCAACATCGCCGTATTTCCAGTGATTGCCCGCGTCAAACTGCATACCGACCCAGGGCGAATTCAGTTCGTCGACAAAGCGAATAAACTTGTCCGGCGTTTGATTGGCATCGCCGTCGTGATCGTAGAGAAAATGATTCCAGACATTTTCAATGGCAATGTATACGCCCAGCCGGGCGGCCAGTGGCAACGCCCGGGAAATGTTTTCAATCGCCCGTGGCCAGATTTCCGCCTCCGCGCCGTCGTCGCCGTGTCCAACGACAAGTAGCGCTGTATTTCCGCCGACGGCATGGGTGTCGCGAATCGCAGTGCGCAAGTCCTCCAGTGCGCGATCGCGAACCGCCGCGTCCGGGCTGGTGTGGCGCGTTTGCCAGTGCGTCGAGCAAACGGTCCCGTCGACCGGCAGCCCGGTCGCCTTGATGGCCGCGACCGTTTCCTCAACGTCGAGGCCGGGCGAGTTCAGTTCGATACCGTCGAAGCCCGCGTCGCGTGCGATGCGAAATTTTTCCGAAAGCGGTGCCTCGCCACCGACCATGCCGATTTTGAGCGACTTGAGAATCCGCCGCCCAGATTCGTCCTGGACTTTCGCGGCACGCTTCGAGGAGTTTACCGCGACTGACGAAGCGGCGCGGGGCGCGACGGGCGAAGCGGCGACCGGTTCAAAGGCCGCGGCGATCATCCCGCTTCCGGACAATTGAACAAATCGGCGACGCGAAAATCGGGAGTCAGGGGCCATGGCATGGTGACGGGAGTGACATGCGAAATTCCTCAACAAGGGTAGTGCTTGATTGTAACAAAACAAAAACAGCCGACCCGCTTGAAACGGGCCGGCCGGATGTTTTGTTGATATGGCGTACGCCCCCGCGAGCGTTAGTACCCGATTGACGGCGGATTGCTCATAAGGAAGTCACGCGGACCACGAGTCGTATAGTACGGATACTGATAGGCGGGAACTGGCCCGGCACCACCGCCAAACTGGCCGGCGTAAGGGTCCAAAGCGGGCGTGTGCGGGACGGAGCCGTAGGGATTTCCGCCAAAACCGAATAGGGAACCGATACGGCCCACGCCGCCCAATCGGCCGCGACACGCTCCGCAGAGGCGTCCCCCAATGCCGCACCCGTGGCGCCCGCAACCAATATGTCCACCGGCAAGTGCGACCCGACCCTCCCGTCCGCCTCCGAATCCGCCGTTGCTTCCGTAAGCGAAACCCGACCCGTCGCCATTGCCGTAGGCGGACCCGCCGTCCACGCCGGAACCATATCCGTTCCCATTGCTGCCGTCCGCTGCGCCACCGGCAATTCCGCCAAAGAGGCCGCCCGTCGTACCGCGACCACCCATGCCGCTGTTCATTCCTCCGGTCCAGCCACCGTTACCGCAGCCGCCATTGCCGTTACCGCGACCACCCATGCCGCTGTTCATTCCTCCGGTCCAGCCACCGTTACCGCAGCCGCCATTGCCGTTATGGCAGCCGCCATT
>JBGTFW010000166.1:0-12114 GCA_041747075.1 Pirellulaceae bacterium
AGCGGACAACGAGCGCCCAACGCGACATCGCTGAACACTTGGACCATCCCGCCATCAAAGACCGGTTTGCTCACGTCAAGGCGCTGGCCGGTCCGGTTTTTGTGCTCGTCATGCTGGTCGCCGCGCTGTGGTTTCTGCACCTCGAGTTGAAAGATTACAGCCTGCAGGAATTTCGCGATGGACTGGCGGCCATCCCGGTGTGGAAACTGCTGGCCGCCGTTCTGCTGACGCTGCTCAATTACGCGATTCTGGTCTGCTACGACTGGCTCGGCATCTGGTATATCCGTCACCCGATGCCCTTCGGGCGCGTGGCACTGGCGTCGTTTCTCGGTTATTCCGTCGGCAACAATTTCGGATTGCTCTTTGGCGGTTCAACGATCCGGTACCGGTTGTACTCGACGTGGGGACTCTCGGCGGCGGAGATCGTCAAGCTGCTTTTTATACTCGCGATCACCTTCTGGATCGGGCTGTTCGCACTTTCGGGAGTCGTTTTTCTTTTCGATCCGCTGCCGATTCCGGCGGAGTTGCCGTTGGCGATCCGGACGACACGTCCGCTGGGCGCGGGGCTGACGCTGCTGGCAGTCGCCTACCTGGTCGTGGCGGCGATCGGGCGACCAATCCGGATTTGGAAAAAGGAGTTTCGTCCACCGCCATTTGGCCTTTCGGTCGCGCAATATCTCGTCGCGGCGATCGACTTGCTGGTCGCGGCGGGAATCGTCTATGTGTTGTTGCCCGAATCGATCAACGTCAGCTACGGAAACTTCGTCGGCATCTTCCTGCTCGCTCAAGTGGCGGTCTTCGTGACCCAGGTTCCCGGCGGCCTCGGCGTGCTCGAGATGATGTTGCTGACGTTGCTCGCCCCGTCAGCAGCCGCCAAGCCCGAATTGTTCGCGGCGCTGATGGCCTACCGGCTGATTTTCTATCTGACGCCGATGGTGATCGGCATCGTCATGCTGGCCGCGCACGAGGTGATTGCGCAGCGCGAGTGGCTGAGCCGGGCCTTCAAGTCAATGGAAGGGTGGACGCCCGACGTCGCGCCTCGAATCGCCGCGCTGCTGGTGTTTATTTGTGGCAATTTCGTGCTGTTTGCCGCCGCGCTCCCGGTCGAGGACGAGCGGATGGAACTGCTCAGCCGGTTTTTCCCGCTCTGGTTCATCGATCTCAACTACCTTGCCTCCGGGGTGTTCGGCGTGCTCCTGCTTCTGTTGGCACGAGGACTTTATCGACGCATTCGCCAGGCGTACCTGCTGACGTTTCCCACCGTCGTCCTTGCGATCATGTTCGCGCTGGCGGGATCGCTCGGTTACATCCAGGTCGTCGTGTTACTGATCGCGTTTTGCGTCGTCGCACCGATCGGGCACTACTTTCACCGACGCGGCCGTCTGCTCACGGAACAGATCGCATGGCACTGGCTGATCGCGATTACCGTCGTGTTGCTGCTGGCGGCGTGGCTCTACTGGTTCGCTTTCAAGAAGCGGGACGACTTCGGATTTGATTTCTGGAGGTTCGCGCTGCACGCTGATTCGCCACGGAGCCTCCGTGCGCTGATCGCGGCCATTCTGATGGCGGGCGGTTTCTATATCGTGAGGCTGCTTCAGATCACCATCGGAAGGCCCGAAGCGACCACGCACGGCGAACTTCAAACGGCCCGCGCCATTGTCGCGCGCTCTCCCGAATCGTCGTCGCAACTCGCCTTGCTGGGGGACAAGCGGTTTCTCTTTAACGAAGCTCACACGGCGATGGTGGCGTGGGCGATTCACGAACGCTCGTGCGTCGCCATCGGCAATCCGATCGGCCCGGTTGACGACGCCGTGCAAATTGCGTGGGACTTTCGCGAGATGTGCCAGCAGCACTCGCTATGGCCGGTGTTTTTCCTGGTGAACAACCGGTACGCGGCTCTCTACCAGGAAATGAACCTGCAACTTTTTCACGTTTGCGATGAAGCGCTCGTCGACTTGCGGCAGTTTGATCCTGAAACGCCAGAGCTGCGGGTGGTGCGACAATCGTGGCGAACGGTCGTTGACCAGGGCGGGACGATTCGCTTTGTTGACGGTGAAACGCTGGCGTCGCTGATGCCGGACTTGCGACGCATTGACGCCGCCTGGCAACAGGATCGCGGCGGGCAGCCGTACCGGTTTTCCAGCAGCTATTTCAACGAGGAAATGATTGCGGCGGGCCAGGTGGCACTATTGGAACAGTCGGATCGCGTGACCGGTTTCGCAACCCTCTGGCCCTCCAGTGAACACGCGGAACTCGCGGCGGGAATGGTCCGCTATGTGCCGGATGCACCTGCCCAGACGCTCGATGCGCTGCTGGTCGAGTCAATGTTGTGGGGAAAGGCGTCCGGTTTCCGGCACTTTAACCTCGGACCCGCACCGCTGTCCGAGTGGTACTCGACGCGCCACCAGTCGGTCCGCGCGGTGTTGATGACGATTGCATTGCGAATGGGCCGCCACTTCTACAGTTATCAGGGGCTTCGGAATTATATGGATCGATTCGCGCCGACGTGGCAGCCGCTTTATTTGGCGTGGCCCGGCGAACGTCCGCTGAAAAAGGTCATCACCGACATTGCGGCGCTCGTTGGTTCGGGGGAATCAGCGGAAAACTAGCCGTCGGGATTGTCGAACGTGTCGTGTGCGTCCGGCGCGGACCTGGCTGCTCCGTATCCGGTCAGCCGGTGACAGGTTGACCGGCAGCGAGCCGCGGCTCCGGTTGCTCGTGCCGGTAGCGCCACAGCCACGCAAGCAATGCGACGCCGAACCCAGGCAGCACACACATGGCGGCTGGCGTCCATGCGGTTCCTCCCGCCTCGTTGACCTCGATGAAGGCGGCGAGCCACGAGCCGCCAATGCGATGCGCGGGAAATGCGGCAATCAATACCGGCAAGGCGTTGTGCGTCGCGTGAAAGGCGATGCAGGGGAGGATGCTGCGGGTCTGAACTGCGATGATTCCCAGTACCACACCGACCAGGGTCGCCATGATTGACTGTTGCAAGATGCCGTGGGCGATGCCAAAGAGCATTGCGCTTGCAAGAATCGCGGTCCACCGCCCGCGAATCGACTGGAGCCCCGAAAGGATAAATCCGCGAAACGCCAGCTCCTCGCAAAACGCCGGCGCGATCGCGATGACCGCGATGATCGCGAGGGTTCCCGGCGCGTCGTCGAGGATGCTCTTTACGGCGACGTTCAGGTTCTCCAGCCCCGGAGTTGGCGGGTAAAGGTAAAGGACACATTGGCTGATCGCCGTGAACCCCGGATGAAGGAGAATCGCAAGGAGGATCGCGGCGGGAACGAACGACCAGCGCGGCCAGCCCAGTTTCAGCGACTCAAGCGGTCCGCGAGTCAGGAACAGCGCCATCAGCACGGCGGGCAACGCGATGGTCGCGACTTGCGAAATCACGACTTGCCGCGCAAACCCCGCGAACGTCAAGGATAGCTCCGCGGAGAGACCGACGAAAAACTTGATCACCAGAATGATGACGCCGCAAAGGACCGCTTCCCCGAGGGTCGGCAGCATTCCACGATCGCGAATCAGGTGGCGAAGCCACACGCCGAGTCCAAACTGGTCGCCGGAACGAAAGAGGACCGACTCGTTGTTGAATTGCCATACGGCCCACCGCGCGGCGAGCCAGCAACAGACGAGCGTCATCGCGAGCACCGGCCCGGCGAATTGCAGGGCAATCGCGTACTGGCCCGTCACGAGGTTTTTCAACAGCAGCAACATGCCGGTGACCGGGATGAGACTGGTGCCGAGGTCGAGCCGCGCCGAGGGAAACATCGACAACATCATCAACGGCAACAGCGACATGAGCAGTGGCACGAGATAATACTGTCCCTCGCGCGAGCTGCGCGCGAATGACGCAAGTGCCAGCGCGAGTGAACTGAAAAGGGCCGCGATCGGGATCAGCCCGGCCACCAGCCACGCCAGCGAGCCAAGCGGCGGGAATCCGAATTCCGCGGGGAGCGCGCCGCCGCCCGAACGCGATAACTGACCGAGGACGAGTAGTCCCGTGATGGTCATGCTGAGCAGGTTGAGCAGCGCGGTGGTGATACTGAACGTGGTGACCGTAAGCAGCTTGCCGGCAACGACGTCGGAGCGGCTGACCGGACTGCTGAGAAGCGTTTCCAGCGTCCCGCGTTCCTTTTCACCGGCACACAGGTCAATCGCGGGGTAGAAGGCCCCCGTGAGCGCCCACATGAGCATGATAAAGGGCAACAGCTTGACCCAAATCGCTGCCTTTTTTGTGCCGCTCGGCGCAACGTCGGTTGTGACGAGCGAGATTTCCTGAAATTCCTGTTCGTTGACCGCCAGATCACGAAGGGTCTTCCGCATCGCAAGCGTCTTCCACCGATCGACGATCTGGACGACTCGCGCCGCGGCCAGCGCCGATTGATCGCTCGCCGAATTGGCAAGAACGACAATTCGCGGTGCCCGCAATGTTCCCTCGCCGGACTCGTCACGCGGCGCGGTCAGAACGATGACGTCGCATGCCTGGCGGAGCATGAATCGCTGCATTGCCTGGCGGTCGGAGACGTCGTCACCGGCGGCAAGGAGCGATTGAATACGCTGCCCGGCGTCGGAATCCGCCCACGAAGCCGTTGCGAGAACGATGTTTTCGGCGTCCTCCATCTTCAGTCCGCTCGCCCATCGCCCGCCGGCGACCAGCGGTGGATCACCGGGCAGGTTTTCCGGACCGACCCACAGCACGCGCGCCGCGTCCTGCCGCATGAACTGGGCGGTTTGCAGCAACGCCATTCCCAGCAGCGGGTACAGCACGAGCGGCATGACGACGATCGTAAAAAGCGTTCGCCGGTCACGCCACTGATCGCACAGTTCGCGGCGAAAGATCAGATTGGTGTTTCTCCAATTCATGGCGTCGCCATCCGTTCCGCAAGGAGTCCATGAAAAAGGTCCTCCAGTTCCATGTCGCCGTACCGGGACGCAAGTTCAGACAACGCGCCATGGGCAAGAATCCGTCCGCGATGCATGATGGCGAGCCGATCGCAAATACGCTTGATTTCCGACATGATGTGCGAGGAAAAGAGGATGCACTTTCCCTGGTCGCGAAGTTGCTCGACAGTGTTGAGGACTTCGCGCGCTGCGAGGATGTCCAGTCCTGATGTCGCTTCGTCAAATACCAGCACCGGCGGATCGTGAATCAACGCCCTCGCGATGGAGACCTTTTGCCTCATCCCGGTTGACATCCGCGAGCCTGGGATGTCGCGAAAGGAATTCATCTGAAACCGCGCAAAGAGTTTCTCCATCCGTGGATGAAGTTCCTCTCGTGTCAGTCCGTTGAGTTGGCCAAAGAACTCGACCAGTTCCCAGCCGCTCATCCGGTCGTAGATCGCCGTGTTGCTCGAGACGAATCCAATCTGGCGGCGCACCTGACCCGCGTCGCGAACAATGTCCAGCCCGTTGATCGTGACACGCCCCGATGTCGGCTTGAGGACCGTGGCGAGAATACGGAGCACCGTCGTCTTGCCGGCACCGTTGGGTCCGAGCAAGCCGAAAATCTGGCCCGGCATCGCGTCGAAACTGACGCCGTCGACGGCAAGGTGCTTGCCATGCCGCAAGTCCGGATACGCCTTGGTGAGCTGTCGAACGTGAATCATCGAAAACAGGCGATGCGAGTGAATCAGGAAATGAACTGGACAGCGCCGTGCATGAGACACACCAAACCCGAAGCGCAAGCGAGTGAACAATCCGGAGAACCCGCATTCCCGCGCGGCCTTCCGGAAGGGGATCAGGGAATCCGGCACGATGGTATGTAGCTCACGACCCGCGCGGCGGCGGGCAAGCGACCGCACTTTGCATTGATTCCCTCCGGGCGTTCGGTCCCCCGTTGCGTCGTCACGGTTGTTCCGATCGTCGTTTCCGGACCGGCAAGCGCCTTATGCGGATTGCACGAGTTGTTTCGGAAGCCCGGCGAAAAGGCTCCCCGCGCCCCCTGGTCGAGAATCGTCCAGCCTTTTCCGATAGCTAACTGGTCAGCGCTCCATTATTTCGGAGAGACCGAAAATACAAGCACGAATACAAGCCCGAATACAAACACGAAGCGCAAGCGAGTGAACGGGCGCAAGCGAGTGAACGGGAAGGCGACCGGCAATTCGCCGGAAGGTCGCGAACTGGCAGTTCGCGCTACGATACACGCCCGAAGCGCAAACAAGTCCACCTCTTTCAGAATCCGGAGATTGCCAGACGCATGTCGATCAACGAAACATCCATCAACGAAACATTTGGGGGAAGCTTTCATACCTCCGATGCCGCGACGCCGATTGCCGTTCCACCCGTGACCGGGCGACCCTTCCGAAAGGCGGAAACCGCCGACCGTTTCATTCCGGTCCAGCCCGCGACGCTGGAAGACACTCTGCTGGACGAGAACGTCGTCGGTGCGCTGATCCTCAAGTTCCTTTACATTCGCGGCTCGTTCGCGGGTCGGGAAATCGCCGACCAGATCAAGCTGCCGTTTGCGATCGTCGAAAGGCTCCTCTTTTCGCTCAAGAACCAGTTGCTCATTGGCTATCGTGGATCGAGCATCGGCGGCGACTATCAATACGAGCTGACGCCGAAGGGGGTCGAACAGGCGCGTCATCACGTCGCGCACTGCACCTACTGCGGCGCGGCACCCGTGAGCGTCGAGGAGTACATCGAGTCCGTCAAGCGACAGTCGCTGCGCAACCTTTGTCCCGATTTCGAAGCGGTATCGGCCGCGCTGAGCGATCTGGTTGTCAACCGGTCGATCATTTCGCAAGTCGGTCAGGCGATCAAGTCGGGCAAGAGCCTTTTTATTTTCGGCGCGCCGGGCAACGGCAAGTCGAGTATCGCTCGGCGACTGGTTCGCGCCGTGGACGAATCGATCTGGATTCCGCGAACCCTCTCGGTCGGTGGCGAAGTCGTCCGGCTCTTTGATCCGAGCCTGCACGAGGAAGACCCGCTGCCTTGCGGTGACAGCCTGCTCCGCGACAACGAAGTCGACGAGCGATGGGTCCGCATCAAGCGGCCGGTTGTGATTGCAGGCGGCGAATTGAGCCTCAAGCATTTGGAAGCCAACCTCAATCCGGTGACGGGGATCATCGAATCGCCAATCCACCTCAAGAGCAATTGCGGGTGTCTCATCGTCGATGACTTTGGACGCCAGCGGGTCAGCACGGCCGACTTGCTCAACCGATGGATCGTGCCGCTCGAATGCGGCCATGACTACGTGAATCTTCCGTCGGGCCGCCAGTTGAGGATTCCCTTCGACCAGCTCCTTGTCTTCTCGACCAATCTCAAGCCGTCGAGCCTGTGCGACGAGGCGTTTCTCCGGCGGATTCCGTACAAGGTCCAGGTCTTCGACCCCACCGAATCCCAGTTTCGGGAACTCTGGGATCGTCAGCTTCCCGTTTACCGACTCCAGTCCGATCCGCGGTGGGTCGAGTACCTCATCGAAAACCATTACCGGCGGACTCAGCGGCCGATGCGCTTTTGCCATGTCGACGACTTGCTCTCGCACATCGGGGAGTTCTGTGATTTCCACTCGCAGCCCCGCGTGATCACCCGCGAGAATCTGGAAATCGCCGTGAACAATTATTTTTCCAGCCTGTAGTCCGGCGTTGCAGTGTTAACGGGCGTCACGCCGCGCGCGTCTGAATGAGGCCCTGATTGATCTTGTTGTACAACGTCTTGAGACTGATCCCGAGTTCCTCGGCCGCCGCCCCCTTGTTGCCCGCGTGACGGTCGAGCGCCGCCGAGATCGCGTGCGCTTCAATGTCCTTGAGCGACATGCCGCTGGTAACCAGCTTGCCCCCCACAAGGTTGCGGTTTCCAAACGTGCGTGGCAAGTGCTCGGTCCGAACGGGAAACTTGTCACAAATAATCGAGGCATGTTCGACGACGTTGGCAAGTTCCCGGATGTTACCCGGCCAGACATGCGATCGAAGGGCTTCAATGGCCAGCGCGTCAAAGAGATGTTCGCACGTTTCCGCCTCCGGCCGGTAGCGGCACATCAGGTGACGGGCAAGTTCGGGAATGTCGTCGACGCGATCACGAAGCGGCGGGAGCTGGATTTCAAACGTGTTGATCCGGTAGAGCAGGTCTTCGCGAAATTCTTCCCGCGCGACCATTTCCCCGAGGTTGCGGTGCGTCGCGCAAACGATGCGGACGTCAATCCGAAAGGACTCGTTGGCCCCGACCGGGCGGATTTCCCCGCTTTCGAGGACGCGGAGCAGCTTGGCTTGCAGCGATTTGGGCAGCTCGCCGATTTCGTCGAGGAAGAGCGTTCCGCCGCTGGCGACTTCAAAGAGTCCGGTGCGGGACTGGTCGGCACCCGTAAAGGCACCCTTTTGGTGCCCGAACAATTCGCTTTCGATGAGGTTTTCCGGCAGCGCCCCGCAATTGACGGCGACAAAAGGGGCGTCGACGCGCTCGCTCAGGTTGTGAACGGCCCGCGCCACCAGTTCCTTGCCTGTCCCCGTTTCTCCGAGGACCAGCACCGTGGAATGGGTCGGAGCGACTTTTTCGATCAAGGCGCGAACGCGCTGCATGCCGCGGTGCCGACCGACCATTTCGTCGGAACCCTCGAAGCGAACCAGCCGCAGCTTGAGGGCGTGACACCGGTTCACCAGATCACGCTTCTCGGCGACCCGCTGAAGCAGCGATTGCAACTCGACGAGCTTGCAGGGCTTGAGAAGATAGTCAAAGGCACCGTGCCGCAGCGCGGCGATCGCCGTTTCGGTCGATCCCTTGCCCGTCAGAACGATCGCCTCGGTTTCCGGGGAGATTTCCCGCGCGCGCCCGATCACCTCGATACCGCCCACGCCGGGCATGTCGAGGTCGACGAGAATACAGTCATAACTGTTCTTCTCAAGCGCGGCGATGGCGGTCGTTCCGTCGGGACAGACGGTAACGCGGTGACCCATTCGCGGAAGTTCAGCCGCGATCAGTTCCTGCAAGTGAACTTCGTCGTCGGCAAAGAGGATTTTCAGTTGACTAGGCTGCCTGGAGTTCTTTTTCGACATGCTGTACCAATGGTAAAGTGACCGTGAAACGGGAACCCAGTCCGGCACCCCCGCTGAAGGGCGTGATCAAGCCGCCGTGTTCCTCAATAATTCGATAAGTAATTGAAAGGCCCAGCCCCGTTCCCTGGCCGTCGCGGCGCCGCGTGAAAAACGGCTTGAAAATGTTCTTCAGCACGTCGGGCGTCATCCCGCAGCCGGTGTCGGAAACGACGAGCGCGGCGCAGTCGTCTTGCGCCGCAAGGTCGATGGTGACCTGTCCGCCGGGATCGATGCTGTCGAGCGCGTTGGTCACAAGGTTCAGGACGACTTGCTTGATTTCCTGCGGATTGACCATCGCGCGGAGCGGGCGGTCGCACTTGAGAATGATTTCCTTGTCGCGATACCGGCTGAGCGGCTTGATCATTTCGATCACGCCGTCAATGAGTTCGGTCAGTTCGGTGGGGGCCTTGCGGGCGTCGCCAAGCCGCGAAAAATCGAGCAGACCGGACGTGATTCCCTTGCAACGAAAGGCCTCGTCCTGAATCCGCTTGAGGTACTTCTTCAGATCGTTGATCTCCGCCTCGCGCGTGGAATCGATCGGTGACGCCGGGCATTCGAGAATGTCGTGAATCCTCATTTCCAGCGACTCGGCGCTCCACGCAATCGAGGCCAGCGGGTTGTTGATCTCGTGTGCCACGCCGGCAGCGAGGAATCCGACACTCGCCATCTGTTCACTGCGAACGACTTCACTGGTTCGTTCCTGAACCTGGCGATTGAGGTCGCGCTTGATTTCCTGGAAATTGGCCGTCATGGCGTTGAGCGCCCGCGCCAGCTCGGCCACTTCATCATCGGTTCGGATTTCGATCCGGTGGTCGTAATCCCCGCTGGCAACGCGACGCGACCCGCGGACGAGCGATTCGAGCGGCCGGAAAATGCGGTTGTGAAACCGTCGCATCAAAAGGACCAGCAGCAACACGGCACCGATCGTCATCATGGTGGAAAGCGTGATCCACGTGTGGTACTCGGTCCGCGCCGATTCGGCGAACGCCTCCATTCGATGTTTCATGTAAGCGGGCAAGTCGCTCACATGGTCCTGGAACTGGTTCAGCCGGTCGTCGATGTCCTCAAGCAGGCCGCGATCCTGGGCCCATCGCTCGCTGCCGTGCGTCCGGTCGCTGAGCCATGTCAATGAGTCACGCATCTTCGCCACCGACTCGCGCTCCCGCGAATTGTCGCCGAGCGGCGACGAGTTTTCCGGCGAAATGGATTCGAGCTGGTGCTCGTAGTCGTCCAGCGCCCACGCCACGGAGCTGAGTGCGAACTGGAACTCGTCGATCCAGTAGGCACCGTCACGGATCGGCTGGTTGACGGTCGGGCGAAAGTCGCACGGCTGGTGAATCCGCGAGAAACTCACGCGCAAATCGCTGACTTCCTGGTTGAGGTGCGCGGCCAACGGCATCTCATGGCCGCGATCGCGAATGTCCTTGGTCAATTTGCGGAACTTCAGCACCCCGTGCAGACCGGCCGCCGACAGCGCCAGCACGATGAACAGGAGCATCGCGGCACCGTAATACATTTGCGAGCGGATTTGCTTGCGAAACTGCACGGAAAGTGCTCCGGGAACGGACGACGTTCGTCTGAAAGGGGTAAAATTCCAGGTTCTATTTGGGGCGGGAGCCTAGCAGTTTCCGGCAATTGGCGGCAACGCCATTTAATCCCGAAGAAAACGCAGGGGAACGTGCCGGATTCCACGGGTGCGGAAATTTATTTCAAAATGTCGCCCTGGGGGATTGACTGCCCGGCAAAAGGTTTAATGTCGTTTTTGGATTAATCCGGTCGCGGCTGACAATCCGGGCGCGGCTGACAAATCCTGCTTACTATTAGCTGGACAGCGCCACTTTTTGTGGAAATCCGCGAGAATACAAGCACGACGCGCGAGCGAGTGTGTTTCGGCGTAACCCACTCACTCGCTTGCGCTTCGTGCTTGTATTGGCAACCAAAGTGGCGCTGTCCAGTTAGGAGCAAGCTCATGTCCGGATTTCTACGCTGTATGGGGTTGTTGCTTCTGGTCGTCTCGTCTTTGAACGGCGTTTACCAGTTAAATGGGCAATGGTGGTTGGCAGCAAATGATTAAATCAATTTGCAGGACTTGACACCCGATGCAATTCTGTCCGGCGAGCAGCGCGACGAACTGGAAGCGGCGCGAATCCGTTTGTATGAGGCATTTGACAAGTGCTCGTCCGTTAGCGAGCAGGCAACTTTGGCGGAAGAGGATGCGGAACGTAAACGCCTTCGCCAAAACCTCGAAGCGGCATGGAGCGGACTTCGCGAGGATTTCAACGCGATCATACTTCCTCACCAACAACAAATGATTGAACGGTTGGCTGGGCGCGCACAGTTTCAACGTCTTGGCCCGGCGGCTGCACTCATCGACGGGTGGATGGGCAAGCACCTGAAAATCAGTGACGCCTCGAAGGCGCGGATCCAGGGCAAAGTGCAGTCGGTTATTCGGCAGTTGCAAGACGAGACACTGCGTTTGAGAGATGACACCAACAATAAAATCCTCGACGCCCTGACGCCACAGCATCGTGCCCTCGTTACACAACTGCTGGGCGAGCCAATCGCCCGGGAACAGTGCAACCCGGGGTTGTTGTTGCTCCAGTTGACATCCTGGAACTCCGGGCAACGTTAATTCGTTCGACCCCGGTTCGTTGGCAATCGCTCCGACCAGCCCCGGGAAACTCACGCGCAAGTCGCTGACTTCCTGCTTAAAAAACGCGCCCAAACGCCCATGCGCCGAAAGCCTTGGCGGCCTCCGCGACGCTTCCGTCGGACTTGCTCCGGCGGGGCGACAACTTTTTGGCTACCACTCAATAGCCCAATCGCGCTGCTCTTCGTGCGGGCTTGTCCCGGCGGAAGCAACGATTAGCAGCCGAATCGTCGCGGCTTCCGACCGGGATGAACCCGGCGGAGAGCCCAAACCAACGGTCGATTTGGCGGGCATTGTAGCTTGTCAATTGTGAACCCGCCGGGATGAACCCGACGGAAATCCCGTGGTCCGACCGTTCTTGCGAAATCGCGCTTTACTCACACCACGCCAAAACCCAACGAACCGCTGTTCGAGCCAGCGGGATTC
>JBGTFW010000167.1:0-7083 GCA_041747075.1 Pirellulaceae bacterium
TTATCGGCTACTCGCTTAACGACACGATCGTGATTTTCGACCGGATTCGCGAGGTTCGGGGCAAGCGCAACGACATCACGGCGGACATGATTAACCAGAGTATTTCGCAGACCCTTTCACGAACGATTTTGACTTCGTTAACAACGTTGATCGTTGTCGTGGTGCTGTACATCCTTGGCGGCGACTCCATTCATGCCTTTGCGTTTGCGTTGCTGGTGGGCGTGGTCGCGGGAACGTACAGCACGGTCTTTATCGCGTCACCGATCCTGCTTTGGCTCATGAATCGCGGCATGGCACCCCCCGTCGTTCAGCCTGAAAAGAAGTCCGCCTGATTTCAAATTGCCTGCCGCAGGTGCTCAAGGATCGCGTCGACGCTCGCCCTCGCGTCGCCAAAGAGCATCGCGGAATTCGTTTTGTAAAACAGCGGGTTGTCGATTCCCGAATAGCCCGATCCCATACTTCGCTTGAGAATAATGACCTGCCCGGCTTTCCATGCCTCGAGCACCGGCATGCCAAAGATCGGGCTGCCGGGATCGTCGAGAGCCGACGGATTCACGATGTCGTTGGCACCAATCACCAGGACCATGTCGGTCTCGGGAAAGTCCCCGTTGATTTCGTCCATCTCAAGAACCAGGTCGTAGGGGACCCGCGCCTCGGCGAGCAAGACGTTCATGTGACCCGGCAGGCGGCCCGCGACGGGATGAATCGCAAACCGCGTTCGCACGCCGCGTTGTTTGAGGACTTCCGAAATCTCGCGGACGGGATGCTGTGCCTGGGCGACTGCCATTCCGTACCCCGGGATTACCACGACGGTCTTCGAATCGGCCAGCCCTGCCGCAACCTCGGCGGCTGTGACTTCATTCCACGTCAAGGGCTCGCCGGAAACTCCGCCTCCGCGAGAAATCGGAGCTCCACCCTCCGATCCAAAGCCGCCGAGAATGACGCTGACGAAGGATCGGTTCATTGCGGCGCACATGATGTAACTGAGGATCGCACCGCTGCTGCCGACCAGCGCGCCGGTAATGACGAGCAAGTCATTCTTGAGAAGAAACCCGGTTGCCGCCGCCGCCCAGCCGCTGTAGCTGTTAAGCATCGAAACAACCACCGGCATATCCGCGCCGCCGATGGCCATGACAAGGTGAATTCCGATGACGAAGGAAATCAGCGCCATGAGGACCAGTGGAATCGTCCCGAGCCACGTCGATTCGCCCCCCAGTGTCATCAAGTACCAGATTCCCATGCCGAGGCAAGCGGCCAGCATGAGCAGGTTCATCACATGCCGTCCGGGCAGCATCAACGGCTTGCTGGTGATGCGACCGTCCAGTTTCCCAAACGCAACGATCGATCCGGTAAAGGTGATTCCGCCAATAAAGACGCCGACAAATATTTCGACGCCATGAATGAACCGTTCCGCATCCAACGGGGGATGGGCGGGCAACAGGTGGTTGCTAATCCCGACCAGCACGGCGGCCAGTCCGACGAAGCTGTGAAGAATTGCCACCAATTGCGGCATGGCCGTCATCTGGACCCGGCTGGCGATCACGATTCCAATCGCTCCGCCGACCAGGATCGCCACGAGAATGGCCGGGTACCCACCGCTGATTTCACCGCCGAAAAGCGTGGCGAGAACGGCCACGGTGATCCCGGCAATCCCCAACAGGTTTCCCCGCCGCGCGGTTTCATGGCGGCTAAGTCCCCCAAGACTGAAAATAAAACAGACCGCGGCGAACAGGTAGGCGACTTCTGGCAGACTCTCGGGCATTTTTCTAATCCTGCTTTCTGAACATGCCCAACATACGATGGGTCACCCAAAAACCGCCTGCCACGTTGATCATTGCGACGAGCACCGCGACGACCGCCAACACCGTCGTTGGCGAAACATCGGCGTTCATCTGCAACATGGCACCGACGATGATAATGCCGCTAATCGCATTGGTGACGCTCATCAGCGGTGTGTGCAGGGCGGGGGTCACGTTCCAGACGACTTGCCATCCGATAAAACAGGAGAGCAAAAAGACGGTAAAACTCGAAACGAAATCGGGCGGTGCGGTGCAGCCGATCAGAATCACCAGCCCCAGACCGAGCACCGCGGCGACCGTCGTCACCAGTCGCTTCGATCGAGACGCAAGTTTTTCGCTCGTGCCGGGTGGCAACGAATCCTTTGTCGTGACCCTCGGCGGTTCGACGGGCGGCGGCTCGACGGCGGGCGGCGGCCACGTGATTTCTCCCTTGTGCGTGACCAGTGCGCCGCGAACCACGGCGTCCTCCAGATCGATCGCCAACTCGCCGTCCTTTTGCGGCGTCATGTCCGTCAAGAGGTTGACAAGGTTGTTGGCGTAGAGGGTCGAGGACTGTGTTGCCAGGCGGCTCGGCAGGTCGCTGTAGCCGATGATCGTCACGCCGTGATCACGGACGACTTCCCCATGGCGCGTCAGTTCGCAGTTGCCGCCATTCTCGGCGGCAAGGTCGACGATGACGCTTCCGGGTTTCATCGAGCGGACCATCCCGGCGGTGATCAGTCGCGGTGCCGGCTTTCCCGGAATCAGCGCCGTGGTGATGATGATGTCGACTTCCATGGCTTGCTTGGCGAACAGCTCCTTTTCGGCGCGAACGAACTCTTCGCTCATGACCCGGGCGTAACCCCCGGCACCTTCGCCAGACTCCTCAAAATCCAGTTCGAGAAAATCCGCGCCCATGCTTTTAACCTGGTCCTTGACGGCGGCTCGCGTGTCAAAGGCGCGAACGATCGCTCCAAGCCCGCGCGCCGTCCCGATCGCTGAAAGCCCGGCGACTCCCGCTCCGATGACAAGGACGCGCGCCGGTGGCACCTTGCCCGCGGCGGTGATCTGTCCGGTGAAAAAACGTCCGAAATGCCACGCCGCCTCGATCACCGCCCGGTAACCAGCGATATTTGCCATCGAACTGAGCGCGTCCATTTTCTGGGCGCGGGAAATTCGCGGCACGCAATCCATCGCCAATGCGGAAACTCCCTTGTCGGAAAGCGACTGCAACAGTTCCATGTTCCGTGCCGGCCAGAGAAAACTCACAAGGGTCGCGCCCGATTTGAGCGCTGTAATCTCCGGCGTCGATGGCGGATTAACGCCCAACAGGATGTCCCCCGATGCCCACAACCCAATGGAATCGCCGACGACGGTCGCCCCCGCCTGGGCGTACTGATCGTCGGGAAAACTGGCTCGTTCGCCACATCCCTTTTCGACCTCGACCTGATAGCCCAGTTGCAATAGCTTGCCGACCGCGTGGGGCGTGATGGCAACTCGACACTCGTCGGCGGAATTTTCGCGAGGGACGGCGACTAGCATGAAATTCGAAGCGTGGTCGTCTGGAAAAAACGATCGGGGGGAAGAAGTGAAGAATTTATAGAAGATTCGCCCGACCGGCAACCCAGCCGCGAATGGACTGGCCGGACCGAACGACTAGTGCCAGTGGCCGCGCAGTGACTGCGTGCCATTATAATTTGCCTGGCGCGACCGCGGGCTGGCGAGGGGACGGTGCGTCGCGGCCTGGGGCCGGGCGGAAACCGAAATTCCCAGCCAGCCATCTTTCAGAATCATTTGCGATACCGCCACCTGGCGGGCAAGCGGTCGGCTGGCGAGGTCGGCGGGGAGAAGTGGAAACTCAAACTGCGTTCTGAAAATCGTATTGAACACCGTTCGCACGGCGAGTTGATCGCGCAAGTTCAAACGATAACCCTGAAGCGAGACGCCGCGATCCTCGTCGAGAATCATTTTGACGCGCAAACCGTCCGGTGTTGGGAAGTACCACGCCTTCACGATCAGGTTCTTCCATCCCGCGGACTCGCCAATTTGCAATCGCTTGATCTTTAAAGTGATCGCAACGCGATTCTCGTCGAATCCCATATTCAGTGCGTCACGCGTCGCGAACTGGAACTTGACGTCGGCCTGTTCACCCTCAGCCAGCGCGACGTCGGGCCGCCCAAGCAATTCACCGATATGCCGCATGAACTCGTCCGCGGTAAAGGTCTGTCCGTTGATATGAATCCGGTTGACCAGGTTGTTGACCGCCGATTCGTGGAACTGGGCGTTGAACAGGTTGCCAGGCAATCCTTCGGGCCGGACCGAGCGGGCGGCGTTCTGGTCCAACCCCGCGAGGCGGTATCGAATCACGGCCGAATGGGCCGTCGTCTGGAGCGAGATGGGCACCGGCTCCAGTTCCATGGCCTGCAAGGGAGCGAGGATTCTCTGATCAATCCATCGTCGCCCCGCCTCGAGGCGCTGCTGGATTTCCTCATCAACGCGCCCGCCAAACTCGTTGCGCAATTTCTGTTCAACAATCATTTTCGTCTGGGGAGACTGCGCCTGTTGCTGTTGTTCCGCCACGCGCCGCGCGATCGCGCCCATGACGGGCATGTCGTCAAGACGTGAATTGATACCGAGCAGCCTTTCCCGCGAATCGGCGACGACGCTTGCTGGCTTCACCGTGACGCCGTCGGTACCAATGGAAACGCCTTTCGAGGCATTGACCATCGCGTTGCCGAGGCTGTTGAAAATGAATCCGCTGGCGTGCGCCCGAGTGCGCGAAGTGACGTTACCGTTCGATTGCAGTCGAAACGACAGGTGCTGGTTGTCGGGAACCAGCTCCACACTGAGTTGATTGTGGATACGGCTTTGTCCAAATACCTGGGCACCGAGAATCCGGTCCTTAACGGGCTGATTGAGCGTCGTGTGCCGCGGAATGACGCTGTTGACAAGTCGTTCGGAAATCTCAATTCGCACGTTGGCGTTTCGATAATGGTTTTCAAAGGTCTCGCTCAAGAGCCGGACGTCGGGAGTCAGCATCCAGTAAAAGTTCTGGAAATGCGAGTTGACGCGCGCGTCGGCAACGGTGGAATCCCCTTCCTCAAGCGCCTCCAGGTCGACAAGGAATCGTCCCGGATCGAGGTCGGTGATCGCGGCATAGCGAAGCGCCATCCCGAGGTCGTCGCCAATGATCTGGCGTGCCCATGCCGACTGCTCTTCCGTCAGCGCCGACGACGAAACCCGCGCCAGAATCTTTCGCGCGGTTGCCAGCCGCCACGTTTCAGAACTTTCCCCGCTCGCAAAGACTTCCGCTGCCCGATCCAGCATCAGGTAGTCGATCCAGTCGCCAGATACTTTCGACGTATCGAGCGCTGCACGGCGCTGACTGATCGCGCGGAAGACCGGCTCACCGTCGTGCGATGGAACGCTGGTCGGGTTCCGGAGAGCCGCGAAATGGACGGCCTTCCACACTTCGGCACGCCGCTGAACGGCATATGAAAGTCGACTCAGGCCCCCGGCCAGTTCGTATTCAGCTGGTGGCAACGCCATCGCGTACTCATGCAACTGGTCAGCCAACTGGATCAGGTATTCGAGAATCACGACCGACGACGGGTCATCGATCCACAATTGGTTGAGGCGGACGATCGCGGTCTCGGCGGCTTCAGTCCAAAGTGTCGTGGCCGGATGTTGACGCCATTCCGTCAGTTCCTTCATCAAAGTGGCCGGCAAGGGCCAACCCACGATCCGCGATTCGCCAGCGATCGCAGTGGATTCCGCAAGACGCGGTGGTTCAACGCCTTCCGGACTTTCAGCGTTATCGGTAGCCAGGTCGCTTTCAACGGTCGTATCTTCAAGAGTATCGCCGATGGCGTACGTCACGGCGGGACGAGAAGGCGCTTGCAAGTCGTCATTCGAACCGCTCGCGACTTGACGCGCCGCGGAAATTTGCGAAGCCGCTTTGGGGGACCGTGACTCCGACGATTGATGCGTGGCTGAAACGGTCTCACCCGTCGCATGATGCCCTGGATTGGAGTTTGACTCACCGGGTTTCGGAATCGGCTTCCAGAATTGACGAGCGACCCCTCCGCAACTCTTCGGATGCGATCGGTGCGGATTCACGTTAAACGTCTGGCAACGATTCCCTTGTGGGGCGGCCACGGTCGGTGCCGATGGTTCCGGAACTGAATCGAACCCGGGTGGCGGATCTCGCGGTTCGTGTGTGGGTGAAACGATCTCGATCGGGGCGCGGGCGAACTGGGGACTCTTCGCCTCCATCGAGGGCCTCGTCGCGTCGTTCGCGAAGGACTTCGCGTTGTTTGGGGTCGACTTCTTGACGGATTCCGCGACTTTCTTTTCCGCGGAAGGTGGCGGTGATTGCGAAGCGGAAACGGCCTTGTCCCGTTCAAGAATAACCGTTGCCCCTTCCTGTCGAGTCTCAACCCGGTCGGCAAGGACGGCGATCCGCGTGGCGACTGTTGCTTTGGGATGAAGCAGAACGGCAAACGAAACGAAACAACTGCCGGCCATGACCCCTGAAAGGGCCATGATCGCGCAGGTCTTGACCCAGTGATTTGGGCGTTCCATCAGCGGCGACCGGATGTGAAAAGAGGATAGCTCTTTCATCGGCCATGCCGGTCAACCAGGTCAAAAGGGTTTCCGCTCTAGCGATACGAAAAGCGCGTGAAACGGCATCGAGGCCAAAAAGATGCCAGCACTTTACCGGCAAACAGGGCTGGCTGGCGAGAGTCTAACGATCATCCCGTTTCGTTCGGCGAAAGGTGCGTCATCCCCGCCAAGGCGCGTAATCCCTGCCAAGGCGCGTCATCCCCACGTGAAGGCGCGTCATCCCCGCGTGAAGGCGCGTCATCCCCGCGAAGGCGCGTCATCCCCGCGAAGGCGCGTCATCCCCGCGAAGGCGCGTCATCCCCGCGAAGGCGCGTCATCCCCGCGAAGGCGCGTCATCCCCGCGAAGGCGGGGATCGAGTGCCTTGAGCCGTGTATTGGCCGTTGCTGCCGCTCAATGGGGTGCGAATCGCCTGGGTTCCCGCTTCCGCGGGAATGACGGAAACGCGACGGCGCGTCATCCCCGCGTGAAGGCGCGTCATCCCCGCGAAGGCGGGGATCGAGTGCCTTGAGCCGTGCATTGGCCGTTGCTGCCGCTCAATGGGTTGCGAATCGCCTGGGTTCCCGCTTCCGCGGGAATGACGGAAACGTGAAGGCGCGTCATCCCCGCGAAGGCGCGTCATCCCCGCGAAGGCGGGGATCGAGTGCCTTGAGCCGTGTATTGGCCGTTGCTGCCGCTCAA
>JBGTFW010000168.1:0-16679 GCA_041747075.1 Pirellulaceae bacterium
AGCTTGACCACAAATATCCATTCCTCCTCAAAGGTGCATCGAAGCCCCTTCAGCGAAAGGCCGGTTACCCGCGGACACTACCAAATATCTGGTAACGATTATTTAGCTCTTTCAATTCAACTGTGAATCCGATCCTCCACCCCACCGGCCTCCCCGAAAAAAAAATTTCGCGAAAACCCGAAGCATGGCGATTGAATTCACGGCGCTACATAAGAGTGGTTTGGTGTGGCCCGTCGCGCCGGGGGTTAGCCGACACAACTCTACCACACCAGAGGCAACAGTTCACAACGCCCGCCGAAGCAAGCGCGCGACCTGTCGCCCAGATGCCATCAATTCAAAACCGGATTGCCAAAGATCAATTGCCGTAACGGTTCATCGAACCGCTTCGGGCATTTCCCCTTTTGAGGGCGTCACGGCTTTTCCAGTTCGCGGTTCGGTGGGGAAAATTTGCGGAACAAATTCTCCCGATCCGGACCCCGATCAAAAAAACCCACGACGCCGCCAAAAAAAAGGTCGGCCACTCCCCGCACCGCAAATTGTCGGGAACCGCAAATTCTAGCGATTCCCTTCTGGCTCGTCAATCAGGCGTTGTGCATCGAAAATCCCTCGAAAGATAGAGGGGATTAGCTCGTCTGATACCGTCCCTGTTCCGCCTTGCAGCGGCTGCCTTGTGGCACGAGGAACGCAAAGTATATCGATCGGAAATCGCCGATCAAGGGGGTAATTCAGGATTTTTTGAAGTTTCCCGGCTTGCCGCGAGCGGGGCGAGAAATCAGCCGTCGGAAACCGGGGAAAACCAGTCCGCAAACGGCGAGCGCACTCGCCAAAACCACCACGCTCCATCGCCGACCAGCGCATCGGTTGAAGGCCGGAACGCTCAACCCGATCAACATGGGACAACGCTGGCCAGCCCGCAATTTTCCGGGATATTTTCACGAATTGCGCGGCGATTCATGGTTATCCGGCCTTTCTTGTCTTCCGTTCATGCATGGAGACGAAGAGGCTCGAACTCTCAACCCCCTGCTTGCAAAGCAGGTGCTCTCCCAATTGAGCTACGTCCCCGATGATGAAATGGGCGCGCCAAGATTCGAACTTGGGACCTCGTCGTTATCAGCGACGCGCTCTAACCAACTGAGCTACGCGCCCGTTCACGGGATTGTCCAGCAAACACGGGCAGTGCTGCGTCACGACAGGCGACTCCCGGCGGCCAAAAAAAATGAACGGTACGGCGGGTATTGTAAATCTTCGACAATTCCTGTCAAACCAGGTTCACGGCAATCATGCGTTCCAACGGGTTTTCTTCAGATGCTCTTTTTGGGCTGTTCGCTGTTTTCCCCAAGGGATACGCTTATCTGAAATGAGTTTGGCATGTCCGTGGAGCTCCGTTCCTCGCTCCTTATATCCGGTTCCGTCCCGTTTTCAAAATCAACAAGCCATGGATCACGTCAACACCGCTACCCGTTCACGCGGCGTTCTTGCAAAGGTCGTTTTTTTCCCGGCGATCATCGCGTTACTTGCCGCCGCCATCCGGCCCGCCGAGGCGCAATCGAATCTGGAAAAGGCACTTCGCTTTCGCCCCAGCCAGAGCGGCGTCGAAATCGATACACCCGAGGCGTCGGTGCTGGACAAATGCCGGATCGAACCGACGGACAAGGAGACTTCCAAACCGGGCTGGGAAGTCTTTGACGAGAGCGGGCGACTCATTCGTCGTTTTCTCGACATGAACGGTGATGGAAACCTCGACCAGATGTCGTATTTCCGCAACGGCATCGAGGTCTACCGCGACATCGATATCAACGCCGACAAGAAATTTGACGAGATGCGCTGGCTGGGAACGGCCGGAACGCGGTGGGGCCTCGACAGCGACCAGGACGGTGCAATCGACCACTGGAAAGTCATTTCCGCCGAAGAAGTCTCGCAGGAACTCGTCGAGGCGATCGGGAACAACGACGCCAACCGGTTTAAAGCGCTGCTGGTGACGCCCGACGATGCCCGGCAACTCGGGCTAGGAATGGAAATCGCCAAAGAAATTCAAGTACGAACTGAAAAGGCCGCGAACAGCTTCGCCGCCTTTGCCAAGTCGCAAAAGTTCGTTGATTCAGATTCCACGTGGGTCCATTTTGGCGGGACGCGGCCCGGAGTGATCCCGGCCGGCACGAACAATTCCACGAAAGACGTCATGATTTATGACGGCGTCACGGCCGTCGTGGACTCGAAGTCAGGCGAGCATGGACAACTGGCGATCGGGACGCTGATCCTTGTCGATGGTGCCTGGCGGGTCGTTGACTTGCCGGAGATGATTGTCGAAGGAAAGGCGATCACCAACGGCGGGCTGTTCTATCAAGGCAACGTGGGCGGTACCCGGACGATGGTGGCCGACAATGACGGGACGGCTCCCTCGGCGACCGACCAGAAGCTATTTGAGGAGTACGAGGAATTGGACAAGGCGATCAGCGACGCTTCCCCCCGGGAGCTGCCCGCACTTCACGCGCGACGAGCCGAGCTGTTTATGCAACTGATCGAGAAGTCCGACTCGTCTGAGAACCGGTCCAACTGGGTGCGTCAGATGGCGGACGTCACCGGCGGTGCGTTCCTCAACGGCGATTTTCCCGAGGGGGACCGGATACTTGCACGAAACATCAGCATGCTCAAGGAAAAGAAAGTCGATCCGGATGACATCGCCTATGCCGAATACCGGCGACTGAGCAATTACTGGTCGAAAAAGTTCAACGAAGCCAACGCCGACGATTTTGTCGAATTGCAAAAGCAGCAAATGGACGCCCTCCGCGAATTTGTTGATTCCTGGCCCGAATCAGAACAATCCGCCGAGGCGATGCTGCAAGTCGGACTTCAGGAGGAATTTGACGGTAACACCAAAGAGGCAATCGAGTGGTATGAGAAGATCACCTCGTCGTTTCCCGACACGCCCCCGGCCCGCAAGGCGCTCGGCGCCCGCACACGGCTTGAGTCGGAGGGCAAGGCGATCGCCTTGACGGGCGCGACGGTTGACGGAAGCCCCTTTTCCCTCGCCAGCCTGAAAGGGAAGGTCGTCCTGCTGCAATATTGGGCGACGTGGTGCGAGCCTTGCAAGGAAGACCAGAAAGTCATCGCTGAAGCGCACGGGAAATACGGTCGTCGCGGCCTGGAAGTCGTCAGCATCAGTCTCGACAATTCGGCCGAGGAACTCCGCGATTATCTGCGAACCGCGCGGCTGCCGTGGATGCACTTGTTCGAGGAGGGGGGCCTCGACAGCCCGCTTGCCGAGCAACTGGGTGTCACGATCGTCCCGACGATGATCCTCGTCGGTGCCGACGGCAAGGTCGTCAGCCGCAACCTGACCGCCAACGATCTCGACCGCGCCCTGAGCCGCGAATTCAAGTCGGAATGACCGAGCTCGCGGGATCGCCCCATTCGCACAAGCTGCGAAGCAGCGACACGCGCTTTGCATCGAATCGCCCTCCCCGATACGGCGCATTATGGAGTGCCGCCGCTTCGCGGCTTGGTGTTACAAGCGCATCGGCGACATGGGTTCCATCTGCCTCCGGCAGATTGCACCCCATGCTTTACACGGCCGTGGCTCCGCCACTTGGGATGAAATACTCCGCCAATTAAAGGGACAATTGTTCGACAATGGCGAAGCCACGAAAACCGAAACCCCATGGACCCGATCGCCCCATTCGCACAAGCTGCGAAGCAGCGACACGGCGTGTCATAACGGGCCGCCGCTTAATCCGTTTGGATGGCCGGACTGCCGGGAGCGTTTTGAAGCGCCGATTGAACGCGCAGCGCGTGGACCGTCTCGCGGACGTCGTGTACGCGAAGGATGTGAACGCCTGCGCGAGCCAGATACAGCGAAACTGCCAGCGTGCCCGCACATTGCTCGCGCGTTTCGTCGCCCGACAGCTTGCGAATGAACCCCTTTCGCGAATGGCCAACAAGAATCGGGCAATCCAGATCGAGGAACCGCCCGATTCCGCGCAGCAGTTCCACGTTGTGATCGTGGGTCTTTCCGAAACCGATTCCCGGATCGAGGCAAATTCGCTCGCGCTGGATCCCTGCGTGACAAAGCGCGTCGCGGCGTTGAACAAGGTATTGGCGAATTTCCTCGACGACGTTTTCGTACGCCGGATTGTCCTGCATTGTTTGCGGTGTGCCTTGCATGTGCATCAGACACAATCCCGCGCCCGATGCACGCGCGACTTGTGCCATCGCGGCATCTCCCGTGGCACCGGTGACGTCGTTGATAATGTCCGCCCCGGCATCGATCGCGGCTCGGGCGACGGCGGCCCTGGAGGTGTCGACTGAAAGGGGAACATCCGTTTGGCGGCACAGCGCCTCGATGACCGGGACGACGCGGCGGAGTTCCGCGGCCTGGTCAACAGGCTGGCTGTACGGACGGGTGCTTTCGCCGCCGATGTCCAGAATATTCGCGCCGTCAGCGACCAGTTTCAGCCCATGCTCGACCGCCTGATCGGTTCGTTCGTGCCGCCCGCCGTCGGAAAAGCTGTCGGGCGTGACGTTAATGATCCCCATCACAAGCGGACGGTCCCCGAACGCAAGAGATCGCGACTTTAATTTCCAGAGCATGCGAAATACGGAGCGTGTGTCGAACAATTGTCCACAAATGTTCCCCGCTGGGAGTAATCCAGGGCTCCGAACCATCAGGACGCTTGTTCTACATTGATCGTTCTATGTTGAGACGTTCCGTTTCCATTGCACGGTCGAAACGTGCAATCCAGGAACTACGTGGCCGAGACAACGGGCCTTGCCGCGCGGTCCGCAACGCCCGCGCTCGACGTTGCGACCGCCTGGTTTTGCGGATGGGAGCCGAGCAAGTACGTGTAGTCGTTAATCGAGGACTTGAAAAAATTGATCGTTTGCTGGGCCTGCTCGAGGGTTACCCTGCCGGCCGATGTGGCGTGACGGGCGACCGATTCGACTTGCTCCATCATTTGGCGGACGTCGTGGTGGACGTGTTCGAGCACTTCGCGCAAGTCCGATCCGATCGCCGTTTTCAATCCGATTCGCCAGTCGCGTGAATCGTCAATCGTGACGACGTGAAACTTGCCGAAGAGGTTGTGATCGTCGCTGAGGGCTTCCTGGTACGCACCGATCAGGAAAATCCCCAGCCAGTATTTCTGCCCTGGAAAGTGCTTGTGCAGCGCCATCGACCGGGCGGGACGGTTATCGCCAAGGTAACAGGCAATTCGACCGTCGGAATCGCATGTGATATCGCCGATAATGCCGACTCGATCGGGGCATTCATCGAGCCGGTGGATCGGCATGATCGGGAACAACTGGTCGATCGCCCAGTGATCGGGGAGCGCCTGAAAGACGGAAAAATTTGCAAGGTACGTCTCGGCGAAGAGGTTTTTCAGCGTCTTCAGGTCGTCGGGCACAAAGCTCAACTCGTCGAGCATCGACTGGATGCGGAGGCAGACCCGCGAAAAGAGGTCCTCGGCGAACGTCCGCTGGTCGAGCGCCATATGCCCGTTGATAAACAGTTGCTGCGCCATCTCGATCGCCTGTTGTGCGTCGTGAAAAGCCTCGCTCGCGTTGTTCTCGTTCACTTCGGCGAGAATCTGCCGCAACTCGATCAGCGGCAGCGGCTCCAGTTCCCCTTCCTCGAGTACGGGTTCGTTGACGACCGACTCGACAAGGTCCTCGTCGTCGTAGCGCGAGGCGGGGGACCAGGTGCTGATGACGGGAACGACCAGCACGCTGTGGTGGGCGACCATCGCCCGTCCGCTTTCGGAATAGATGTTCGGATGGGGGACTTCCTCGCGGTCGCAGATTTGCTTCATGTAGTACACGATGTCGTTGGCGTACTCCTGCGTCGTGTAATTCATGCTGGACGCCTGCGAATTCTTGTCGCCGGTGTAGTCAATCGCCAGTCCGCCACCGACGTCAATCGTGTCAAGCGGGACTCCGCGATGCACGAGTTCGGCGTAAATCCGGGTCGCCTCGACGACGCATGACTTGATGTTGCGAATGCTGTTGACCTGGCTGCCGGGGTGGAAGTGCAGCAAATGGAGAGAATCGTGCAGGCCTGCGTCGTGCAATTTCTGGATGGCGATCGCAAGTTCGACCGACGTCAGTCCGAACTTGGACTCGTTGCCGACCGAGCCTTTCCACCGTCCAGCGCTTCGCGCGGCGAGCTTGACGCGAATTCCAAGGAGGGGGCGGATGTTCAGGCTTGCGGCGGCCTCGATAATCAGCGGCACGTCCTGCGGCTTGTCGATAATGATCGTCACGCGGCGTCCGATCTGCGTGGCGCGCATTGCCATTTCAATAATTGCGGCGTCCTTGAATCCGTTGCAGAGGACGGGCATTTCGTTATCGGCCATCGCGATGACGGCCAGCAGTTCCGCGCGGCTTCCCGCCTCCAGACCGCCGCCGAATTCAGAGGCCGCGCCGAGGTACGCGTCGATCACTTCGCGATGCTGGTTGACCTTGATCGGGTAAATGCTCTGGTACTTGCCCGTGTAATTGTATTCCCCGATCGCCTTGGCAAAGACCCCGTGCAACTTGCGCACACGGCTGTGAATGACGGGGGTAAAGCGACAAAGAATGGGTGCCGAAATCCCCCGGCTCTCGCACTCCTCGACGATCTCCGCAAGGTCCCACTGACGCCCATTGGCATCGTCCCCCTTGACCACAACCGTGCCGAGCGGGCCGATTGCAAAGTGCCGTTTTCCCCACCGGCGAATCTTGTACAACTTCGCTGAATCATTGATCGACCACGATATGGTTGCGGAGTTTTCTGTCATTGAACCTCTTTCCGGCTGGGCGCTGCGATTTCGCGAATTTTTGCGACCCGTGATTATAGACGAACTGCCGCTGGCGAGAATGCCTAAATTTCCTTTCGCTTTGGCAGCGTTCGGGAATAACCGTCGAAATGCCGGTATTGCCCGATTCAGGCGCTGACGCGCGCCGCCTGGTCCTTCATGAATTCCAGTGCGTCCCATGCCAGCCGCTCCTCCGTGTCGTACATTCGCCGCCAGATTTTTGTCGCCGCCGCCAGTTCCGGCAGCGCCAACCCAAAGGCCTCCACCATCAACCAGCCGTCGAAGCGGATTTCTCGCAAGCCCGCGAACGTCCCCGACCAGTCGACGTTCCCCTTGCCCGGTGTGCTCCGGTCATTTTCCGAGACATGTACGTGACAGATGAGGTCACCGCCGTCGCGAATCGCCTTGCGAAGGTCCTTTTCCTCGATGTTGGCATGAAACGTGTCGAACATGATGCGGCAGTTCGAATGATCGACTTCGCGGACAAACCGCGCCGCTTCCGCGACGGAATTCAGCAAATAAGTCTCGAAACGGTTGAGAGCCTCGACGCCCAAAACAACGTTTGCCGCGCCTGCGTGTTCCGACACCGGCCTCATGCACTCAACCGCCCATTTCCATTCGTCGTCGGTCGGTCCAGCACCGGTGAACTCTCCCAATGCCGAATGAAAGGGTCCGACCAGGTGCGTCGCCCCCAGTTCCGCCGTGCAATCAATCGCCCGCCGCGTGGCGTCGATCCCCGCCTGGCGAACGTTCGGGTCCGGGCTGATCGGGTTGTCCGCGGCCGTGCGAATCGTCACAGTCGTTCGGCCGAGTCCCAGATCGCCCAACCGTTCGCCAAAGCGCCGATAGTCGAGATCGAGATTGAACAAGGGGACTTCGACTCCGTCATACCCCATCGCCTTGAGCTTTTCGCAGTGGACGAGCAGGTCATCCGACATCTCGGCGGCCCACAGCAGCAAGTTCATTCCGAATTTCACAAGAGATTCTCCATCGCGAGCAGGGCAGTCCGGATCAACGATTGTCCCCGACATGAACCGGTTCGGCCAGCAGGCGCGGCGCATTTCGGTAGACGCGAACGCGCGCCACCGCGACCCAATCGACAAATTCGTCGGACAGCCGGGCAAGTCCCACGCGATCAAGGACTCGATTCATGCGATAGGCGACCCGATCGTCCTCGAAATAATCGTACAAATATCGCTCGCTGACAAATCGCGGCACAAATTCCGCCAGACGAAAGGCTGGACGAGCCGCCATGCGATTGACCCACGATTCGAGGAGAACCGGGTCGACATCCGCGATCAAGGTGTAGAACCGGTCGAGTGCCGACCGATCGCGGGACGCCAGCCAGGCGTCCAGTAACATCTCGATGACAATGTGCCCGACCAGATGCGGCCGAAAACCCGCGTCGGCATCAAGAAGCTCTCGCAGTTCCAGTCCGAACCGCATGTTCATCTCGACGAAAAGCGGATTCTCGTGAAACCACGCGTCGTCGACATGATGCCGGGCAATTCCCAATGCAAGTTCCGCCAGTTCCCGGTTGTCGGACTCGAAAAAGGGAGCTGCATTTCGCGTGCGAACCCGCGTTTGGCGGTCGACCAGTGTGAGCCAGTCGGGAAGCACTGTCCCGGCCACAAAATACGGGTCCCGATCGAGAAAGCGGCAAGCGTGCGAAAAACAGTTCATTCAAGCCACAATGCTAACCCACCGACCGGAGCCGGCGCTTTTCAGAACGGCGTCACAGACCTTTTGTGTTTCGAGCGCGTCGCGGAACGTGGGCGCGACAGGTTTTTCGTTTTCCAGTCCGCGGAGAAAATCCGCTGCCTGATGAACGAAACTGTGTTCGTACCCGATTTGCAGACCGGGCACCCACCAGTGGTCCATGTAGGGGTGCTCGCCGCCGTGGTCGGTAACGTGAATGCTTCGCCATCCGCGGATCGCGCTGTCGTCACCATGGTCGAAATAATCAAGGCGGTGCAAGTCGTGCAAGTCCCACTTGATCGATGCGTGCTGGCCGTTGATCTCGAACGTGAACAACGCCTTGTGACCGCGCGCGTAACGTGTTGACTCAAACAGTCCCAGCGACCCGTTTCCGAAGCGGCAGAGAAACGCGCAGGCGTCGTCGATGCGCACCGGCTCAACGCATCCGCTTTCGTTATGTCTTCGCTCCTTGACGAACGTCTCGGTCATTCCGCTGACGGAATGGATCGAGCCATTGAGCCAGATGGCCGTGTCGATGCAATGCGCGAGCAGGTCGCCGGTTACGCCCGAACCCGCCGCCGCCGCGTCGAGCCGCCACAGGGCGTTGCCTCCCTGCGGAACATCTTCGGCAATCGTCCAGTCCTGGAGAAAATTCGACCGGTAATGGTAGATTCGTCCGAGCCGACCCGCCTCGACGAGGTTTCTTGCAAGGGCGACGGCGGGAACACGGCGATAGTTGTACCAGACCATGTTCGCGACCCCGGCGCGCTCGACGGCTTCGCACATTTCCTCCCCCTCGACGGCGTTCATGGCAAGTGGCTTCTCACAGAGGATCATCTTGCCCGCCTCGGCGGCCGCCAGAGCGATGTCGTGATGCAGATTGTTGGGCGTGCAAACGTCCACGGCGTCGATGTCGTCGCGCGCGACGAGTTTTCGCCAGTCCGCCTCGACCGACTCGTAGCCCCAGCGGTCGGCGAACGCGCGAAGCGTCGCGGCGTCGCGCGCAGCGACGGCCTTGAGGACCGGCTGGACCTTGAGGTCGAAGAAGTGAGGTGCGGTTCGCCAGGCGTTGGAATGGGCGCGGCCCATGAACCCGGTCCCGATCATTCCAATGTTGAGGAGCATTTCAGTTTTCAGTTTTCAGTTTTCCGCTGCTGAATCACGGACGTTGATCATTGTTTTCAGGACGGCGTCCCATGTGCGAGAGTCTTCGAGCGTGGCGTTTGGGAACATGCAGCCGTCCCAGCAAATGTGCCGGATGCCGCGCTGCTCGGCGTCCTTCAGCCAATAAGCCGCGCAGCGAGCAATGTCAAGCTTGCCGTTGGGATCGTCGGCCGGGCAATGTTTACCCGTCTTGTCGTGCGAGCCGGCACCATGCACCTGCCCGTCGTTCTGGGCGACGTGGAAATCGATCGTCCACGGCCTCAGCTTGTCCGTCATCGTTTCGTAGGCGGCATAGAATTCGTCTTCTTCATATTGGTTGCCCAGCAGTGCGTGTTCGGGTGCGTTGTAGCCGAGCAAGTACAAATACGTATGCGCCAGATCGGCCTGGAAACCGAGTGACTCGGGACGATCGACCGCTTCGAGCAAATCGAGCATGTCACGCCACGAGTGCATACCGGCCCAGCAAATCTCCCCTTCGGCCGCCAGCCGCTCACCGTGGTCGGCGGCGATTTTCGCCGCGCGACGAAACGTTTCGGCAATTGTCCGTGTATAGCCGGCGGGGTTCTCGCGCCACCGCGCGACTCCGAACTCCGCCGAGTCAATTCGAATCACGCCGTACTGCCGGACGCCGTGCTCATTGAAAATGCGGGCGATGCGACAGGCCTTCTCAATTGCCGACCAGAACTTTTCCTGTTGCGCCCGGTCGCCCATCGCCGAGTCGCCGACGGTACCCGGCCATACTGGAGCGACGAGCGAACCAACGCTGAATCGATGCGCGCCGATGGTGTCCGCGATCGCGCGAATCGAGTCGTCGTCGGCGTCCGGGTCGGTGTGGGGCAGGTAAAGAAAGCAATCGACGCCGTCAAATCGTTGTCCGTCGAAATTCGCGGCAGCCGTCAGTTCGAGCATCCGCTCGAGGCTGATCGGCGGCTCCTGGCCCGCTTCGGCTCCCTTGCCGACGAGTCCCGGCCACATCGCGTTATGGATTTTGAGTCTTTCAGTCATGCATCTGCAACAGGTTGGGGGACAGGCATACGGGGCCATGCGTCGGGACCAAAATACCGCAGGCCGACAAGCGGCTCGCTGCCGGTATTTTCCACTTCGACGCCCGAGGCCGCCGCCATGTGCGTGATAAAAACCTCGTCGGAGGTGAGTTCGCCAAAACGGATCAGCGTGGGAGTCTGTAGTTGAAGCGACCCGATCCGACCGCTTCCCTGCACCGTGATCCAGCCGCTTGCTCCCGCATCGTGCAACATGCATCGCCTTCCCGGCTCGATCGTCAGTTCACGTGCTGAAAAAAGTTGCCGGCCATTGACGGTTCCATGGACGATCCAGCGATCGACCCGGCCTTCTCCTTTTTCCGCAACGACCGGATTGAGAAAATTGCTCTTGTGAAAGTGCGGATCAACGTTTTTCTCCCAATCGAGCTGGCCAATGATAAAGTCCAGGTCATCGTGGCGATGCGGCGGAATGTCCTTGACGAGCAGCGCACGGGGGACGAAGCGGCCCTCGACAATGTTCTGGAACATGGCGAAGACGTCACTTCCCCACTGGGGCTCGTAGGTGCAAAGCGAACCGGGGGCGTGAAGGACGCCTGGCGGGATCAGCCAACCGGTGCCGCGCTGTAGTCGGTACGCGCGCGACAGATTGAGAATCCCGTTATCGCCGCGCTCCCAGTTTTCCAGGCAACGCCGCACGTCATCGGGAGTCGTTCCCGGCTCCAGACCCATGAAGGTAAATGGAAAATGGTTGTCGCAGTTGTTGTATTGCGGCGGGAAGTAATAGCTTTCGGGCTTGCCAGGTTGTCCGACAAGTGCCGCGTCGTCAAAGCCCTGGTGCATGTGATGGGGGATCGGGCCCATGTTGTCAAAGAACTTGGAATAAACCGGCCACCGTCCGTACTCGCGACACATTTCGGGACCGATCATTTGCTCCCCCTGCTCGGCGATCGCGTCGCGCAGCAGAAACGAATTGCCGTCGAACTCGCAAAAACTCAAGCCTTCGTGCCACTGGCGATTCTCGTTGGCCGCTTCGGTGGTGCTTGCGAACCACCGCTCGTCGATGCCGCCGCGCCCGGCACCGAGCGCGTAGTAATCGTCGGGGTGGAGACGCAGTCGTCGCCCCGGATGGAGGAAACTTCGCGGCACCCAGGTCGGCGTCAGGCGCAACAGGCCTGCGTCACGGTCCAGCGCCGAATCAAGGATCGAGGCAACGTTGTCCGTCGCGACCAATGTGGAATCCGGCATCTTTTTTTTTCCCGTCGCACCAACTTCCGCAAAAAAACCAATACAAGCACGAAGCGCAAGCGAGTGAGTGGGTTACGCCGAAACACACTCGCTCGCGCGTCGTGCTTGTATTCTCGTGGATTTCCACAAAAAGTGGCGCTGTCCAGCTACTCGTGCTCCTACCCGTCCTCGAACAGTTACAGATATTCATTCCGTCACTCCCCCCGATTGAGAGAATCCGCGGCAAGCACCCGCACGTCGAGCGACGAGGCGTGGTCGGCTGAATGGTATAAACGGTGGGTCGCCGGAATAAAATCGGCTTCATCCGCGAGAAAAATGTTATCCACGTACTTCTGGGGATTGCGGTCGATCAGCGGAAACCAGGTGCTTTGCACGTGGACCATGATGCGGTGCGCCGGGCGGAATGTATGAAAAACATCCTGGAGCGGCAGCCGCACGTCGGTGATCACGCCGGGTACAAAGGGTTCGGGCTTTTCGAAGCTGTTGCGGAAGCGGGCGCGGATCACTTCGCTGCGAACCATTTGCTGGTAATTCGCCATGTCAATTCCGTCGGCACCGCGCGGGTAATCGGGTGCCTTCTCCGGAAAAACGTCGATCAGCTTGACGATCCAGTCGCTATCAGTCCCCGTCGTCGAGACCTTGAGATTCGCGATGATTTCGCCGGCGAGCGTCACGGGCTGGTCGAGCACATCCGTCTGAAAAACGAGCACGTCCTCTCGCTCGCTGGCGAAGCGTTGATCGTCGGTCATGTACGGTCGCGGTGTAAAGCGAATCTCGCAATCTTCCTTGCGGCGATAGGGAACGGGATCAGCGGGGTCGCTGAGGAACTCGGAGAAACCGCGCTCGGCACCGGCGCTGCCTCCGGGTGAATCGCTGCCCAGCCCTCCGGAATCGTGAAAGTACAATCGGGTTTCTTTCGCGTCGCGCGGCGGCCAGGCGTCAAACGTCTGCCACTCGCCGTGGCCTGTGTCAAACACGAGCGCTTCGAACGCGGGTGCTTCGCCGGTTTGCCAGAGAAAGTGCCGGAAAAAAGGCGCCTCGATTTCGCGCTGATAGAAATCGGCGATTCCCTTGCCGAAAACAACGTTGCCCACCTGGGTTGTCGACGACGTGGCGGCCCACGCACCGTGACTGAAGGGACCCATTACGAGCACATTGAAGGCGTCCGGGTTGTTCTTTTCAATCGTCCGATAGATGTTGAGCGGACCGTACAGGTCCTCGGCGTCGAACCAGCCGCCGACCGTCATCACGTTCGTGTGGATGTCGTGCAAGTGGGGAAGGATTCCGCGGCGCTGCCAGAACTCGTCGTAGTTCGGATGCTCGACAAGTTCCTGCCAGAAGAAATTGTCCGGCCCGTAGTACTTGTCGGAATTCTTCAGTGGACCGAGCTTCATGTAAAAGTCCCATGCGTTCCCCGACGGCGTGGGCTGTATGGGCGGGACCCAGTTGTCAGTCGTTGGCCCGCCGTGCTGGTAGCCGAAAGTCCCCGTAGCCGTCCAGTACATGAGGACATAAGCCCCCTGGTGATGAAAATCGTCGAAGAAAAAATCAGCGATCGGTGCCTGCGGCGAGGCGGCAAGCAGCGCCGGGTGAGCCTCCGGAAGCGCGGCGGCGGCATAAAAACCCGGATAGGAAATGCCCGTGATTCCGACGCGACCGTTGTGTCCCTGCACATTGTCGAGCAGCCACTCGATCGTGTCGTACGTATCCGAACTCTCGTCGATCCCGTCGTTGCCTGGAACGTGCGGACGCATGTTGTCGTAGGTGCCGCCGCTGTTCCAACGACCGCGAACGTCCTGTCTGACAAAGATGTACCCGTCTTTCTCCATGTATTTCGACGGGCCAATGCGATCGGATTTCTGCTCGCCGTAGGGGCGGCAACTGTACGGGGTGCGATGGAGGAGGATCGGCCAGGCCCGTGAGTGATCGACCGGCTGGTAAATCGTTGTATGAAGTTCGATACCGTCACGCATCGCGATTCGATGTTCGCTCTTTTCGTAATTCTGGTCGATTGAGCCTGTGAGGTCGGCCTGGCCATGGGCGACGCGGCACTCGGCGAACACGAGCGCGACGGGAACCAGCAAAATGCAAATACGACGCGCAATGTTTTTCATGACGTTTACGAACAGGAAAAAAACGGGTTCAGGCAAGCCGAAAGCGTTCGACTTCTTCCTTGATGTCCGAGAGGAAATTGGCCGCACCGACGCCGTTGGCGATGCGATGATCGAAGCAAAGAGTCGCAATCGTAATGCGGCGAAACTCGAACCCCTCTCCGGCGGGGACCGCCTGGGAACAGGCCTCTCCGATTGCCAGCGTCGCCACGGCGGGCGCGACGATCGCGGGAATGCCGATTCGCATTCCCGCCTTGCCGATATTCGAGACCGTGATGGTCGTCGACTCGTCGACCTGGTCGTTGCCATCGCGGGCCTGATCGACCTGGCGATTGAAGGCCGCAAAAAACTCCTTCTGGTCCAACTGGTCCGCGCCGCGAATCACGGCGGTGACCATTTCGTCACCTGACAAGGCAACCGCCACTCCCAGATTGATTCGGTGAAAGACCTTGAGTGATTTTCCGTCGATCGTCAACGCACTGCGAAACTTGTCGTGCTGTTTCATTGCCTGCGTGATGCACCAGCAGCACATCGAAAATGCCGTCGGACCTCCCGAATCGCGAACCTGCTTTCGCGCCTGCTCGAGACCACCCCATTCCAGTTCGCACATCACGGTCACGGGAACGCAAACCTGCGTACCGCGAGCAAGCCGGTAGTTGAGGATGATTTGCGACTGGGGCAATGCAACTTGCTCAAATTCGTCGTCCGACGCCGCCGTGACACCCCTGTCGCCTTGTCCCGCAAGGTATCGATCGACGTCTTCGGGCATGAGCTTGGAACCGCTGGCGGGAATCTGGTCGGCGACGTCGAGCAGCCCCTTGTCCTTGAGATATTTTCTCGTTCGCGGCGGAATCGCAACGTCGGCGCGGCGAACCGCCGATCCTTTCGCTTCCCGATCCACTGATTGGGGCGTCTCGTTGGACAAGTCCGAAACGTCGGTAGTCACGGCGTGCGAGGGTTCGCCTGGCGGACCATGGCCCGCCGCCATTTCCTTAACGCCCTCAGCGACGTCCATACGCGCGATCTCGGTGCCGATCGCCAGCACGCTGCCGGTTTCGACGGTCCATTCGACGAGCTTGCCCTCGTAGGGTGACTCGACGTCCGTTGTTGCCTTGTCGGTCTCCATGACGTAGATCGGCTCGTCGCGCTTGACGATGTCGCCTGGGGCCTTGAGAAACTCGACGAGAAGGGCCTCCTGGAGGCCCTCGCCAAGCTGCGGAATGCGAACGGATATCACCGGCATCTCGATTTATTCCTCCATAGTCAGTCGCACGGCCTCGATCACCTGTTCGGTCGACGGCAGCGCCGCGTACTCATAGATCGGGTTGTAGCCAACATGCACGTCTTCCTTGGCGACCAGTTGCGGCGCGCTAAAAAACAGTGACCATGTTTCGGGATCGCCCGCCAGTTCGCTGATTATCATTTGGCCGATGCTGCTGGTTCTGCCATCTTCCTGAACGACGACGAGGCGACCCGTTTTCTCAAGCGAGCGAACGACGGCCGCGCGGTCCCACGGAACGATGCTTCGCAAGTCGATGACTTCCACGGAAATCTCGTCGACGAGGGCGTGGGCCGCGCCGAGCGACTGTTCGATACAGTTTCCCCAAGTGACGACGGTTACTTCATCACCCTCCCGGCGGACTCGCGCCGAGCCAAAACCAACAGCGGGGACGTCGGCGGGGACGTCCATTTGCAGACGAAAGAGGTGTTTGGGAACCAGGAAAATGGTCGGATCGTCGGCGTGCATCGCCGTCCACATCAGTCCCGCGGCGTCCTCGGGGGTCGCCGGCACGACGACGCGCAGGCCCGGCACGTGCGCGAATAGTGACTCGTTGGCCTGGCTGTGCCAGATCGATCCACCGGGCAAATACGCACCGTAAGGGGCGTAGACGACCATTGGGCATTTCCAGTTTCCATAAGTTCGCCAGCGGAGCGTCGCAAGGTTCTGGCTGATCTGGTTCCAGCCGGGACCCATGAAATCGATAAACTGCAATTCAAAAACCGGCTTCATGCCGAAGCTGGCCATCCCGCAGCCGACACCGATAATCGTCGCCTCGGCCAGCGGCGAGTTGAAGACGCGGCTGGGAAATCCGTCCGAGAGTCCGGCAGTCAAACGGAAGACGCCTCCTTTCGGGTCCTCGATATCCTCGCCAAAGAAAACGAAATCGTCGTCCCGGGAGAGAGCCTCGCGAAAAACCGTGTTCATGGCGTCGACCATCCGCCACTTCTTGCCCCCTACCAATGGCGGAGCGACCGCTTCCGGTGCCGCCCCGTACAGGTGGTCGAGCAAATTGGCGGGAGTCGGGTCCTTTTCGCTTTCCGCCTCGCGGTACTCGCGGTCGACTCGTTCGTTGATTTCCTCCTGGATCGATTCCCACTCGGACTGGCTCAGTTCACCCGCCTGGATCAGTTCGCGCGAGACGACGTCGATCGGGTCGCGCCCCGACATCGCGTCGATCTCGTCCTGGGGCCGGTAGACGCGATGGTCGTCGCTGCTGGTGTGACTGCAAAGGCGATCGAGCTGGCACCAAAGCACGGTTGGCCCTCCCCCATTGCGCGCGCGGTCGAGTGCCGGCGCGGCGGTTTCGTAAACACGGTCGGGGTGGCGCGCGTCGACCTGCTGGATCGGGATGTCGTCGCTGAAGATTCCGAGCTTGAAGGGGTTGAACCGT
>JBGTFW010000169.1:0-65039 GCA_041747075.1 Pirellulaceae bacterium
CCATCGACCTCCTGTCACTGGATAGATTCCAATACGTTAGGCATGGCGAAAAACTACCGACAGAACAAACAAACCCAGTAGTATGGTTTCAAACGTTAGTTGACGGGTGGACCGAAATCAGTTCCAGTAAAGGAAGCAGGCTGTTCTCGGCTATACCATCGTTTTCCTTTCAATGAGGACCCGCCATGAGTAATCGGCGCAGACCTTTCCAGCTCCTTTGGGGGGCCGGTATGACCGCGTTCTTTGGAGCGATTGCCTTTTTTAGCGTATCGAGCAATCCCCGCTTCGAGACGATCCACGTGCTTGACGTTATCCGGTTGATGACGGCCGGAGCGGGCTTCGCGCTTGCCCCCTTCATGCTGCTTCTGTTCTTTGGCGGCGGCCCTGGTTTAGAAGCCAACAGGGCAGGAGGAAAGAGTGGCGAGGAGTCAAATTGAGGGAATACCGGGCCGAACAATGCGATGCACCAAGTCGCGGATCCGCCGTTTCCTGATTGAAAATGAGCTTGCCGCGACTGGGTGATCGCCGGCGTTCGCCCGACTGGAGCAGTTCGTTGGCCTCTCTTTTCACCCGATTTTCGAGAATCTGGACCGACTTCCTGCGGCAAGGTAGAATGGATCAATCCTTTCACTGCGGGTGACTTATGACTGTAGAACAAGCCATTTCTGACATTGCATCCCTCCCATTGGACGATCAACTGCGCGTCGTGCAAGCAATTTGGGATCGCATGCCGCAAGATGCCGGCACGTCACTGACTGATCAACAACGCGCTGAACTCGACCGACGATTGGCGGGCTACCGCGCAAATCCCGATACCGCGCTAACCGAATCGCAATTACGCAAGCAAATCCGTGATGCTCGCTCGTGATGGATGTCCGCTACACCGACGAAGTTCGCGACGATCTGCTCTTGTCGATGGCCTGGCTGGATGAACGTCGCGATGGACTCGGCGACCAATTGGAAGCGGAGTTTTATGCGGCGGTTTCGGTGGTCCAGGATTGTCCATTTTCGTTTGCCGCGGATCATACTGGATACCGTCCCTGCCGACTTCGTCGTTTCACCGCTGTCCTTTACTATCATCGAATCTGACATTATCGTCGTGATGGGTCTATTCGTCGGTGGTCGTGATGAATCTCGACTTCAAAATCGCGGCGAACAATTGGGAATTTGACTTCGCGGATTATTGATTTGCTGTTGGTAGCGGGGTTGAGGATTCCATTTTATTGACATGGGGTGGCTGGTAGAGTCGAGCCGAAGGTCAAATTTCTTGTTCAAGGAGCCCGGTTTCTTGCGAAACGACTTCGCTCTCATTGCGACGGCATGTCTTTCTTCAATCAGCGCGCAGCGTCAAGGGACTTGCCCGGTGCAAGCCTCTTTTTGGGCATTGATCAAACGAGCGAGGAAGACCACTCCGAGAGGGTCAGACGCCAATTTGCTCCGAAGACTCCGCAAAATGGCGTCAGACCCTTTGATTCAACTCGAATCGATAAACGCCTGGCCGCGCTGCCAGAGAATCGCGCCGGTTGCTGATGTGATGGCGACCCGTTGCATCTCGCTGCCACAGTCGCGGCAGAGGACCGGTGGCTTGAGAAGAGGTTCGGGTGGGGACTGTCTGGCCAGAACGAAACACCAGCCGAGGTAGAACCAGACCAGCATTCGTTTGACATCGACGACCCAGTGCTGTCGCCAGACATCCGGATCGATCGACTCCAGCAGTCCGGCCTGACGCATCGCATCCCGATACTTCGCGCGGTAGACGCTACAATTCAAACCACAAACAAACCCCCGCGCAGCGGCTTACTTGAACAAAACGATGCACCGAAGCCGTCACCGCAAAAAAATAAAAAGATGTGGGTAAACCCATGTTCCAGTTTTGCACTTTTCTTTGGAGTGCGGGGAACTTGGTACCGCTTTGGATTCGCGAAGGCAGGAAATTATCGGCGGTGTGGAAGGCAAGGCCCCAAGCCAAAATCTGTCTTAATGCATCGCGTTTTCCGGGGCTAATCCAAAGCTCCGCCAGGCCGGAGCACTCCAAATTTGCAAAACTGGAACTAAGCGCTAGTGCCAAGCGGCTAATCCTAAAATTAAGACGTAACAGAGCACTACCGCAGAGTCCACAATGCTGGCAAGTTCGCGCCAGCGGTTTAAGCTGTGGCGGTTGGTTGCAAATTGCGAATTCTGGGCGATTCGGATGGACGATAACCGACAGACGTCGTGATTGTGGCACGATGTAACTCGATGCAGCACATCGTAGCACGAACTGCCAGTTCGTGGACGGACGACGCTTGACTTGATGTAGCACGAACTGCCAGTTCGTGGATGGACGACGATTGGCGATCGCGAGAAACCAAAACATGTTCCAGCCAGCGATGAATGTAATTCCCGCCATTTCCCACCGGTCCATTTTTTCGCAAATGATCACGAACCCCATGTTGTTCATCTCCGCGATGGTCCTTGGGTGCGCCGCGCCGTCGATCGCCGCGATGCAGGAGACGGAAACGCGCCACGAAAGCGGTCGATCCGGAACCGTAAGGGACTTGCCGGATCAGATTGAGTCCGGGTCCGATACACTCGTTCCCCGCGATTCATTTGATGAGGACCGTCAGGAGGAAACCGCGGACGCCCAGGCTCCCCTGCCATTGACGGAAATGTCCGACATTCACAAGCCGATCCTTGAAATTCCGACGGACATTGTTGACCGTGAAGAGAATCAACCGAGGGATCGTTCCAACGAGCTGTTCCGCGACAATTACTGGTCGAATTATCCGGGGAGCTTTCAGGAGCGACTGGCTTCGTGGGATGCACCGGACATTCGCTATCAGCCACTTTGGTTCGAGCATGTCTCGATGGAGCGTTACGGTTATACGCCGCGCCCCATTCTCCAGCCCTTCTCGTCGGCGTTGTACTTTGGAACGTCATTGGCTTTCTTGCCCTTCAATCTGGTCCAGAATCCGCCATGGGAATGTGAAACGCCGCTGGGGTACTGTCGCCCCGGTTCGCCCGCTCCGCGAGTCCAGCCTCGCTGGTTGCGCAACGCCGTCACGCGCTAGCACGATCGGACGGGGTAAGAGATCGCAAGATGGACATTGCTGTCCGCCCTCTTCTGTGCAGGCTTTCGTCGGCCCCACAGGTCGTCGGGCAGTAGGTCCATGTTGTCGGGCAAGCAGACCCCCAACGCACATTTTCGATCGCGTCGACGGGCAGGAATGCCCCACGTACCAACCGGGTTGGCTGGACTTTAACGGCTGGCGCAACCTGAGCGCATTTTCCAGTCGTTTGCACGATGCCGGTTCCGATGGCCGGTTCATGACGGTTTTTCCGATAAATCCCTGACTACCGGTTTTGCCGCATCCATGCGGCACCGGTGGAAATGCGTTGCCCCGTCCGGTTTCGGAACAGGAACTAATCGATGCGTTCAGGATTCAGTCACGCCGTTCAGCTCGCGAGCATTTCGATATTGCTCGCCCTTGTCGCGGGTGGTTGCCGGATTGGCGAAACGCCGCGGTACGCTTGCAATGAGGGTTGCCTGTCCGAGTTCCAGCGGATTGAGTACACCGATTCCCGCCAATGGGCGTGCGGCGCGGAGGGCTATCAGGGGACGGCCCCGCCATTGACCGTCGCGAATTTCAGTGCTCATGAGCCTTGGCCAATGACTCTGGAAGAAGCGATTGAATTGTCGCTCGCCAACAGTAAAGTGCTGGAAAAACTTGGCGGTGTCGTGCTCGCCGCTCCCCAGGCGGTTGCCACTTCGTGGGACCCGGCGCTGCTCGAGACCGATCCGCGCGCTGGCGCGGAGGCAGCACTGTCGGCTTTCGATGCGCGATTCACGGGGAATGCGAATCTCAACCGCTCCGAACGAAAGTTCAACAACCTTTTCTTTGGGGCCGGGGCAACGACGCTGAATTCGAATACCGGGAACCTTCGCGCCGGTCTTGACAAGACAACCGCCAGCGGAACGCAGTATTCCGTATTCAGTTCCTCGGACTACAGTCGGACGAATTCGCCAGGAAACCGCTTCCCCAGTGCATGGGACACGATCCTTCAGGCAGAGATTCGCCAACCGCTGGCGCGCGGCGCGGGAACGGCGGTAACACGGATTGCCGGGCCGAACGGCCAACCGGGAATTTACAACGGAGTGCTGATCGGGCGGATTCGCGGCGACATCGCCCTCGCGGACTTTGAGGCTGCCGTCCGCGACCTGACGCGCGACGTCGAGCGTTCTTACTGGGAACTGTATTTCGCGTGGCGCGACCTGGACGTCCAGCTCCGTGCCCGTGAATCGGCTCGGCTGATCTGGGAGAACCGTGACCGCCGTGTCGCGGCGGGCCTGAGCCGTCCCGACGATGAGGCGCAAACGCGCCAGCAGTATTTCCAGTTTGAGCAGCAGGTAATCGACGCCACCAGCGGGAACGCGAGCGGGCAAACGGGCGTTCTCGGTGCCGAGCGCCAGTTGCGGCGGCTCCTCGGATTGCGCAACAGCGACGGGCGCGTGATCCGTCCGGTAACGGAACCGACGATCGCACCGGTCCTTTTTGACTGGAACGAGGCGCAGGACCAGGCGATTCGGCAGCGCGTGGAAATTCGCCGCCAGAAATGGGTTGTTCGACAGCGCGAACTCGAACTGTGTGCCGCGCGAAAGCTGAATCAATGGCAAGTCGACTTGACGGGCAACTACGCGGCGCGGGGATTCGGCGACGACCTTGCCGGAAACAGGGGCCTTCCCGAAGGGAGCGCCTTTGCCGATCTGTTCACCGGCCAGCTTGACGACTGGGGTTTGGGACTGGAAATCCAGGGACCGGTGGGGAACCGCATCGGACACCTCGCCGTTCGCAACGCCGAGTTGCAGTTAACTCGCGAATACGCCTTGCTCGACGAGCAGCAGAAACAGCTTCTCCTCGATTTGAACGCGGCCTTTGCCGAAGTTGAGCGGAGCTTTACGTCGATTCGCAATAGCTGGAACGTCCGCGAGGCGGTTCGCGCCGAGCTTGAACCCAAACGACGGAGGGCGGAGGCGGGGGACGAAGACGTCTTCTTTCTCCTTGACGCCCAGCAACGCGCATCGAGCAGCGAAACGGCTTTTCATCGCGCCGTGGTTGATTACAATCTCGCCTTGCAGTCGTTCGTCTATACGGCGGGTGGTCTGCTGGAACACTACAATATCCAGTTGCTCGAAGGTCCGTGGGACGCCTCCACCGCCGCACTTGCCGCCGAGCAGCAATCCCGGTTCCGCTTCGGTCCCGTGGAACCAGCCGGGACGGACATTGGCTTGATTACTTCGGGACCTGTCGATCAGCAAACGGACCTGACCATCATTTCGCCTACGGTTAACCCGGAATCATTGATTGAAGCGCCCGCCGAAGAGCCGCAGAGCGGAACTGGCCGAACGGATTTCGATTCGGCGGACGACAACGGCAACGGAGGAGGATCTCGCCCGTAAGGGATTTTGGATTAAGCCGGACCTGCTAGAGTCCGGATTTGCAACCCCCGCAAGGCAGCTCGGACTCTTTCACAAATGGATCGATTTCCGGAGTGAAAGAATCACCAGGCGAATCAAACTAGCGAAAGCCAATGCGGGTGACCGCACACGTCGGATTGGATCGCCCACAACATGGTTGATGATTCAGCCCAAATTATTTCCCTGCCACAACGCGCCCAGGTCGTTGGCGATTCCCACCAGATAGTGGATTGCCACACCGTACCAAATGCTGCGCGTTCGCCATGCGAGCCAACCCAAAACGATCGATGCCGGAATTGACGCCCAGACCTCGATTGTCGGCTTGCCAAAATGAACGAAAAGGCAACAGACTGTCTGTATGGTGACCGCAACGGTCATCTCAAACGATTCGAATCCGTGCAGCATGAAGCCGCGATAAAAAAACTCGAATGCGACGTAATATAAAAGGTACAAGGCGAACCAGATCAGCATCTGTCCCAAATCACTTCCGATCTGATCACCGGGCATGGGATAGAAAGCGATGATTTGATTGTCGCCGGATCCGAGCAGCGTGCCAATCACAAAAGCTGGTGTTAACACAATGATTGCCCGAACACCCAAAAATCGGTTACCCATCCCAAGAAACGGCGTGCCAATTGAACGGCGAGTTGTCACAGACCATGCCAGTGGAATGGCCATCAATGTTGCAACGGCCAGCAGACATCGCACTCCGGCCGGTATCAGTCCGGTTTCTCCCGCCAGTCGCGGGCCTGGCGATGAAAAATACCAGAACAACCCCTGGGCGACCAGGCAAATTACAGCCAACATCGCGACCCTCGTCGCTGGACTCGAGTTTCCCGTTTGCGTTTCAGGTTCGGGATTCATAGCAGAATTCCGGTCTCAATACAGAACGCGCTATTATCCATTCAGCGAGCAAGCCGAACAACGACAAGCAAGCCGATCATGAGCTCAGTTGGTCACATCTCGGGGACCGAAGACCACTTCGGTGACGGTTCGATCACGGTCGCCGACGCCGGGGGGCGAACCGTCGGCCAGGCGCGCACTGGTTTGCCCCACATGATACCATCCCCGCATTCAACGAAATTGCCATGAGACGGCTTCGTGCACCTTCCTTGCCGTCCGGCAGAATGGTTTCGAATTCAGGAAAAGTTACCTGTCGGTCGTTTGGTGACGTGCGACGACCCTTATTTTGGATGCGGTCCAGAGCGGAGACTATTGCTCGTTGGTATTTTTCGGTTTTGTAAACGGCGGCCGCGGTTGATCGCGCCCTTAAAGGATTTGGATAAAGCCGGACTCGCAAGAGTCCGGAAATGCCACCATGTTTCCAACGTTGCTTGCAAACTCAATCGCCGCGGACGCCGGTCTCATACCGGGGCTTGCGATTTTCGGTCCGGCAATGGGGCTTCCCCTGTCAGTGCTTGCGGCATTCATTGAGCGTCCCTTCGTCACACTCGCCGTGAGTGCGGCCGCTTGTATTGCACTAATGCTTTATTCAAGGTGGCTCGAAGAACGGATTCCCCGGTCCGGGTTCGCTTTCCGTGCCCTCAGGGAGTACGGTGATACCCTGCAATGGACCGTCGCCGCCGCCAGTTTGCTATTGCTTGTCGGCGCGTTCGCAGCCACTCGCGATTCCCGCAAGGGACAAACGGTCGCCTGATTAAATTATTTCGCAAGCCGCACGGGACTACCGCAAGCCTTTGAAACGGGGCAACTCCGCTGGCTCGCCGGTCATTTCCTTGTACTTCTGCTGTTGCTCCTCGGTCAGTTGTGCGAGAACGTGCGCGGTCATCTCGTCGAAGAACAGTTTCCTCGCGTCGTCCTGAGTCATTTTCGACAACTCCTCGCTCCGGTCGCTGGCAAACGACTCGGCAAAAGCTTTCGCCGAGGTCCGCATTTCCTTGAGCTGGTTCTCGTCCATGCCAATCTGCTCCTTGAAGTTTCCGCTCACGATCCCCTCGGCACCAAAGGCCTGAACTCGCAACTGGGCGAGTCGCGTTATCTGTTCTTCGGTGAGAATCAGTTTGAGTTCCTCGGCGGCAAGTTTGTCCAGTTCACGGACTTTCGCGGTGATTTTCGGACGGGCTTCGTTTTGTTGCCGCGTGGGCAGGGACATAAACGACCGTCCGCCGGTTACCTCAAAGGCCACCATCGATTCGAGCTTGCGATATTTTTCCACCAGTTCGGCTAATTTTGTCGTGACGGCCTCGTTGTCCGTCACTCCAAGCTCGTCCTGAACAGCCTGGATGTTGACCAGCAAATGTTCCTGAGCGACCGCCGAACGGTTCAACTGGAAAAGGACAGTCACGATGAATACCAGCAATAGGTATTTAGCTATCGAATTTCGCGCCATGGGGACTCCGGAATAAGGGACAACGGCAGGTTCAAGGGTCAGGGGATGACAATTTTGTCAGCGCGAGCGGCGTTTGTCAAAACTGCCGAACTCATCCGGGCCTTCCGGTCGAGGCAATTCTCTTTGAAACCAGTCCGAATCCCGCAAAGTCGACTCGCCGGTGAATCTCTGCGCCGGATCGACCGGTTCAATGGCAGTCATGTCGCCGGCCAGGCAGGGTCGCACCTGCGCGACGTCCGTCCGGTCAAGGTAGTATTCAATCAGCCGGGCTTGGTGGTTCCAGAACATGTCCCGGATTCGTCCCACGCAGGGATCGGCCTGGCCCATACGCGACTTGATCTCGACGAAATCACCGACGTCAAACCCCTCGTAGTCGACTTCATACCAGATCGTCGATTGAATGCGAAAGCGGACCTTTCCGTACGTCACGGAAAGCCATTGCTCATCGAGGTCCTCGCGACGAAAAACGCGACTACCCGGGACAAGCTGACGGACGATCCCGATGTCGAATGGGTGAATCCATGACTCGCCCTCCTGGGGCCACCAGCGAAAGACGCCGTAAACCGGGGGTCGCTTGAGGGGAGGTAATTGCATGGATATTCAGTGTGGTTGGGCGTAGAATCAGTGTTCGTCAGTTTTGTCGATTATTCAATGGCGCGGATTCCCGGACTCGCCGAAAGGAACGGTTGTAATGAATGAGGGCAAATCCGAAGTGGGGGGTGAACCGTCAATTCCCCGGACATTTGTTCGCGTTGTCGCATTGGCGGCGGCTTTTGCGTTGCCTGTGTGGCCGCTCACCGCGGTTCAGCAAGATCAGCCTCGTGAACAAACGAACGTGGGGGAGGAAAACGAGAACGTGGTCGAGGTTCCGCCGCTTGCGGAACTGCTGAAAACACTTGAAAGGGGCAGCACATGGGAAAGGGAAGCCGCGGCCGCCTGGCTGGTCGAATACCCGGAACAGGTCGACGAATTCGCGGCACCCCTCGCGCGTTTTTTCCTCGAATTCGACGAGGCACTTAATCGAGTCGCCGACAAGGTCTTTGCGTATTACGGTGAGCGCGCAGTCGCCGCCATCGAACCGTTGTTTCATCCCGAAGCCCAGGAGGCTCTTGCCGACAATGAATCGTGGCGAATGGCGTGCGCGATGATCAGGGCGATCGGAGACCCGGCGCGCGGGGATTACGAATCGCGACTGGTTGACATTCTCAGGGAATCCAGGGACTGGCGAGTTCGTGTGCCCGCGATTTACGCGCTCACCGGGTTCAGCGGCGGCTCGCCCGATGCGATCGAATCAATTGTCATCGACCTGCAACATGAGAATTTCAACGTCAATAACTTCGCCGCCAAACTCGTCATCGCGAGCGGCCCGGCGGCGAGGACCGCGGTTCCAGAGCTGAGGCGTTTGTTGACCGAAGGCGGAATTTCCCAACGGTCTCACGCCGCATGGGCGCTGGGGGCAATCGGACCCGTCGAGGACTTTGATCCATTGCCCGCACTGGCGCCGATGCTCGACGCCGTTACGATCGTCGAGCGGGAGCGGGCCCTGTTGGGGATCGGTCTCATGGGACGTCATGCCCAGTCGCTGGAACCGAAAATTCGTGACTTGATGGCCAGTCGTTCCAACCTCGACGCCGCCGCCGCGTACGTGGTCTGGCAAATGACCGGCGACACGGAAACCACTGTCCCACGCCTCGCGGAACTTGCCCGGACGCCTGAACTGGAATTCGCGGCCGTGGAATACCTGCAGAAAATGGGGTCGGCGGCGAAAGACGCAACGGCCTGCCTGCTTGAACGGTCCCGGTCCGGGGATTTTTCGTTGCGAGCCAGCGCCGTCGAAACCCTTGCCGCGGTTCAGACCGGAAATGTCGACGTTGCAAATCGCCTGGACGAACTGGAATCGGACCCGCATCCGCTCGTGCGCCTTGCCGTGCGCCGGGCGCGACAGCGTGAACAAGCCGATTCTCAATAGAGTGCCTGACAAGGTGCGTGTCGCGGTGCGGCCTCGATTCGCGAGAATTTGGTCGCTCGCGATATTACCGGGTCGGCGGACTTTTGCCCTCCCCACGACCCCTCAGAATGGTAAAATACAATTCCCGGCCCGACGGCCATCCTCATTCCCACGGGAGGTTCCCATGCGCGCAATTCCGCTGTTTACGATTGCTCTCTCAATGGTGTTTCTGGTTGGAGGAAATGCGATTGCGCAATTGCCCGACCCTTCCGAAAAGCTCGCGGAAACCCAGACGATGATTGACGAGGAAGTGGCACAAATTGAAGTGTTGCAAGTACGCCTTGAGAAAGCAATTGACGAGGGACGAAACGAACAGGCTGAGTCGCTCAGGGACCAAATCCGCGACGCATGGGATCGCATTGAGCGACTCAAGGACCTCCGCGACTATTTTGAACGACTTGAGCAGCAACCGAAACCGGGACGAAGCCCGGGGCCGCCCGACCGCGATCGCGGTTTCGGCAAGGACGCGTCGTCAACGGATGGTGAGCGAGCTACCAATGCGATGCTGGACGACGGAGATGGGCCAGTTTCACCCGGCGATGTCGATCGGCCCGAATCGCCCCCGCGGCGACCCGAGCGAGCCGGAACGCCCGGGGAAAGGCCGCGCGGCCGAGCTCCCGAAAATGCTCGGCCCCCACGCCCGAAGCGCGCGACGCCTGGCGATCATCGCGATCGTCCCGGTTTGGACGAGTCCGAACAGGACATTGCTATCCGCGTAATCATGGAACGGATCGAGGAATTGAAGAAATGGCACGTTGAACTCATCGAGGCCGGCGAACTGGACATGGCGGCGGGCGTTATGGAATTGATCAGTCAGGAGAAAAAACGACTGGTTGAGGCGAAGCGCCCAGTCGAGCGGGCCAAACCTTCCGCTCCCGCCGGAGAAACTCGCCGCCCAAGACCACCGCGCGATGATTCCGCCAACGATTCAACGGACGAAAAGGACCTTCGGGAGCTCGTCGAGTCAATGCAGGAAGAACTTGAGCGACTTCGCGAGGAATTGCGGCACCTCAAGGAACAAGACAACGGAAAGGGTTATTCCCGGTAATAACGCTGGAACGGCCCGCATGCCCGTATCAGCCCGAGTTATCAAGTACGCCGTACAACAGGCCGGCGATGCATGCCGTCATGCAGGCGGCCAGCATTCCACCCAGCATTGCGCGAAAACCCAGCCGCGCAAGATCACCGCGCCGTTCAGGTGCCAGGGGTCCGATCCCGCCAATCTGGATTCCGATTGCCCCGAAGTTCGAGAAACCGCAGAGGGCGTACGTCAAGATCACGCGCGTTCGATCGGTAATTCCCTCCCCCGATGCCAGGTCGCTGATCGGCACTTCTTTCATGTCGAGATACGCGACGAATTCGTTGACCACCATTTTCGTTCCGAGCAGGTTTCCCGCCGCCGAGCAGTCGTGGGTCGCGATTCCCATGACCCAAGCGAGTGGCCAGAAGACCCAGCCAAAAATCCTCCCAAGCGTCAGTTCGACTCCAAACAGTCCACCGGCGCATTGCAGGAGAATGTTCACGAACTCAATGAGGGCGAGAAAGGCGATGAGCATCGCGGCGATGTTAATCGCCAGCTTCATTCCCTCGCTCGCGCCGATGGCCGCCGCTTCGATCAGGTTGGTCGCGCGTCGTGACTCGTTCCCCTCGACGTTTTCTACTGGAACCGGGGTTTCCGTTTCAGGCAGCAGAATCTTTGCAATGACGAGCGCAGCCGGGGCCGAAATGAGCGAAGCGGTCAGCAGATGTCCGGCGCTGATGCCCTGGACCGCGAAGATCGCCATCAAACTGCCGCTGATCGTCGCGAAACCGCCGACCATCAAGGCATTCAGTTCGCTCCTGGTCATTCGCGCGATGTAGGGGCGCACGACGAGGGGTGCCTCGGTATGTCCCACAAAGACATTTGCCGCCGCCGCGAGACTTTCCACCGCCGTCGTCCGGAGAGTCTTTTGCATCAGCCACGCCATTCCCCGCACGACCCAGTGCATCAACCCAATGTGATAAAAAACACTCATCAGGGCGGCGAAAAAAATGACCGTCGGCAGAATTCCGAACGCAAACGTCCCGAGAACGCCCATCGGGTCGCGCGCCGGAGGGTGGGCAAGGAACATGAACGACGCGCCCTCCTCCACGCTTCGCTGTATAAGCCCGAAAAAGCCCTCGACCCAGCTAAATACTATCCCATGGGGATAACGGGGCACGTCGATTCCGTTTGGGAATTCGCTGAAACGGCGGGTCAGCTCCTCTGGAAAATTCGCGTCCAGTTCACCATCGGTCGTCGCTTCGTCAATTAATGACTGGAGCGAGAGGAGGGGCGCGGCCCGATCGTCCGCCGGTATTTTCACCCCTGCGGCGGCGACTTCGCCGTTTTTGACCGCCGCAAGCAACGACTCGGCGGAACGAAACGTTTGAGGAAAGGTCCACGTTCGGGAATTGAAGAATATCGCGGCCAGCACCAGTTGCAGCGCGATTCCCAGCCCGACCAGTCGCCAGTCCACGCGACGCCGGTGGGAACTCATCAGCCACGCCAGGATTACCATCACCGCGATGCCAAACAGACTGATCAGATTCAGGTGTGACATGAAAGGTAACCGATCACGCGGTTTGAATTGGAAGGATTGGGTACGGTCCGACGACGGATAGTAAAGCACTCGTACTCGTCAACGAAGCGGTATTCGTACTCGTACTCGTTCGAGGGTTTTCGAGTACGAGTACGAGACCTATCGCGAGCGAGTGAATTCACTACAAACCATGTTCCGCCAGAAAGCGCTCGGCGTCGAGAGCGGCCATGCAGCCGGTGCCCGCCGAGGTAATCGCCTGACGATAGTAGTCGTCGGCAACGTCCCCCGCGGCGAATACACCCTCGCGGCTCGTGTTGGTACGAAACATTTTTGTCCAGCGGATATACCCCTTGTCGTTCATTTCGAGCTGACCCTTGAGGAAAGCCGTGTTGGGGGTGTGGCCGATGGCTACAAACATTCCGCCCGCGTCCAGTACCAGATCGGGTTCGCCGACGGTGCTCGCCAGTCGCAGCCCGGTGACGCGCTTTGCATCACCCATCACTTCAGTCACTTCGCGATTCCACATCATTTTGATCTTCGGATGACTGAGCGCGCGGTCCTGCATGATCTTTGACGCGCGCAACTGATCCCTTCGGTGAACGATGTGGATCGTTTGCGCGTCCTTGAGATTGGCCAGGTAGGTCGCTTCCTCGACCGCCGAGTCTCCACCGCCAATGACGGCCAGCGGCTGGGCGCGATAGATCGGCAGCGCTCCGTCGCACACGGCGCACGCACTAACGCCCTTGTTCTTGTAATTCTCTTCCGAGGGCAATCCGAGATAATTAGCCCTCGCTCCGGTTGCAATAATGACTGTAAGCGCCTCGACCGGGTCCCCGTTCGCGGGAATCACCCGCATCGGACGCGAATCAAATTCGACGGTGACAATATCGTCCTCGACAACCCGCGTTTCGAAATTAATGGCTTGCTGCTTCATAAGCTCCATCAATTCGACACCCTGGACGGCGTAGTGCGGCAATCCGTTGCGCTGGTGATCGGGGGCGGGTGGCAGATTCCAGTGCCGATCCTCGTCGACCGCCGTCTCGACGAACGCGCGAACATTTCCAAAGGGAAAGCCGGGATAGTTCTCGACTTCGGTCGTCCACGCCAGTTGGCCGAGCGGGATCATTTCGGGTTTCGCGGTCCCCTCAAAGAGCAGCGGATTGAGACTTGCCCGCGCCGCGTAAATGGCCGCCGCCCAGCCCGCCGGCCCACTTCCGATGATGACCACTTTTTCCGGCACGGACGACACCCCCGCCAATCAGTACATGAACCGCGCAAAGACGAATCGCCCATTATAGGCATCCTCGCGATGTGACAACCCAACCCGTCGGTCAGTAGTTTGCAGTCGCGAGGCGGTCTAGAATCACGATTATGACTCCCTTGCTAATAGCCATTGGCTCTCTCGCCCTGTTCCTCATCGCCTACCACACGTATGGCAAGTGGCTTGGCCGGAGGATTTTCGAACTCGACCCGAACGCTCCGGTTCCCAGCATCGAACTGCAAGACGACCGGGACTTTGTGCCCACAAAAAAGTCCATTGTATTCGGCCACCATTTCACCAGCATTGCGGGAACCGGGCCGATTGTCGGTCCGGCGATCGCCATCATGTGGGGGTGGGTCCCCGCCTTATTGTGGGTTTTGGCGGGAAGCATACTGATCGGTGCGGTACATGATTTCGGCGCACTTGTCGTGAGTTTGCGGAATCGTGGGCAGACGATTGGCGAAGTCGCCGGGCGGTTGATTCATCCGCGCGTGCGGTTGCTCTTTTTGTTGATCCTCTTGTTTTCGCTGTGGATCGTATTGGCCATTTTCGGACTCGTGATCGCTCAGGTTTTCAAGCTCTTTCCCGCGGCGATCCTGCCGGTCTTTCTGCAGATTCCCATCGCCGTCGTGATCGGACTCTGGTTGCATCGCAAGGGTGCCAGTCTGCTCGTCCCGTCCATCATCGCGCTCGCGGCAATGTACGCGACGGTCTGGCTCGGAGCGGGAGGCGGCGGCTGGCTGGGCGAACGGGTCACGGAACTCAACCAGATGATGGCCGGCTGGTCGATTGCGACATGGACAGCGATCCTGCTTGCGTATTGTTTCGTCGCAAGTGTTCTGCCGGTCTGGACACTCTTGCAACCGCGCGACTACATCAACAGTCTGCAACTGATTTCGAGCCTTATGCTGATCGTGGCGGGGATCGCCGCCGCGGGCCTTTTTGGAGTCGGCGGCCAGCCGCTTGAAATGGTCGCGCCGCCGGTGGAATGGAGCCCCGTCAATGCGCCCCCGATGTTTCCCGTCCTCTTTATCACAATCGCTTGCGGGGCAATCAGCGGATTTCATTGCCTGGTCAGCAGCGGCACGACAAGCAAGCAATTGAAATGCGAAAGCGACGCCACGTTCGTCGCCTACGGGTCGATGCTCACCGAGGGGTTTCTCGCCGTGATCGTGATTCTTGCCGTGGGAGCCGGAATCGGACTGGGATGGCACACTCACTATGAAGCAACCGGGTCTGCCCTGTGGACGGAAATCTATGGCGATTGGGCGCGGGCCGATGCGGGTCTGGGTGTCAAGGTCGGTGCGTTCGTCGCCGGGGCGGCCAATTTTCTTGTGGCACTGGGCCTTGCCCCCGGCATCGCGGTCGCGCTGATGGGTGTGCTTGTCGCCTCGTTCGCCGGGACGACGCTCGACACTGCCACGCGACTGCAACGATACGTGATTCAGGAACTGGGCGGACAGGTCCCGGACCGGTTGCCCTCCCTTCGCGCGGCGGTTTCCCCGTTAACCAACAAATTCGTGGCGACGGGCGTCGCGGTCGTCACGGCGTTTGCCCTCGCGATGATGCCTCGGGGAGACGCGGCGTGGACGTGGAGTTCAGCGGGGACGGGTGCCATCGTCTTGTGGCCCATGTTCGGAGCGACCAACCAGTTGCTGGCAGGACTGGCATTTATGGTCGTTTGTTTCTGGCTCTGGCGGCGCAACAAGCCGATCTGGTTCGCGGCGATCCCGGCTGTCTTTATGCTCGGTATGCCGGTTTGGGCGATGGTCATTCAGGTCGGTGGATGGTGGCAGGCGGGGAATTACTTACTGGTGTTGATCGCCGTAGTAACGATTTTCCTGCAAGTCTGGATGGTGATCGAGGCAGCGCTCGTATGGCCGCGGGTAAAGGGCGTTCTTGAGGAAGCATTGCCGAGGCTCAGGTCGCTCGGGCCGGTCGCCGACGGGGGGAGGAGTTGCTGATTCTCCCGATCGATCCACGCTCAAACGGGAGCGAGTGAACGAATGACAGGGAGGTTCACTCGCTTATCCGGCTTGAATTGAATACGATGGTTTCCGGCCATCCCCCCCCAGGCGAATGTCCGCCCGTTGAAGTCGACGGGATTTTTCCTTTTTCTTGTGATTACACCAAACGCATCGGCTGCGCGTGCCAACGACCTACCAGAACCCGCCGGCGACCACCGATTTCAAGGGCCGTTACGCCTTTGTCTCGCTCGGCTGCCCAAAAAACACCGTCGATAGCGAGCGGATGATGGGCTTGTTGCGCCTCGATGGTTATCAACTGGTGCGCGACCCGGCGGAAAGCGATTTCGTCATTGTCAATACGTGCGGCTTTATCGAAGCGGCGCGGCGCGAATCATTCTCCGCGATCGACGAGATGCTGGAACTCAAACGCGCCGGCCGGACGCGCGGCGTTATCGTCGCGGGCTGTCTCGCCGAGCGGCAGCGCGAACAAATGCTCGTCGATCGCCCTGACATTGATTCGCTCGTCGGTGTCTTTAGTCGCGAACACATCACCTCGATCGCCGACCGGCTGATGGGAGACCAGACCGAACAGCGAACGCTCTTTCAACCCGCTCCGATCCGTGCTCTTCCTGACGATGGACGCCTGAGAATCACCCCGCGGCATTTCGCCTATTTGAAAATCTCCGAAGGCTGTGACCGGCTCTGTACCTTTTGCGCGATTCCGAAAATGCGCGGCAAGCACGCGACCAAACCGATGGAACGCGTCCTTGACGAAGCCCGTGAACTTGCCGAATCCGGCGTACGCGAGCTGATCATCGTCGCCCAGGATACGACGTACTACGGAATGGACCTGTACGGTGAACCGAGACTGGCGGACCTGCTCGAGAAGCTGGATGAAGTCGACGGGCTGAAGTGGATTCGGCTCATGTACTTTTATCCCATGTACATCGATGACCGGCTGATCCGGACGATTTCCGAATCGCGGCGAATCGTTCCGTACATTGACATGCCGCTTCAGCATATCAATGACGTGATGCTTCGGCGGATGAGCCGTCGGGTCAATCGGGCCGGGACGGAGGAAATTATCTCGCGGCTCCGTGAAGGGATTCCGGGTCTGTCCCTGCGGACGACCCTCATCTCCGGTTTCCCCGGCGAAACCGAATCGCATTTCGAAGAGCTGTGCGAGTTTGTCGCGCAACAGCGCTTTGAGCGTCTCGGTGTTTTCACCTATTCGTTCGAGCCGGATACGCCTTCCGCGAAATTGCCTGAACACATCGATGACGCGACGATGCAACGTCGTCGCGACCAGTTGATGGAGATTCAGCGAGCGATCATGATCGAGCGGAACCAGTCGTTGCAAGGCAAAGTGCTGTCGTGCATGATCGACGCGCGCGTTCCCGGAGAGCGACACGCCTGGATCGCGCGAAGCCAGGCCGACGCTCCCGACGTCGATGCTCTTGTATTCGTCACGGAGACCGAAACGCCGCTTGAACCGGGCCGGATCGTCGATTGCGAAGTCGTCGCGGAAAAAGGATACGATTTGGTGGCCGCGGCGCTGGAATAGTCCACTGATTCCCGAATGAACACCGCGACGAAGTCGGAAAATTCGACGGTTTGGAACGTCCCGAACCGACTTTCCCTTGCACGGCTTGCGCTGTCGGTGCTCGTCTTTGTGTTCATGGTGTCGCAATGGTACTCGGCCGCCCTCGTCGTGTTTGTCGCCGCGGCGGGAACCGACTGGATCGACGGCTGGTGGGCGCGGCGTTACGACCAAACGACCAAACTGGGACGAATGCTCGATCCGTTTTGCGACAAGGTTCTCGTTTGCGGCACGTTCATACTGCTGGCGGTGGCGATGCATGATTTCCCGTGGTATGCGTCGGTCGCGGGCTGGATGGCGGTCGTTGTCGTGGCGCGCGAGATGCTCGTGACGGCGATCCGCGGTTTTATCGAGCAGGCAGGGGGAGATTTTTCCGCGAAGTTGGCCGGCAAACTGAAAATGTGGTTCCAGTGCATTGCCGCCGGTGCGGGATTAATGGCGCTCGCATGGCAAGGCGACTCGCAATCGGCGAGCGATCCATTAGCCGTGCTCCCCGGCTGGTTGTCCGTGACGCTGGGGGTGTCCGTCTGGCTGGCGGTCGTTTCGACCGTATGGTCGGGGTGGCAATACGTCGTGGCGGCGACGCGATGATCGACCTCGGGTCGAGACCGGGGCACGTTGCGACGATGACGTAGCCTTTCCGGCGAACTGGCAGTTCGCGCTACAATACGAATTTTTCGCTGCAACGCAGCGGTACAACGTCGTAACAACAGATGCCCGAATTCCCGCAATCCGTCAGTCTTGCCGAAACGTTATTCTGGTCGGTCGCGCTTGTCGGTTTGACCTTGTGGGTCGGTGCGGTTATCAATAGCCGCCGCCGCGGTCGCGGTTTGTGGGGAACGAATCGAAACGTTCGCGCGGGTTGGGGGCTGCTGGACGTCGCGGGCATTGCCTTTGTCTGGCTTGCGGCACAATTCATCGCCACTGCGTTATGGCACTCGGTGGCCGGAATCGACTCGTTCCCTGACAACGCACCTGACGGCGTCAGGGCGGGGGGTTCGGTGTTTGCCGGCGCAGCGGGGCTGGCTGCCGTCATCCTCGGTTTGTCATACTTGATGGTTCGCTACCGCCACGGACCCGAGGAATTTGGACTCGGGACGGGTCAACGCTGGAAGGGCGTCCGGCAGGGGCTGACGGGATTCGCGATGTGGGTCCCCGTGGTGTGGGCCATTCACGCCGCACTGTCGGAATGGATTCCGTATTCGCACCCGACCATCGAAACCCTCGTGAACCATCCGTCACCGCGGGTAATCGCCGGAGTCTGGTTCAATGCGGTGCTGGTCGCTCCGATTGTGGAAGAAGTGTTTTTCCGAGGAGTCCTTCAGGGTTGGTTACAGCGGCTGGGCCGCGAAGATTCCGATCGACCGTTCGAATCGCTGGTCCTTGGCCGTTCGCTTGTTGAAAATTCGCCTGACGCATCTCCACCCGATTTGGCGAAAGGCGAAATGGACTCGACGATTCACGTGCCGGCGATCGTCGTCGCTTCCGCGCTGTTTGCCTTGGCGCACGCCAATCAGGGTCCAGCCCCCATTTCGCTTTTCATCCTGTCACTCGGAATTGGTTACATGTACCAGCGCACCGGCAGTCTGCTGGCCTGCGTCGTGATGCACATGACGCTGAATTTCGCCACGTTGGCGCTACTGGGCATCGGCGGAGAATCGGCGTGAACAACAGCGTTCGTTTTGGAATTGTCGGTTGCGGAATGATCGCGGATTTTCACGCCCGCGCGCTGGCCCAGGTCACCGGCGGCGAGCTGACGGCCTGTTCGAGCCGTTCCCCGGAGTCCTCCGCTGCCTTTTCGGAACGATACGGGTGCGCCTGTTTCGCCACGGTCGAGGAAATGGTGTCGAGCCGCCAGGTCGACGCAATTTGCGTTTGTACTCCCAGCGGCGCGCACCTGGAGCCGACGCTCACCGCCGCGCATCACGGGGTACACGTTGTCGTGGAAAAGCCGCTGGAAGTCACGCTTGCCCGCTGTGACCGGATGATCGAGGCGTGCGATCGCGCCGGAGTGCGGCTCTCGACGATCTTTCAGTCACGATTTCACGATGGCGCGAGGAACCTCAAGAGCGCGGTTGACGAGGGTCGATTTGGAAAGCTCTCTCTCGGCACCGCAACGGTCAAGTGGTTTCGCGATCAGGACTACTATGACAAGGGGCCATGGCGCGGTACGTGGCGACTCGATGGTGGCGGGGCGCTCATGAACCAGGCGATCCACAACGTCGATCTGCTGCTATGGATCATGGGAAAGGCGATTTCGGTGACCGCCCGGACCGCAACGATCGCGCACCAGCGGATTGAGGTTGAGGACACGGCCGTGGCAATAGTCGAGTTCGCAAACGGTGCTTTGGGGACGATCCAGGCGACGACCGCGTCGTGGCCCGGCTGGCGGAAGCGACTCGAATTCTCCGGATCGGATGGGAGCGCGATCCTTGAGGACGATCGACTCGTTCGATGGGATTTCAGGACGATGCGTGAGACCGACACGACAATCGCTCAATCCGCGCCTTCAGATTCGAACGTTACCGGTGGAGCGACCGGCCCCTCCTCGATCGGCGTCGAGGGCCATATTCGTCAGCTTGAGGATTTTGTCATTGCCATCCGCGACAATCGTTCCCCGGCAGTCGATGGCCGTGAAGCGCGCAAGAGCGTCGAGTTGATAAGGGCGATCTATCGTTCCGCGGACGCGCGCGCGCCGGTCAAATTGGCCGGTGCTGAAGAAAACTGAATGTTAGTCACTGAAGTTTGTGAGGATCATCGTCCCGATGGCGGCGCGCCATCTTTAGCTGGAATTACTCGGCGGCGGTCCATTTCTTGTTGCGGAGGACGACCTTGCTCCAGTACGCATGCTGGCGATCGCCGCGCGTTCGCGCGTCCTCGAGAATGACGCGCCGGCTGGGAACAATCGGTCCGCGATAATCCTGGCCATTGGATTCGATTTCCAGATCGCGCGAAAAATCAACCAGACCAGGCAACAACCAGACGGTGGCGTTGTCGGAGGCCCCCCGAACGCGGATCGTATTGGGACGCGTCGCGTGGACCACGGCGCTGACTGTCCAGTTGTCGCGCTTTGAGGATTCCCAGTCTTCTTCCGGCGCGATCATCTTCGGGTTCCCGCTCAGGTCGACCTCGTACCACCAGAAGTAATTGTTCCAGGGGCGCATCGTGGAGCACTCGAATTCTCGCACGCCGAACTGTCGGGACTGCAACGCCATCCACGGCATAAGGTTCGGCAACTCGTCGGAGAACATCTCGTTCCCCCGGCCCTGATACTGGACGATCACCGTTTGATAGTCTTTTGAGGTCATTCGCTTGTTCCACACGTTAGCGTTGAGTTCGCGCGCCGCAAAGTCGCGTCCTCCGTTGACAAAGTACCAGGGAATGATCCCGCGTCCGTTGGCAAAAGTGTGGTTGATGTACGTGGAGGCCCATGCTCCGATCGGGATCACGCCCGCCCAATGTTCCGGATGGGACTGGCCAATGTCCCAGGCACCGTTGGCCCCATCGCTGTGTCCCGAAAGGAAAACGCGATCGGAATCGATGGAAAAACGCCGCATCGCGTCCCTCAACGACTTGAGGACAATCGCGTGTTCCCGCTGGGTAAATCCCCATTGTCGCTGTTCAGGCGTTGCCCACACCGGCGAAATCACGATGTATCCGTTGCGAGTCGCGTGCCCGCTCCGGATGTTTAGCCGCGGATGCACCGCGCCGCACCACCATTGAATTTCGTCGTGCGCCGCGGCGAGCCCGTAGGCCCCTCCGAGGCTTACGATGCACGGATACTTGCGCCATGGATCGTATTCAGGCGGCAACTGAATCAGGTAACTGGCGCGTTGCGGCGGGTTTCCGATTTCGATCGGCATTTCCATTGGCTTGTCGACCAGGATTTCGTTGGCGCTGGGCGCAAGGGGAGGAGGAATATGTTTGAGAATCAAGTCGATGTACTTGACCGCGCCCCCCTCCATTCGATCCAGCTCGGTGAGGATTTCTTCGCGGCGTTGCAGGTCGGACGTCCGAAGGAACTCCGTTACGAGACGTTGCGCCTGCATCAGAGACTGCGTGAGCGCCATATTGTCGACCGCTTCCCCGGCACCCACGATCCAGCCGCTGAGGGCAAGGGAAAGTTTTTTAACGTCCGTCAGTTCCGCATCGTCCAGCAAGCGCGTGAACGTGGCCATCCGATCGAGATTCACAGGCCGAAGTTCACGCACGACGGTCCCGGTATATTGTTCCGCAAGCGCCTTGAGGTCCCCCTCCAGGTCGCCGCTTGCGACCGCGCGGCCGGCGACCTCCTCAAACTGTTGGCGCACCTTGTCGACCTGGAGGGTCGGGGCCTCCATTTCGCGCCGCACGTCGTTGATGTCGACCAGCACGGCGCTGGCGAGGTCCGTTCGGTTCAGCAAGGGAGCCATCATCCGGGCCGCAAGTTCCGGTTGACCCGAATTTATTCTCAACCGCACCTCGTCGAGCATCTGCCGAGCGATCTGGCCGCGCAACAGTTCACTTCGCTTTTCCATTTCATCGCGAAGTCCGGGGAAATCACGGCGGATCGCCTGAAGCTCGTCTTCCGCCTGGCGGTACTTTTTCGCCTGGACCGCGAAATCGACGAGCCTCAATCGTTCGTTCGCATTTTCCGGATCGCGAATCTGCAAGTGCAGGACATCCATTAACACCTGGGTCGGAACCGACGAAAGGGCCAGTCGCATGTCCCAGCGGGACTCAGGTCCACCCGAATTGATGATCCCCTGGATGCGAACGTAACGTGGTGAAATCCCGGTGATTCCCTGAATCACCGTCTCTGGACCCCTGGACGTCATCGTCGTGATCGTACGGCGTCCGTATTTATCGAGCGGACCGATGTTCAGGATGTCACCGGTGGCGGTGTTGTTCGCTTCCCCCTTGAGAACACGTTGCGGGATGTCAAAATGCTCTTCTTGCCGGTCCCACGGCGTTATCTTGTCGACGCTGAAGCTCGACACGAAGACATCGCGCAAGTCGTCGCTGATGAGGACAATTCCAAGTCCGGAGGAATCCGGGGCAACGTCCTGTACCGTGGCATCCATTGCCTTAAGGCGACCAACGTACCCGATAATCCGCATCCCGTTGTTTAATTCAACGGCTTGCAACTGATTGACGTCGACTTGCTGGGCCAGAGCTGACGGAAGGGGCAGGGCAGCGACGACGAACATCCAGGCGACGTGAATGCGGTTCATGGAATCTCCCGGTTCTGAATGTTTCAATCCCTGCCGGATTATTTTACGCCCGGCGAAGGGCGGCAGTCACCTCTTTTCGCAGGAATTGATGGATATTGGCGGCGCTCGCGTTTTTTGACTCGAATTGCGAATTTGTCAACAATCATGGATTCCCGGTCCAGCTATAGTATCCGTCGGGTCCACGCCGATGCCAGTCCGTTTCGTATGCCAGAACTGCCAAACGCGACTGACGGTCAGTCGCCGATTTGCCGGTCGTCGCGGCCGTTGCCCTGGTTGTCGCAAAAAAATTCGTGTTCCAGCGCTGCATTGGGACAATTTGACCGGAGAGGAAGACGAATCGGTGGAATGCGAACCGCGACGATTGAATCCTCCCACAAGCGAACGCTCCGGTTCCCAACAAGGCTCATCCCATCGCACCGCCAGTGCGCGTTATTCACGCGACGGGACCGAGGATACTCGGCGTTTGACGGACACCGTTGCCGTTCCCCGGTGGGTCGTCTACACGCAAGCCGCCTTGCTGGGAATCACTGCGACAAGTTTTTTTGTTTTTGGGCTGGCGGTGGGCGAGAGCACGCATGTGCCGGGCGTCGTCGCGACGAATCCCGTTGACGCGAGGTCGACCATTAACGGAACGGTGCTTTTCAGGAAAAACGGCGTCCCGCAAGTCGACAAGGGGGCCGTCCTGTTGCTTTTGCCAGTGGACCGCCGTCCTCAATCACGACCCGACCCGGAACCGTTGACTCCGGACGGGTTCGTGCCACTGGACAACCCGGCGATCGACGCCATTCGCGAAAATGGCGGGGAGGTCGTTCGCGTCGATCGGGTAGGGCAGTTTCAAGTGACCGTCGAAGCGAACCATGTTTACTGGTTGCTGGTCATTTCCCGCAACCAGGCAGCGGGTGACCAGAAGATCGACAAGCAATTGCGCGCCGATCTTGGCGCATGGCTCTTTCCGGTCGAGGCGCTGCTGGGCGACCGCGCATGGGACTGGCGGCAAATACGTGTCACCGGGTCACAAATGGAGTTGCCGCGCATCGAATTTTGATATTATCGGCCAAACATACGAGGATCAAATTGAAAGGCCTGCACGTCCTGGACGCTCACTCGATTCGTCGGAGGACATCCATCACATCCTCAAATCCGATTCCGGTATCGAGCAAGTAAATCGGTCGTTCGCCGTTGAGCGCGCGAGTGGCGGTCAACAACCACGTTGCCGGGCTATCCAAGTATCTCGCGCTTGCGTTCGAGGTAGTCCCAGATGACGAACCGGTCGAGGTCGTTGCCCGAAGTGAAGATGACGCGACCTCGCGTGCTCTCGGCGATCCGGTAGGCGAACCGAATATCCTCCTCCGATTGCGACCAGCTTGGCACCAGAAACATGTTGATGATGATCCCCTCCTGCTGGCAACGCATCGCTTCGCGCATCGTCGCGGCCTCGGTTTTCGCGTTAGCCGGGTACATGAGATGAAGAATCGAGTCCTCGAAGTGCGCGGTGGGCAACCCGTCGGTGATGATAAACATCTGCTTGTTGGGTGTCGGCTTGCCCGCCAGTTGTTGCCGCGCCAGTCGCATCGCGTGCTGCATGTTCGTGAAGTGCTGGTGAACCATATGTTCGCTGACGTCTTCGCGGCTCATGTCGACCGTTAGCCGAACGAGCGGGTCGTACATTGTCACGGGCCGTGGCATGAGGGTGGCAATTTCCGAAGCGCGACGAACCTTTCCAAAGGTGTACATTTCGATAAAGGTGAGAAAATCCCCCGGGAACTCGCCGCGAATCAGCCCATCCATCGCCAGCGCCATTTTCTTGACGTTGATGTACTGTCCCTCGTAACGCATTGATCCGCTCATGTCCATCACGACGGCGGTGGCGCAGCGCGGTGAATTGCGTGTCCGGTGGACCTCGATATCTTCCGCATGAAGGCGCAGCGGCATCGCGCTTCCCTGCCGGATCATCGCGTTGATCAGCGACTGGGGGATATCCATTTGCGCGACGGAATCGCCGAATTCGTACGGCTTGGTCTGCTGCAGTTCGACGGCGCCTTCCCCGGTAACGGTGTTAGGGTGCCGTCCCGTCCGCGATTCCTTGAGTTGCCCGAAGATTCGCGCGAGCAACTTGTTTTGGAAGACACGGTGGGCCTTTGGCGAAATCCGATACTGCTGGCCGTCGAATTCAACCCCTTGCCGCTCGGCTATTTCGCGCACGTAGTTTTCGATCATCCGCTGCATTTCCTCGAGCGTTTGGGTGTTTTGCTCGGGAATGAATTCCGAAAGCTGGTCAAGGTCGAGAATGGCGATTTGCGCGGTTTCGCGCGCCTCCTCGATCTGGCGCAGGAGTTCCTCAATCTTGTCAAGTTCCTCCTTGATCGCGAGAGCTTCCTCGATCGTCAGCGATTCGTTGCCGGTGAACCAGTACTTTGAGGCGAGTTCGTCGATCTGGTACTTGTTTCCCAGGTGCTGCATAAGTAGGGGCATCCGCCGGGTGAAATCGGGTGCGGTTCGCCCGGCGGCGTACCAGAGTCGTTCGAGATCGTAAAGCTGTTCCTCGCGGATCGCGCGGCGAAACCGCTCTTGCAACGTCCGCGGGGGCTGGACGGTTTCGGCGGCCTTGTGAAAGACCTCCCGCGCGAGTTCCTGAACGGAGTCGGTTTCGTATTTTTCGAGAATCTTGCGCCGCCGGTCCTCGAGGATCGCCTGAATCTGGTCAAGGCTCGGACCGAGGCTCGCGAACTGGGCGGCGTCGAGTCGCACGGCGCGCGCCAGTTCCTCCTCGCTCAACTGGCGCATCGTCCCGTAGGCGAGCAGATGCTCCATCATCGGCGAAACGAGATCGGGAGGAGGCTGGGTCGGGCTGGGGAATTGTCCGGGATCGTATTTCTGGTACGTGTGAACGATCCCCCCGCGGCGCTGTATATCGGATTGATCAGGTTTGGGCATTCGGGGGTTCACAATCGTAGATCATTCAATCTCAAATCTCAAATCAACTCGGGCTCCAAAGCTTGACTCGGACTCTTGACTCTGGCTCTAAACTCTTGACTCTGGTTCTAAACTCTTGACTCTTGAACCCTAAACTTTGCCCTCATTGTTCCGTTCTTCAATCTGCGAGATCGGCGCAATCTGCGGATCAATTCGGTTTGGAACAGGAGGCAACCGAGGTAACCGAGACGGAACAGGTCATGTCAAATCTCATATCTCAAATCTGGCCTCTGACTCCTGCCCTCCGAATTCTGAACTTTCGGCTCTGGACTCTCGGCTCTGGACTTTCAAATCTCGTAGGTCGTAACGCCGTGGCGTTCGGCGCGGGATATCTTGTCACGCGAATAAAGACCCGCCAGCACAAATTCAACACACGAAGCGCGCACCGCGTCGGATTCCCCCGCGTTGACTTCAAAGGCCTTTTCCCAGACTTGCGGCACCCGTTGCAGGATTTTCGAATAGTCGGGCGAGGGGACCATGTCGCCAACTTCGATTCGCACACCGCGCGAAAAAACCTCCGCGATCTCGTCGAGTCCGTGTTCCGACACGTATTCGTCAAAGACCACTGAAATCGCTTCGGCGATGATCCCGTCCAGCACCTGGCGCTCGCTCATCTGGTGGCTTCCCATGAGGTCCAGTTCCAATTTGCCCAGCGACGACGTATGCAGGTGCGCAAGGTCGCTGATTCGCGGAACAGCGGGGCGTTCATTGAGCACCACACCACGATGCCGCGCGCTGGAGACCATCGTTCGGTAGTTCGCGATGCTCAGCCGCGCGCTGACACCCGACTGGTGATCGACAAACTTGCTCTTCCGCGCCTGGATGGTGATTTGCTGGCAAATCTCCTTCATGAACCAGGGCATAACGACAGGATATGCGCCGTCGAGCGAAATGTTCGCCTCCTGATCGACGATCTGGATTTCCTGATCGCGATCGCGTGGATAATGCGTCTGGATGAGCGAGCCGATCCGGTCCTTGAGTTGCGGAATGACCTTGCCGCTGCGGTTATAGGTCGACGGGTTGGCGGAAAAGAGGATCAGCACATCGACGTCGAAACGGACGGGGAATCCGCGGATTTGCACGTCCCGCTCCTCAAGGATATTGAACAAGCCGACTTGCACCAGTTCGTCCAGTTCCGGCAATTCATTGACCGCGAAAATGCCGCGGTGCATTCGCGGGATCAATCCGAAATGCAGGGCGCTCTCGGCGGACATGCTCGTACCGCCGGCCAGCCTTGCGGGATCAATCTCGCCGATGATGTCGGCGAATTTTGTTCCCGGCGCGAGGCGCTCCGAGTACCGGTCCGCCGCGCGCCACCACTTGACCGGTACTTGCGAAGGGGAAAGTTCGGCTACCATCCGTCGTGCCACTTCACTGAGCGGATTCAACGGGTCTTCGTGGAACGGGGACTCCGGGCAATCGAGATAGGGCGTCAACGGATCGAGAAACTGGACAAGCGATCGCATCAGGCGGCTCTTGGCCTGGCCCTTCTCACCCATAAACAGCAGGTCGTGGCCCGCAAGCAACGCGATGTTCAGTTCCGGAATGACGGTATCGTCATAGCCGACGATTCCCGGATACAATGGACGTCCGTCGGACAACGCGTTGAGGAAATTCTCGCGAATCTCCTCCTTGATGGGCCGGGAGGTCCATCCGTCGTCGAGCAGGTCCTGAAGCGTTTGCGGGCGCGTGTGGGTCGAAACAGCCGAATTCACGACGTTTAATTCCTTTCTGTGTTCCGTGTCAACGACCCGCGGGCGGCAACCACGGGAACGATCGACAGGTTGTTGCGGCGATGGAAAAAGTACCTGGCGAGTAGCCACGGAAACAGGCGACAAGCACTTGCGAAACACCCGGGCGGCCGGCGCGGGAGCCGTGATTGTCGAGTTGCATTATACGCCGCCGGGCAAATAGACAACGCTTGACGCGAAATTTTCATGAGGGTCACCAGCGAGAGCGAGAGCGGATGCAATGCAAGCAGGTGCGTTCGACCGATTCCGCGATTTGTTTATTTTGACCTGGGTAAGGTCCTCATCGATTTCGATCACGACCGCGCCGTGAGGCAACTTTCCGATGTTTCCGGGATCGACCCTGAAATTTCCCGGGAAATTGTCTTTTCAAGACTGGGGACCGAATTTGAAAAGGGACAGCTCGACACGCCCGCCGTGTGCCGCCAATTTCGCGAAATCACCGGTGCCACCGCGTCGAACGAGTCGATTTTCGCGGCGATTTCAAATATCTTCGAAATCAACGCGGAAATTATCCCGCTCGTCGCCGCGCTTCGTTCGGCAGGTGTTCGACTGGGTATCCTTTCCAATACTTGCGACGCGCATTGGTCGTGGCTGTTGAATGAGAAATACGCCCTCCTCGACCTTTTCCCGGTTCAGGCACTGAGTTTCCGGCTCGGTTCGGTCAAGCCGGAACGGGACATTTACCGCCGCGCGGCGGAACTGGCGGGTTGCGCGCCGGGGGAAATCTTTTTCGTCGACGATCTGGAAGCCAACGTCAATGGTGCCCTTTCAGCGGGTTTGGACGCGGTTCGCTTTGCCGGAGTCGCCGAACTTGCCCGCCAGCTTCGCCAACGCGGATTGCAATTCAATTACTGACTATTCACTCCACAAGGCGCAGCCTCACGTGCATCGACACGAACCCCACCGGACCCGCTCGAACCGACGTATTTTCGCTGGGCGTGCTTTTGTACGAGTTGCTTACCGGTTCGACTCCAATCGACAAGGCGACTTTGAAAGAAAAAGCAATTTTGCAAGTCCTCGCCTTGATCCGCGAGACAGAACCACCTCGCCCGAGTACTCGCCTGAGTCAATCAAAGGAAACGATCGAAGGCATCAGCAAGCAGCGAAAGATCGCCGCGCCACGGCTGGGCGACCTCCTCCGGGGCGAACTGGACTGGATCGTCATGCGCGCGATGAAAAAGGACCGCACCCGCCGCTACGGCGATTGCTTCCTGACCATTGTGCCCGCTGTACGCCGAATCGTTGCAACAAGAGCACTGGATGGGTCAATATTTCAGATGCGACAACTGATCGGCTACAATTGGCTTCCGTCGGGCTTGTCCCTGCGCGGGCGACAACTGATCGGCTACAATTCGCTTCCGTCGGGCTTGTCCCGGCGCGGGCGACAACTGATCGGCTACAATTCGCTTCCGTCGGGCTTGTCCCGGCGCGGGCGTCAACTGATCGGCTACAATAAAAAACGACGCCCCCGCTCTCCGCTGCGGGCTTGTCCCGGCGGAAGCAGCGATTTTGTTCCGCTTCAGCATGTGGAGTCGTGGCTCCCGCCGAGGCAAGCTCGACGGAGAGCCGTTTTCAGATGGAGGCTTTGATTTTGGTAGCTGATCAGTTGTGATCCCGCCGGGATAAACCCGGCGGAAATCAGCCCGGTGGGCGATGCCGTTGCCGGTAGCTGATCAGTGGTGATCCCGCCGGGAGAGAAACGGAAGACGGACGTGCCAAAACCGAATTCCTGCATTACATCGGCTGTGCCCAGATGCGGCTGAAGCGCTTCGACGAAGCAATTCAGTCGCTCGAAGAGTCCAATCGGCTGGCGGCAGAACGAGAGATTCCAAACCACGCCAACCAGATTTGTCTCGTGATCATCCATTTCAAACAAGGAAAAACCGACGAGGCGAAAGAGGCACTCGCACAAATCGAAAAAGGAACTTGCCGAAGCTGGTGAGGAATTCAAACTGCAAGACTACACCGAGAACCTGCTGGAAGAAGCACGGGAACTGATCGGTAAATAGTCGACAAATGTATTGGGAGTCAAGGCTCCTGCCGCGACCGTCTGCTGCGAATACCGCGGGCTCGTCCCGCGAAAGTTTATGCTCTGGCCCTGCACGAGCAGCCTGGTTCCGCCTCGGTGAAATTCAAAAAGCGCTGGAGGCATTACTCAAGAGTCTTTCTCTAAACCAGGGCGGAGACGAAATGCCTTTGCCTGCCGATACCGCATTTCTTGCCATGAGCTATCTGAAACCCGGTTAGCTCGAAGAAGCCAACAAGTATCGCGAACTGTTTGACGAGGCGTTGAATCTGGAGCAATTCAAGGACGACGAGGAGAACCAGGGTTTTGCCCGCGATGTTGAACAGGCATTTTCAGAAATCGAGGCGGGCGATGATTCGGATGAAGGTGACTAACGAGATTACGCTCGAGGTCGGGTTTGGCGTCCATTGGGCGCAAAACAACCTGGAATCAGTGTGGCTGCTTCGCAGCTTGGGTTTGGTTGGTTCATGGGGTTGCGCCGGCTGGTCGCCGGTTCCACTCCATGCTTTATAATGTCGTGGCTTCGCCACCGGGAATGATTCGGGACGTGTAGCCACGTCTACTATGGCGTTTTTAGCTGCGAAGAAGCCCCATCAACGCGGCAGCAAACGAAACCCCATGAACGCGTTCGCCGACGAAATCCTTGAGTCCAATACCGCCCAAAGCTGCGGAGCAGCGGCACAACAACGATATGAATTCACTGATCAACTGGTTGCGGTTGATGCGCGTCTCGGGACTGCCGACCGCATGGTCAAACGTCTTGATGGGTGCCGCCGCGACCGGACTCTTCAGCCGGCCAGGGTTCGTTTTGACGCTGTCGACAGTCCAGTTGATCCTCACGCTGCTGGCCGTCAGTTCCTGTTTGTACATCGGCGGGATGATCCTCAACGATGTTTGTGATTTGGAGGCAGATCGCCGGGAACGCCCGGAACGCGTTCTGCCGTCGGGGAGGATCAGTGTCGCCACCGCGCGATGGGCCGCAACGGCGTTTCTAATTGGCGGTGTCATGCTCGCGGCATTCAGTGCTCTCGAATTTGGCAAGCGCGGCATGCCGTATTTTGTGAACCCTTCGTTCGGAACCGCTTTGGCGTTGCTCGTCGCTATTGTCATCTACAATCGCGTCGCCAGGGAGAGTCCGTTCGGACCCGTTGTGATGGGCGTTTGTCGCGCACTGAATGTCTTGCTCGGTGCGTCATGCCTCGATTCCGCCAATGAGTTCGCGGGATTCGGCGCGCTACCGGTCTTTGTCGCCGTGTGCGTTGGCACGTTTGTCGCCGGGATCACGTGGTTCTCAAGCGAGGAGCATACGGCGGGTTCACGAAGAACCCTGATTGCTGGAGCACTGGTGATGGGGGCTGCCGTGACAGCGCTGCTTTGGCTGCCGTCGAGCGAGTTGCTCTGGAAATCCGTTTCGCGGCTGTCGTTTTCCGGAGAAGTCGCCCGATCACGGGCCTTCCGCATTTTGTTGTTGTTGGTGCTGTTGCCAGCCGCGCGGCGCGTTTGTCTGGCGATTGCAAGTCCCGAATCAGCCCGCATCCAGCAAGCGGTCGTTGCCTGCCTGCGCTCGTTGATTATGATCGATGCGGCGTTATGCTACTTATTCGTTCCGGATCGGCCCTTTTTCGCGGCGACCGTCGCTTTGCTGATCGTTCCGGCGTTCGTCGTCGGCCGCTGGATTCGCCTAACCTGACTCTCAGGCTTAAATCTCAAATCTCAACTCTTAAATCTCAACTCTTACATCTCAAATCTCAACTCTCAAATCTCCACCGCCGGACGCTTGCCTGCGAAGTCCGCTGTGGAAAGTCTGTTGTCCTGGCGAACGTTCCGGCAGCGGACTTCTCCGGGGCGCGGTTAAACGATTCAGCTTTTTCGGCCCCTCTTGACTCTCATCTCTCGACTCTTGACTCTTACGCTAACTCTCTACTCCCATGTTCCTCGGCTACAACACCAACGGACTGGCGCACCACGACCCTCTTCAGGCGATCGAACTGATCGCGGAACTGGGCTACCGGGGCCTCGCGATCACCGTCGATCATCGCTGGCTGAACCCGTTCGCGGCCGATTTCGATCATCAAATCGAGCGTGTCCAGCGGCTGCTCAAGCTCTACCGAATACGAACCGTCGTCGAGACTGGCGCGAGGTTCCTGCTCGACCCCGCCAGCAAGCACGAACCGACCCTCGTCAGCGACGGTGCCACGGCGCGCGGGCGACGAATCGACTTTCTCAAGCGGTGCATTGATATCGCCGAGGCTCTGGGCAGCGATTGTGTCTCGCTTTGGTCGGGAGTTCGTCCCGCTTCGCTCGAAATGCAGGAAGCCCTCGACCGGCTGGCAGCCTCACTGGAGCCGGTCGTTCGCTACGCCGACAACTGCAAGGTGATTCTGGGTTTCGAGCCGGAACCCGGTATGCTTATCGATACAATGGCGTCCTTCGAAAGGATGCTGCAGTGGATCGATTCGCCCGTGATCCAGTTGACGATGGACGTCGGGCATCTTTTCTGTCAGGGGGAGGTTCCGTTTGTCGAATACATTCAACGCTGGAGTTCGCGGATTGTCAACGTGCATATCGAGGATATGCGGGCCGGCGTTCACGAACATCTGATGTTCGGCGACGGACAAATTCACTTCCCGCCGATCATCGAGGCCTTGCACGAAGCCGCCTACGGGGGCGGCGTGTTCGTCGAACTCAGTCGCCACGGCCACGACGCCCCCAATATCGCGCGGCGCTCGCTGGAATTCCTCGGACCGCTCATTGCGTTCGATGCGCCACGCGAGTCAAAACGGAGGCTGCCATGAATTCACCGTTGAATGCGCCGCTGGTGTTGCTTTCGATTCCTGGACTGCGCGTCGCGGACATTGCGCAAATGCCGGTTCTCGCGGGATGGGCCGCTTCGGGCGCGACCGGCAGGATTGGTCACAGCTTTCCCGGCGTCACCTGGCCGTCGCAATGTAATCTGCTCACCGGATCAACGGCCGGCGAGCATGGAGTCGTCGCCAACGGGTTTTACTGGCGCGACAAGCGGCAAGTCGAAATGTGGACCGCATGGAACGACGTGATCGAGCGCCCGCAATTGTGGGACGAGATCAAGGCGGCCCGGCCCGGTTGCACGACGGCCGCGTGGTTTCCGATGCTTGCTAAAGGTTGCGGGGCGGACGTGATTTGCATGCCCGCGCCGATTCACAAACCCGACGGAAGTGAGGAGATGTGGTGCTATACGCGTCCCCAGGACTTTTATGGCGAACTTCTCGAGGAACTCGGACATTTTCCCTTGCAGCACTTTTGGGGGCCGCTCGCCGGCATCCCCTCGAGCCGCTGGATTGTCCAGTCGGCGATTCGCGCCGCGCGGCGATTCCGACCGGACTTCTGGTATATCTACCTGCCGCACCTCGACTACGCCGCGCAAAAATTCGGACCCGACAGCCCTCAGGCGACCGGGGCACTTCGCGAACTCGACGAGGTCCTTGGCGAACTGGTCGGCGGATTTGAAGAAATCTATTCCGGATCGCCGACATGGATGGCGGCCAGCGAATACGTTGTTTCGCCCGTCGCTCACGTCGTGTACCCCAACCGCGTATTACGTGACGCGGGATTGCTGGCCGTTGAGGAACTTGACGACGGGACCGAATTGATCGATTTCAGTGAAAGCAAGGCGTGGGCTTTGGTCGATCACCAGTTTTCGCACGTCTTTGTCGACGATTGCACCGCACCGGTGATTCAGCAAGTCGTCAACCTGTTCGACGAGATGGAGGGCATCCAGATGGTCCTTGCCGGCAATGCGCGACAATACGTGAATCTCGATCATCCTCGAAGCGGCGACGTTGTGGTTGTTTCCGAACCCCGCAGTTGGCAGGCGTACTACTGGTGGGAGGACGATCAGGCGGCACCCCAATGGGCGCGCACCGTGGACATTCACCGCAAGCCGGGCTACGACCCGGTTGAACTTTTTTTTGATCCGGTGACGAAATCCATTCCGCTCGACGCCTCGCTCGTGCGCGGTTCCCATGGCGCACCGGCGCTGACAAGGGACATGCAAGGCGCGCTGGTCTGCAATCGCGCGGGAGTCGTTGGCAAGGGGGAGTTGATTGCCGACACGGCGATTCACGACATCGTGCTGAAACTTGCAGCGCCTTCATGAACCTCGTCGAACAAAAGCAGGTGTTGCGCGGCGAGGCGATCGCCCGGCGCGAGCGTCTGACGGGCCGCGATGAACTCAGCCGCCTGATCATGGCTCATGTTCTTGACGGCCCGTGGATGGCAAATGTCGAAATGATCTGTTCCTACGTGAGCATGGGAAGCGAGGTCCGGACGCATGAGCTGATCAAGCGGCTTCTCACGGGACCGTGGACTGTCTGCGTTCCCTGGTGCGGCGGTAATGAGTTGAAACTGGCGAGAATCCTTTCGCTGGACGAACTGCGGCCGCGCACTCTCGGCATCCTTGAGCCTCCGCGATCGCTTCGCGAGGACCCGGCTCGCATCGTCGTGCCGGAAACGGTGGGTCTGCAACTCGTGCCAGGGCTGGCCTTTTCCACCGACGGAAAACGACTTGGATATGGTCGAGGCTACTACGATCGCCTGCTCGCTCGCTCGTCCGAAGCCAAGCGGATCGGGCTGGCGTTCAATTGCCAGATTTTTTCCGACGTGCCGACTGGCCCGCAAGATGTTTCCATGCACCGGATCGTCACGGAAACCGATATGTATGCCGGGAATTCGACGTTCAATTGTTCGACATTCAATTGAGCGACACCCACACTCAATAAAAGTGCGAAACCTGAACTTAACGCCGCGGAGGCAAGAGACTGGGTCGCTCCGGGTCGCGGCGGTCGGGCGGGCTTGTGCCCGGCGGCGGAGAACCGAAAAATGACGTGACGGAACTGTCGACCTCCCATACGGCCTGGTCGACATCGACCGTCCACCAGAATGGCGGTCCCGTGAACTCGGGGCTGGACCACGTGAGGCTGACCGTCATTTCCCGGGTAGTCGTTTGGACGAACCGCGCGGGATCGCCGGTGACCGCAACGTCGATCAGATCGTCGCTATTTGCCGCCGCGCGCGCGTCGACCAATTCGAATGCACTGGTCTGGTAATTGAGCAGTCGCACCGTCTGGATGACGTCTCCTGCCGGACCGCCCGTCATGCGAGACTCCAGCTTGAACCTCAATTCGGCGGGTTCCGGATTGATGCTCGTCGTCTGGAGGATCATGTCGATTTTCTGTTTCGCGAAATTGGCCGTGGGACCTGGGTCAATCTCCAGGTAGACGTTGTCGGACTGCTCCATGTTGGCCGTTTGCCCGGCGGAAACAAAACCATCAAGCAGCTTCCTTCCCTCGGCGAACATCGTGTTGAGGCACTTGACGATAACCAGACGGACGCCGTCGACGCCCGCCTCGACAACTGAACCCTCGCCGAGGTCCGATGCGTTGAAGCGCAATTGCATTTGGCCCGACGGAAGGAGCGTTTCGCGAATGCGAAACGATTTCTGGAACCAGCCCCCCGAAACTTCGCTGCCGGCAGGTCCCACGGTCTCGAGATTGGTCCACGTCGCGCCGCCGTCGTTGGAGATTTCCACGACGAAGACGTCTTGCTTCGGGGCACCGCCCAGGTCGTTTGAATACCATCGGTAATAGGAGAGCACCGCGTCCATCGCGCCCGGTCCGTTGGCGTTGAGGATCGTCGAGGTAAGGATGGTACTCCCGGCGTCGACGTCCGAGTTCCCGTCGGCGTTATCGGTGACGTAGCATCTTCCGGAACCATCGCCATCGACTGGTGGATCGCCGCGATCGCCTCCCCCGGCGGGAATCGCCCGTTCCCAATGCCCGTCCGCGGCGTCACCGCTGACCGTCCATCCCTGATGGGATTCAAAATTGTCGTCAAAGGCAACTTCGGAGGAATAACCGCTGACGGCCATGTACGTATCGTCGGGAGCGTTGACCGGGTCGCAAACGAGAGAACCGTCCCCGGCCATCACACTGACGAAATACGAAACGGTGGACCCGCAATGCGTCGCGGGAAAATTCGCTTCGTACACGCCAGGCGTCACTTCGTTCATCGCAAAGGACTCGAAGCCGTTTCCGCGATCAAGGTGGAGGACGCCCGTGCCCGGCAAGGCTTCTCCGAAAAGGGGTGTCACGTTGACCGTGAACTCGACTCCACCGCCGGAATTGATCATTTCCGGCCGGCCTTCCGGAAAGTCAAACTGCACGGGATTGAGCCGTACCAGAAACAGTCCGTTCTGCCGATCATTGACCAGGATCGTGCCGCTGGCGAACCAGGGAAAGACCGACCAGACGCCGTTGAAATTCACCGAAGTGTCGGTATTGTACGTATCGAAATACGCGACTTCGCTCAATTGCGCTGGATCGCTTCCCGACTGAAGCACGCGGATGCCCGCCGAGTAACTGCCGGAGTAAATCTTGTCTCCCTTGACATACAGGTTGTGGTCAATCGCGTTGGTCGAACCGGAAAAGTAACCCTTGTAAACCGGAGCGTCCAGATTGAGACAATCGAAGATGTGCATTCGCGTCGGTCCACCGAAATTCGACTCGTCCAGTTCATCCCCCATGTAAAAGTACCGGTGATCCTCCGACAGCCACCCCTGATGCGTGTAGCCATCCTCGGCATATCCGTTTCGGGAGATCATCGTCATGTTCGCCTTGTTGGTCACATCGACGATCGTGACGGTGTCCTCGTTGGAGCAGAACGCAACCTCTTTCCCTGCGTAATCCGCATCGGGTCCGTGATAGTTGACGACCTGAACATCATGCGTGTAACCGTCACCGGAAAAATTCCCGGCTGTGACTGGAGCGACGGGATTGTTGATGTTAACGACGTGCAATCCGCCAGATGCCTTATTGGAACCGACAATGTAGGCATACCCTGTGTCCACATTGATGGCAATGTTGTGCGCGCTGTTGATGCCGCTGTACCAGGCGTCGTTGGTAAAGACTTGCGGGCTGGTCGGGCTGACGCCGCGAAGACGCTTCAGGTCAAATACCTGCATCCCGTGGCTTCCGTTGCTGTCTGAAACAATAAAGACGTAATTGTTGCGGACTTTCATGTCGCGCCACGCCGAATTTCCCGTCTGGCTCGGCAAGTTTCCAAGGTATCCGGGATTGCGCGGGTCGCTGATATCAACGAATGAGGTCTTGTTGGTCAGGCCAACGATGGCGTATTCCTTACGGGTTTGCGGATCGGTCCATCCCCAGCAGTCATTGCCCAGCACGTTTGCGGCGCCTCCACTGCCCAATTCATCGAGGGTCAGCCGCCCGAGCAGTTCCATGCTCCGCGAATCCCACGGTCCATTGCCACCGATCCCTGGCGGAGCGGCGTTTCGAATCGACTTGCCGCCATTCGGATCGTCGTGAGGCACCAGCGCAACGAGCAACGAGACGAACAGACCCGGAAAACAGCGGGCCGCGAAATGGATACTCATGTTTGCCCCGGATTCCTGAGTGAAAAGAGGTGCGAACGCATCAGGCGGAACCGGTGATCAGCCAGCCGTTCCGAATCGGTATTGTAACCTGGGACAGACAGGGTATGCCAGCCGGCCCGCCGGTACGAATGGATCTCGTCGCGGAAGACACCAAGGCTTTCGTAGCGGATGCCGGCCAAGGCTTTCGTAACGGCGGAATTGCGCGTTCCGCGATCGAAACACTTCGCGAGTTCCGCTACGAGGGCACCACCAAAAAACGCCCGCGCGAGGGCTCGCGGGCGTTGTGTACGAATCAGCAAGTCGGGCAAATTCGCTATTCAATGATCCAGACCGCTTCGTCCAGGTCGATCGTCCAGGTAAACGGTGCCCCGGAAAACCCGGGACTTTCCCAAATCACGTCCGCCGTGATTTCACGGGTTCCTGCCTGGACAAACCGCGCGGGATTGCCGGTTACCAACAGATTAACAACGGCGTCCGTGTTGGTGATGGCACGAACATCGACGGTTTCATACTGGTTGGTCTGGTAATTGAGCAATCGAAGCGACTGAATCACATCACCCACCGGGCCGCCGATCTTTTTGGACTCCATGCGGAATCGCATGCTGCCAGGCGTCGCCAGCGGGCTGGTCGACTGGAGGATCATGTCGATCTTTTGCTTGGCAAGGTTTGATGTCGGTGACGGGTTGAGTTTGAAATACTGATTGTTGCTGGAATTGGCGTCGGACAATTGACCACCGCCAACAAAACCGTCAAGGAGTTTTCGACCCTCGGCGACCGTCGGATTCTCGCACGTTACGATCTTGACCGAAACCGCGTCAACGGCGGCCTCGACGACCGAACCGTTGGCCAGGTCCGAAGCGTTGAAGCGCAGGCGCATCTGGTTCGTCGGAGCGATCACATCACTGATCCTGAAGGTCCTGGTAATCCAGCCGCCACCAACTTCCGGACCAGTTGGTCCAACCGTTTCCAGATTGGTCCACGAGGCGCCATTGTTGTTGGAGATTTCAACCACAAACACATCCTCTTCCGGAGCGGAACCCGAATTGTTGGAGTACCAGCGCATGTAACTGAGGACGGCGAACTGGCCTGGCCCAGTCGTCGCGTTGAGCGTCGGCGACGTAAGCCGCGTGACTCCTCCGTCGACATCTGAGTTTCCGTCAACGTTGTCGGTCAGGTAACACTGCCCTGAACCGTCGCCGTCGGTCGGCGGATCGCCGCGGTCGCCACCGCCAACCGGGACGCCACGGTTCCACTGACCATCGGTTGCCGGTGGAGTTCCCGGACTGACGGTCCAACCGAGGTTGGTCTGAAAATTGTCGGAGAAGGCGATGCTGAGCGACGTGCCGGCAATCGCCGAGTAGTTCACCGCGGGCGCGTCGATCGGATCGGTTTGCGAGCCACCCCCGACGATCCCCGCACTCACGTAATATCGAAGCACCCGTGCACAGTCACTCGACGGGAAAATCGCTTGATAGACGTTGGGAGACAACTGATTCATGGCAAACGTCTCGAAGCCGTTCCCGCGGTCCACGTGGAGAATCCCGGTTCCGGGTTGAGGGTTTGACCCGATCGGCACGACTTCCACCGTGAACGCCGGGCCGCCGACATGCGGGACAAGTTCCGGCCGACCATTGGGATACTCGAAATCGAACGCCCGGAGCGGCGGGGCGTCCAGATTATGGTCCCCGAACCCGGTTGCGATCTCATTGTAATGGGGCGTCCCATTGCCAATGTCGCTGTCGTCGTCGTCGAGCTCAAGATAGAGAACCGTGATAAATGGATCGATGGTCGAATCGCCCGGGACCATTTGTCCGCGAACAATCATCATCCCCAGATACAGCGAGGCGTTGATGTCACGGTAACTGGAGGGCTCCGTGATCGCCAGTTCCTTGCGGGTTTCCCAAACCGCACCGGAAATCAATTGGCCGCAGGTGTGGATGGCACCATTGCATGGATACTGAAGATTGTTATTAGCGGTTCGAAACCCGGCGCTGCAGTTGCCACCAAATCCATGGCCGAGGATCGGTTCGTCCTGGATAAGAACACCCATCACGTCGCCCGATCCCTCCCCGAACTGGCCCTGTCCGTTGCCGGTCACGCTCACCAGGTGATGGCCGTATTCGTGGTAAATGATGTCGGAAAAGGCGGTGTTGTTACAGCCGCCCGCGGCGCGGAAAAAGTTGATTGACGATCCATTGTAAAACGCATTGCACGAGTCATTGATGTTGGTATTGATGTCAAAGAACGTCTGCGTTCCGATTACCGGAAAGGTCGGCTGGTAATTCAGCACGAAAGTGCGCACCACGTTGGCTTCGAGGTAGGCATTGACATTCGCCGTTGGAAACTGCTGATTGTTGACCGGGTTATGGAGGAAATTGGCCGGACCCGGCGGGGTGACCGTCTGATTCAATTCCGGGATCGCACCCCCCGCCGATTGGTCAAAGACTTCAAACCACTGGCCGCGAAGGCGCGAGCGCACGTTGACGGCGGCTGAACCGCCATGGGGAATCGTGAAAGCACCGGCTGCGTTGGCAAAAACCGTATTGCCGCCGGTGACGGTCGCTTCGGCAAAGGGCAATCCGACGGCGACTTCCGGGTGACATTCCAGCGAGCCAATGCCGTTGGTCGCCCGGCCTTGCACCGTGCCAGTAATGTTCACGTCAAGAATCTGGTTCTCAGCGAGGAGCAGTTCGCCGCTGGAAAGCGCGGCGACGAACCGGTATTTCGAATAGTCAGGGTATGTCCTGACCGAACCGCGTTCGGCAATAAACTCCACGGCGACCTGGGGATCCGCCGTCGCGCCGTCGGCACCTGCAAAAATCACCATTCGTTCGTCGGAGACAACGGTCCCGGGCATGCCGCTCCGCTTCAGTACCGATTTCATTTCTGGCTCACCACCAGCCGCGAGAAATTGGGCAACATTGTCCAACATCGCCTGGGTGACCTGGACGTTTTCCGGACCAACGCTTCCGACATGGAATCCAGGAAGGTTCTTTATATCGATTCCGGAAACGACCACCGGATTGCCCGGCTCGTTACGAATCAATAATCCGACGCCGGAACGGAAAACGGGAAGTCCCTCGAAATGCTGGTCGTATCGCAGCGCATAGAAACGCGGCTCCTCGGTACCCGCCTGTGGCATGACGGGCAGCAAAACGTCTCCAATGTCCTGGACGACGGGCGTCAACTCACCCCACTCGGTGCCGAGCAGCGGCTCGATCTGACCAAGGTGAAAGGCGGCGCTTTCCAGCGGCGTCGCACCGACGCCCAGCACCGTGCCGTACACGGCACCGAACGAGTTGGCTTCGTCGTTAGAATCGACCGTGTTGTAAAACGGCGTGCCGTAAAAACGAATTCCGGGATGGGCGTCCGTGAAATCCTCAAGGGAAGTCACCTGCAAGCCAAATCCCGGAACATTGAACGCTACCACGAGAAACCAGCACGGCAGGAAAAGCGAAAAGCGACGCTTCATCAATGAGCCCCCATCTTTAAGAAAGAAAACGTGCGAACGAGTCCAAATATCCTGGTTAGTCCGGAGATGTTTCAATTCAAACGAAACGAGCGGACTGGTTGTACCCGAAAATGGAGCGGGAACCCTTCGTTGAGAACGACGGCATTCGCCAGGTACCAGCTATTTTAGCTGAATCCATGAACCGCAGAAACCCCCTAAAGGCCCGATTTGGCGGGCCGATCGCTCCGCTGATCGGCACCCCCTCAACTTCCCGAACGGGTCCGCGTGGACCGCCTTGGAAAATCGCCGCTACTGCCTGATCATTCCGAAATGAGGTGTCGAGTCAGTCAAATCGATTTGCGGGAAATTGTTCACTCGCGGGCGCTTCGGGCTTGTATTTCGAGCAAATTTGTTCACTCGCGGGCGCTTTGGGCGAGTATTCCACCCGGAGACTCCGCCGCCATCTGGCGAATGTCCTCGGTGATCTTCATGCTGCAATATTTCGGGCCACACATGCTGCAAAAATGTGCACTCTTGAAGGTATCCTGCGGAAGCGTCTCGTCGTGATACGCGCGAGCCGTTTCGGGGTCGAGCGACAAACGAAATTGCTCGTTCCAGTCAAATGAAAACCGAGCTCGCGAAAGGGCGTCGTCCCGTTCCTGGGCGCCGGTTCGTCCCCGCGCAACGTCCGCCGCGTGGGCCGCGATCTTGTAGGCGATCACTCCCTGCTTCACGTCGTCGGCATTGGGCAGTCCGAGATGCTCCTTGGGAGTCACATAGCAGAGCATCGCCGCGCCGTGCCAACCGGCCATCGCCGCACCGATCGCGCTGGTGATATGGTCGTAGCCCGGCGCGACGTCGGTGACGAGCGGCCCGAGCACGTAGAAAGGCGCACCGTTGCAGATTTCAATCTGCCGCTTGATGTTCATCTCAATCTGGTCCATCGGGATGTGCCCCGGCCCCTCGACCATGACCTGAGTGCCGCGCTCCTGGCCGCGCCGCGTCAATTCCCCCAGCACGTCCAGTTCGGCGAACTGGGCCTTGTCACTGGCATCGGCGATGCTGCCCGGGCGCAGCCCGTCGCCAAGGCTCCACGTCACGTCATACTGGCGCATGATGTCGCACAGATCGTCGAACGATTCATACAACGGGTTTTGTTTCCGGTGGACCATCATCCATTTGGCGATCAGCGAACCGCCGCGCGAAACGATCCCTGTTACGCGGCGCATCGTCAAATGCAGGTGCTCCAGCATCACACCGCAATGGATCGTCATGTAATCGACGCCTTGCCGCGCCTGGTGCTCGACCATGTCGAGAAAGTGCTGAGGCCGCATCTCCTCGATGTCGCCACCCAGTTGCTCGAGCATCTGATAAATCGGTACCGTCCCGATTGGAACGGGGGACGACTCGATAATCGCCTTGCGAATGCCGTCGATGTCCTTGCCCGTCGACAGGTCCATGACGGTATCCGCGCCGTGGTGAACGGCCTGGTGGAGTTTTTCCAGTTCCTCGCCGACGTTGCTGGTGACGGCGCTGTTACCGATGTTGGCGTTGATTTTGCATTTGGCCGCAATCCCGATCGCCATCGGTTCGAGGCGGCCTGCCAGGTGAACATGATTGGCGGGAATGACCATCCTCCCGGCGGCGACTTCATCGCGAACTAGTTCAGGCTGGAGACCTTCGCGCTCGGCGACGAATTGCATTTCAGCCGTGATGTCGCCCGCGCGGGCGGCAAGTATCTGGGTTGTCATTTTATTTGAACCGGATCAGAAACTGGCGGCGACTTGATGATGCGAACCGTCACAAAAGGGAGGCGTGCCGGTTTGCTTGCACGTGCAAAACCAGACCCGTTCCGCCTTTTCGGCGACGAAGACGTGGGGGCGAAACGCGCAGCCCTCCGCCTTGTGATTGCCGTCGCACAGCGGCTGGTTGGCCGACAGACCGCACGAACACCATGCGTATTTTTTGCCTGCCTCCAGTTCAAAGTCGATCGGTGCCGCGCCGGCACACCTGGGTTGTTCCACAATTTGCCTCTGATGAGATCCGTGTCGGGTCGAATTATCGCACTTTTGCGGAGAGCGACAAGTCGCAAAGGCCCATGCCGCCGCGAATTTCCGCATTGGTTAGATGAACAGCGCCCTGTTCGACGTAGCCACGCTTGCCAAAGCGTGGATCGACGTAGCCAAACCGGAATTCCCGCCGTTTGGCAACGGCAGCTACAAACACCGCGTTCGACGTAGCCACCTACTTCAAGATCGGTGCCAGCCAGCGACGGACTTCGGCGATCGCCATCCGTTTTCTCGACGCATAGTCCTCCAACTGGTCCTCGTCGATCCGGTTCACCGCGAAATAGCGCGATTCGGGGTGGCCGAAGTACAAGCCGCAGACGCTCGAGCCGGGCCACATCGCGTACGATTCCGTCAAGTAAATACCCGTGCGGCGTTGAACGTCCATCATTTGCCACAGCGTTTTCTTTTGCGTGTGGTCGGGACACGCCGGATAACCGGGAGCGGGTCGAATGCCTCGATAACTTTCGTTCACGATATCGTCGAGCGAAAGGGTCTCGTTGCCTTCATAGCCCCATTCCTGGCGGGCGCGATGATGAAGCAGTTCCGCGAACGCCTCGGCCAGCCGGTCCGCCAGCGCCTTGACCATGATCGAGCTGTAATCATCATTGTCGCGCTCGTACTCGGCGGCGATCTGGTCGATCTGCATCCCGGCGGTCACCGCGAAACCGCCGATGTAGTCCTCGCGGCCCGAATCTGCCGGCGCAACGTAGTCGGCCAGCGAACGAAATGACTTTTGACCCTTGCGTCGCCACTGCTGCCTCAGCATGTAGAACCGCGCCAGTTCATGATCGCGCCGCTCGTCGCGCCACACGATTACGTCGTCGCCGTCACTGGCGGCGGGCCAGAATCCGTAAACGCCCGTCGCGTTGACTCGCCGGTCGTTGATCAGTTTGTCCAGCATCGCGCGGGCGTTTTCAAACAGCTCGCGGGCGACCGGACCGACGTCGGGATCGTCAAGAATCTTAGGGTATTTGCCTTTCAGTTCCCACGTCATGAAAAAGGGCGACCAGTCAATGTAGCGTGCGATTTCCTCCAGTGGAAACGTGCTTAGCGACCGGACGCCAATAAATCCTGGCTGGTCGATTTGTACGTTCGCCCAATCAGTACGGAAACGGTGTTTGAGCGCGTGACTGTACGACACAAGCTCCATATCGCGTTGTTCGTACGCGACCGCCAGCTTCCGCTGGATCGCGCGATTTGACGTGACGATCTCGTCGTGGCGGTCGTCACTGAGCAGGCGATCGACGACGCCGACACTCCGCGAGGCGTCCAGCACATGGAGCACCGGTCCGTCGTAGGCCGGCGCGATCCTTACCGCCGTATGCTTGTCGCTGGTCGTCGCGCCGCCGATGAGGAGGGGTGTTTTCATTCCGCGCCGCTTCATCTCCCCCGCTACGTGAACCATTTCGTCGAGACTCGGCGTGATCAGTCCTGACAAGCCAATGATGTCCGCGCCTTCCTTTTCGGCCGTTTCGAGAATCGTCTCGCACGGCACCATCACACCGAGATCAACAATACGATAGTTGTTGCAGCCAAGCACGACCCCGACGATGTTTTTGCCAATGTCATGGACGTCCCCCTTGACGGTCGCCATGACGATCGTGCCGCGGCGGTCGTCGTGAGTCAAACCGGCCTCGAATTTTTCCTGTTCCATAAAGGGGAGCAGGTGGGCGACCCCTTTCTTCATCACCCGCGCCGATTTGACGACTTGCGGAAGGAACATCTTGCCGCTGCCGAAGAGGTCGCCGACGATCGCCATGCCGTCCATCATCGGTCCCTCGATCACGTCCAGGCAGCGGGTGGATTCCTGCCGCGCTTCCTCGACATCCTCGACGATGAAGCGATCGATTCCCTTGACCATTGCGTGGGAAATCCGTTCGGCAACGCTCGCGTCGCGCCATTCGGGGCTATCCTCGCGGTCCTTCCTCGTTTTCTTGCGGACCGTTTCGGCGAACTCGAGCAACCGGTCCGTCGCATCGGGGCGGCGATTGAGGATCACATCCTCGACACGCTCGAGCAATTCGGGCGGAATCTCCTCGTAGATTTCCAGTTGCCCGGCATTGACGATGCCCATGTCAAGTCCGGCCTTGATCGCGTGGTAGAGAAAGGCCGCGTTGATCGCCTCGCGCACGACGTCGTTGCCTCGAAAGCTGAAGCTCACGTTGCTGACACCGCCGGAGACTTTCGCACCCGGACATTCCTCCTTGATCCGCCGCGTCGCCTCGAAGAAGTTCACGGCATAGTTGTTGTGCTCGTCCATCCCCGTCGCGATCGTGAGGATATTCGGGTCAAAGATGACGTCCTCGGGCGGGAAGCCGACCTCGCCGGTAAGAAGTTCAAATGCCCGCCTGCAAATACGCACCTTGTCATCCGCCTCGACCGCCTGCCCCTTTTCGTCAAAGGCCATGACGACCGCGGCTGCTCCGTAACGGCGCACCAGCCGCGCGCGTTCGAGAAACTCCTCCTCGCCTTCCTTCAGGCTGATTGAATTGACGATCGCCTTGCCCTGGACAGTCCGCAACCCGGCTTCGATGACCGACCATCTGCTGCTGTCGATCATCACGGGGACGGCGCTGATGTCGGTTTCACCGGCGATCAGGCGCAGGAAATGCGTCATTGACTCCTCGCCATCGAGGAGGGCGTCGTCCATGTTGATGTCGATCACGGCCGCACCCCCTTCGACCTGCTCGCGCGCGACCTCGACCGCCTCTTCAAATTTTCCGTCGCGGATCAGGCGCGCGAACCTGCGGCTCCCCGTCACGTTCGTTCGCTCACCAATCATGAGGAAATTCGATTCCGGCCGCAGCGTCAACGGCCGCGAGCCAGACAACCGCGTCCACGGATCGACGGTCGAACGACGGTGCGGGCTGACGCCGTTGACGGCGTCGTGGATCGCGCGAATGTGAGCCGGTGTCGTGCCGCAACAGCCTCCCACGATGTTGACCCAGCCGTTGCGCGCCCACTCGCCGAGCATCGTCGCCATCCGTTCAGGCCTTAAATCGAATTCGCCCATCTCGTTGGGCAGGCCCGCGTTGGGATGACAACTGATGTAGGGCGTGGCGATCCGCGACAGTTCCTCGATATGCGGACGCATCACGTCGGGACCGAGCGCGCAATTGACTCCCACCGACAACATCGGAAAGTGGGCGATCGAATTCCAGAAGGCTTCCACGACCTGGCCGGAGACAAATGTCGAACCGGACTCGGCGAACGTCCCGGAAACCATCACCGGGACGACGTTGCCTGTCTCCTCACAATACCGCGAGATGGCGAAGAGACAGGCCTTGAGATTGAGTGTGTCGATCACCGTTTCGGGAAAGAGAATATCAACGCCCCCCTCGACCAGCGCGGTGACCTGCTGGTAATACGAGTCAGACATGATCTGGAAAGTCACGTCGCGATGCGCGGGGTCGTCGACGCGCGTGCTGATGGCGGTTTGCCGGGTAGTTGGCCCAATCGAACCGGCGATAAAACGCGGGCGCGAGCTGTCCTCGCGACTCATCTGCTCGACGGCCTGCCGCGCGCAATCGACGGCGGCGATATTGATTTCGCGAACGAGTTCCACGGGCAAGTCGAACTCGTCCATTCCGACGGGACTGGCCCCGAACGTGTTGGTCTCAACGATGTCCGCGCCGGCCCTCAGGTACTGGTAATGGATGTCGGCGATCTTCTCCGGGTGGGTCAGACAGAGGATGTCCGCGAAATTGGAAAGCTGCTTGTGATGGCCGGCAAAACGCTCGCCGCGAACGGCGTTTTCGTCCAGCTTGAGCGCATACACCATCGTCCCCATCGCCCCGTCAAGCACCAGAATGTCGCTGGCAAGCCGCTCGTGGAGCAAGGCGGCGGCGTTTTCCTGCTGGACGATCGACATGGGCAATTTGGGAATCTGTGCGGGTGCGGCAAGCGTTACGGGCATTTTCGGTCGAGGCCGGGACCGGTTATATCCCGCAAGCCGAATAACCCGTTAACTTTATCGATCAATCACTAATTCGACAATCGATTCCGATTTATTTTAGTTGAGGGGCAGCGCAATTTCTCCCGCCCCACGACGGGATTGCTCCGTCCCCTCCAGCGCCTCGCGCGCTGGTCCTCGCTATATCCAAACGCGAACGAAACAGGGAAGTGGACCATGACGCAACTCGGCACATCCCAATGGACCGGGCAGCAAACCGACTCGATGATCGATCCGGGCCTGCAGGAATTCCGTATCGGCGACAAACTGGTGCGAGTCGACGCGCCCAACCACGTGCTCGCCGCGCCTCACCGCAAGCTGGAAAAGTACGCTGGCGTCGCCTCGCGACCCGCAAGCTGGGGGCTGGGGAGCGGTACGATCGAAATCGGCATCAACGACGCAGTCGAGACGCACCGCGAGCCGAACGATGCCCACGCGCCCGTTTCGGGAACCCACACGACGGTTCCGGTTCCAACCGGTCCGCTGAACATCAAGCCGGCGTGGGAAGTCGACTATTTCCGATGGCCAAGGCTGGCGCGACGGCTGCTCAAGATGCACCACGATTTGTTCGATCAAATCGGCAACTGCCTGCTGGAACAAATGGAGCCGACGCGGCGGCGTATCGGCATTTGCAGCACCTTTCCGCGCGAGGGAAAGACGACGCTGGCAATTTGCCTCGCGCGTTGGGCGGCACTGACCGGCTACCGGGTACTGCTAATCGACGCCGACATTGACCGACCGCACTTGACCAACTGTTCGGGGCTGGACATCGGCTACGGATGGGGGGACGTACTGAACGGCGACTGGCCGCTGTCCGAAGCGCTGATTCGTTCCGTCGAGACGGGGCTGACGTTCCTCCCGGCGTCGACCAACAACCCCTCCCTCATCCACCACAAGTCGCTCGATCGGCTGTGCATGATTTCATTCCAGATGAAGTACGAATATGACATCGTCGTGATGGACCTCGGAACGATCGAGGGAATCTGCGTTCACGGGACGGAGGGGATGGACCTTGTCGACACGATGCTGATTGCCCGCGACCCGTCGACGACGTCAGTGGGCCAGATGATGGACACGCGAACGGTGCTGCACAATCTGGGGATGGTGAAGACGTTTGTCGCGCAGAATTTCGCGCGCGGCAAGGTGGCGTGATCGACCCAAAGAGGGCTGGCAAGGACTTCAGCAGGTCCTGTGAGTTTCGCGCTTTCTGGTACAATGCGTGCTTCCGCACCCTCTCCGCCTATCGATCCCGGGAATGCCTGATCCCTCTTCCACTCGCCGGTTTCTGCTGTCATTCGATCAGGGAACGCTCTTGCTGAAGGGCTGTTCAGCAGAAGCCGTTACGAAAATCTTTGGCGACAGCTACTGGACGCGCGATCACCGCGTCGATGGCTGGCGATGCGATGCAATGTCCTATGCCGACGTCGCCGGCGCGCTTGCCCGGAAAGCGTCCGCGTTCGAGGACGTCGTTCCTGATTTCGGAGACGTTCAGTGGAAACAACGGACGATTCATTCGCCGAGAGGCGAGCAGGAGGAGGCGATTTCCGCGTGGATCAACCTGTGCCGGGGCGTCATCGTCATGCCGACCGGGACCGGCAAGACGGAAGTCGCGTTGCACTTGATGGCCGATACGTCATGCAGCACGCTGGTCGTCGCGCCCGTCCGCGACTTGATGTACCAGTGGCACCGACGGATTCTCGAGGCTTTTGGCGTCGACGCGGGAATCATCGGTGACAACACGTTCAACGTTCGCCCTGTTTCGGTCACAACCTACGACAGCGCGGCAATCCATGCCGCCAAACTCGGGAACCGGTTCAAACTCGTTATCTTCGATGAATGCCACCACCTCCCCGGCGACTTTCGCCGCGACGCCGCGGTCATGTCGATCGCTCCATGGAGAATGGGACTGACAGCAACGCCGGAACGTTCCGACGGACGGTGCCGCGACCTTGAATTCCTGATCGGACCGGTTGTCTATGACCTGCCGATCCAGAAGGTCAAGGGCCGAACGCTCGCCGATTACGACGTCGTCCGGATTCCCGTGCATTTGTCCGCCGCCGAACAGACCATCTATAATGAATGTTCGCGATCCGTTCGATCGTTCATGCACGAACGTCGCAAGACGGACCCGGATTTTGACTGGCGGACGGCGTGCGGCGACGCGATCCGGGACCCGGAAGCGCGGCAGGCCATGGTCGCCCGCCGTCGGAAGCAGTCGATCGAGGACCGTGCGGCGGAAAAGCTCCGTGTCCTGGAGGACCTGTTTCGATTGCACGCGGGTGCTCCGATCATCGTCTTTGCCGGTTCCAATGCGATGGCAAGGGACATTTCGCTGCGGTTCTTGATCCCTTGTTTGCTGAACCACTGTGGCAAGCGGGAACGCGCTGACATCCTCGACGGATTGCGAAACGGAACCTACCCGGCCCTTGTCGCCAACCAGGTTCTCGACGAAGGTGTCGACCTTCCGGCCGTCAAGGTCGCCATTGTTGTCGGCGGTTCGGCGTCGGGCAAGCAGGCCCGCCAGCGACTGGGCCGAATCCTCCGCCGTCGAGGCAATGCCCGCGCGACGCTGTACGAGGTCGTCTGCCAGGATACGAGTGAAACGTTGCGGTCGCGGCGCCGGAGACAAAACGATGCTTACGCGGGAACACGCCATCGCCGAGTATGAATCGGGAACAGTCCGACCCGATTGGCTGACGCGCCAGCGGCACGCTCACTACGAGCGATTCGCCGAAGCGATGCTTGCCATTTACCGAAACGGGATCGGGCGAACGAGGGAGCAGCTTCATCAATCAGTCCACGCCCTCTTTGACGACGAGACCGAATGTCCCATTCGTCGAATCGATGCGTTCTGCAAGTTGCTGGACGAGAAATCAGAGTTTGACCGGGATCGCCGGGGTTCGGCGGCAAGGCTGCGGCAAGTGGTTTTTCAGCGCGCCGCGCTGAAGCACCCGCTGGTCAAGTCCGCCGACCAGTTGTTTGAATCCGACGAGGCGCGGGTCAAGCGGGAAATTGCCGGCGACCTTGGCAAGCCATGGAGAGAGATCGAACGATCGCTGTTCTCCGACGTCATCCAGTTCCACCTTTTGACGGCGTTCACCGGATATGAGTCGCCTGCCGACTTGCTTGCCCGCTACAATGTCGCGCAATGCCAGGCGGTCCTCTACGATGCCGTTTCCATGACCGTCTGGGCGCGGGAGGATTTCAAGGCGATCTTGCGTTACGCGAAACTGGCGCGGCTGATGCACACGATCGCGCGCCAGAGTGACGGCCAGTACCTGATCCATTTCGACGGACCGGCGTCGGTCCTGCGACAGACGCGGCGTTACGGAGTTGCCTTTGCCAAATTCCTGCCGGCGCTGCTCGCCTGTTCGTCATGGAAGATGAAAGCGGTGATCCGCCATCATCGGTCGCATTGGCAAAACCTCTTTCGGCTGTCGCCCGGGGATGGACTGAAGTCACACCTGCCGCCGCCAGAGGAATTCGATTCGCGGCTCGAAGCCAGGTTCGCCGACCGCTGGGGGGGCGAACCGCGCGAAGGGTGGCGGTTGATTCGCGAAGGGGAAATACTGCACAAGCAACAAAAGGTGTTCGTTCCCGATTTCGCGTTCGAACACGACGGGGGTGCCAGCGTCCTCATGGAGATCGTCGGGTTCTGGACGCCCGAGTATCTCGAGGCCAAACGGGAGAGTCTGAAGAGTTTTCCCGAACAACGCATCTTGCTGGCGGTTGCCGATTCCGTCGACTGGCCCGATTCGATGCCCGGCCATTCGATAATCCGTTACCGAACGGCGGTGAAGGTCAACGACGTTCTCGACCAATTGCGGCAAACCGATTGAGCCGCCGACTTCCGGCGTCGCGAAGGCGTCTCGTCTCAGCGAAGCGGTATTCGAACTCGATCGCTGATTTTCGAAGAGTACGAGCACGAGCACGAGCACGAGCACGAGCACGAGCACGAGGACGAGGACGGGCACGGTCCTGTTTTCCGCGGTCACTTACTCCGCGGATCGCTGATACTCCAGCAGCAACGTCTGGTTCTCGTCGTTCGATTCGAACGAGGAGGGGCGATAGCCGTTGATCGCAAAACAGATGACCAGTTTATCACCATCGAGGCGAGCAATTGCCTCGATCGTGCGCCCGGCGTTGGGACCCTTTTTAATCACCATGTCGATCGGTTGGGGTTGACCCTCGTTAGCCTCGCCGGAAATCAAGTCGCCCGACTCGTCGTAACCGACGCCACGCGTCTGATACCTGCCGCCATCGATGTCAAGGACCAGCGATTCAAGTTGGGAACGCGGCACGGGTCGGCCCGACAATTTGCCGTTCAGGGGCCGCCACGTCCCGTTGCAATCCGCCAGGTCAAAGGGTGCCGGGGGGGCGATTGCGACGTTGTTTTCTTTGGCGGGCAATTCCTGGGCGGGCAATTCCTGGGCATTGGCGCGCGAGGGATCGCTCGCACCGGCCAGGAAAACGCCCAGTGAGACGACCAAAATGGAATGTAAGGTTGAGTTCATGTCTCGTTCGTTTCGCAAGAACCTGGCTTAAACGCGCCTGGTCAACTCGGACCGGCATGGCGGAAAAGCCAGACTTGTAGCAATTTGGACCCGTCCGTTCGAGAGTGATTTTTCACGAATCCAGGCAGACGAGTCTCGTTCATATACGCCAGGATCACGAACGGGCACGAATATTGCACAATGTACGCTTCCGAAACCAATGGCAGCGGGGATTCCGGCGTTTTTCCACCATTCGGCACGCGTGAGTGCGAATTGGACAGGGGCTGACCGGGTTGGGCGGTCAGCGACCATTTACTTTCAGAAACTGAATGTTCAGCAGCAAGATATCCCTTTCGCAGTTTTTCTTTGCCATTGCGTCGCTCGCGATCGTCGGCGGGATCATGTATTTCTGCAAACCGGTGCTGATGCCGGTCGCCCTGAGCGTGCTGCTCGCGTTCGCACTCAATCCTGTCGTGCAAGTCTTTGAACGGTGGGGGCTGGGGCGAATCATGTCGGTCGTACTGACGACCCTCATGGCGACCGCGGCAATCGGACTCGTTTGCTGGTTGCTTTTTACGCAAGTTCGCGACCTTGCCGAGGAACTTCCCAGCCACAAACACACGATCAAGGAAAAGATCGATACGTTGATGGTTTCCGAGAATTCCACACTCGGCCGCCTCAAGCAAATGGCGGAAGAACTCTTCGAGGGAACGGGGGAACCGGATGCGACGGAATTGAAAGGCGAATTAGCTGGAGGCGGGGATATTGTGGAGGGCGAACCCGAAGACGCGAAGGAGGTCGTCGTCGCGCGGGCGGAATCCTCGCCTTTATCAGCGGCGGTGGCGGGGCTGCTTGCCCTGGTCACTCCATTGGCGATCACCGCGCTGGTTTTTGTACTCGCGATATTCCTGCTCTTGAAACGCGAGGATGTGCGCGATCGCGTTCTTTCGCTGGTGGGCGACGAATCCTTGAGCGGGACGACACGGCTCATGCAGGATACGACGAAACGGGTAAGTCGTTACTTGCTGAACCTGATCCTCGTCAATTCATTGTTCGGAATCTGGTTTGGCGCGGGGTTATGGTTGCTGGACGTGCCTCATGCGTTGTTGTGGGGCCTCTTCACTGCCTTGTTTCGCTTCATTCCCTTCGTGGGAAGTCCCGCGTCCGTGGCGTTTCCGCTGTTGATGAGCATCGCCAGTTCGACGGGCTGGACGCAGCCCCTGCTCGTTCTCGTATTTTTTTCAGTTTCCGAATTCGCGACGGCCAATTTCATCGAACCGCTCCTCTTCGGAAAAACGACGGGTCTTTCACCGCTTGCGTTGCTGAGCGCGGCGCTTTTCTGGGGATGGATCTGGGGCGCAATCGGGCTGGTGCTGACGACGCCACTGACCGTTTGCCTGGTGGTGCTCGGCATGCACATTCCCGCTCTTCGCTGGCTCAAGGTGATGCTCGCGGAACAGCCGCCGCTCAAGGCGCGGCACCAGTATTTTCAGCGGCTTCTCGCGGAAGACGACAGCGGTGCGCGGCGCGTCTTTGACCAATTCGCCAGCGAGCACGACACGTTGGATGCCTTTGACGAAGTTATTGTCCCGTCGCTGCTCATGACGCGAAGCGAACGCGCGGCGGATACCATCCGCGCCGACGAGGAAAAACGATTGTGGAAATCCCACCAGGAATTACTCGTTTCGCTGGAAGGCTCCGCAAAGGCGCGGGACAGTTCCGGCGAATCACCTCCGGACGAGCCGGGTGGATTTCCGGCGAGCGAGAGCGACGCACCGCGACGCGACGCACCGTTGATCTATGGCTACCCGGTGCATCACCAGTCGGAAGAACTGGGGCTCGTCATGTTGCGCCTTGTGATCCGCGATGCCACCCGGTTCGCGTTGTGCTCCACCAGGACGCTGCCACGCAAGGCGCTCGAGGAGATCAAGTCATCGAGGCCGGCGGTCGTCGTGCTCGCGGTCATTCAGCCTGGAGGACTGCCGCAACTCAGGAACATGTGCCGCAAGCTCGGCAAGGCCTGTCCCGAAATACCCGTCGTTGTGATGTTCTTGTCGGAAATCGCGGAGTATGACGATTTTCTTGTCAGTCTGCGCGAACTGGGCGTCGATTACCTGACAACAACGTTGCGCCAGACGAAAGCACAAATTGAAAATATTCTGGTTGAAAGCGGAGAAGCGGTTCGTGAATCCGCTTCCCCTTCGACCAAAGACCCTGAAGCGAACGCCGACGATGTCCAGGCAAGCCTGACCCATGCATGAGACCCTCCGGAAAATCGACACGTATGTCTCGACGCGCGACTGGCTCGCTCCGATCGGGCTGTTGGTCCTGCTGCTCTTTCTTGTTGGCAGCGCATTGCTCATTTACCGCAACGTCTCGGCGTTAAATGAGTCGGCCGAATGGGTTTCTCACACACGCGAAGTACTCACGGCGACCGAAGGGATGTTGTCCGACATGAATGAAGCCGACGCGTCGACGCGAGGGTTCCTTCTCACGGGGGACGATTCGTTTCAGGAGCGAGCCAAAGCGACGGCGACGGCCGCGTTGGCGCGGCTCGACGCCTTGCAGAGGCTCGTCGAGGACAATCCGCGGCAGGTGCCGCGTCTCAGCCTGCTCGACAGGATACTCCAGGAAAAGTTCGCCCTCGGACACCGGTTGCGGGAGAATCGTGACGGTGACACCCGGTTGGACCGGGAATCGATGGCGCTGCTTGTCGACGCTTCGGAATTGAGTTTGCGAATCAAGGAGGTCGTGCATGAAGTGGAACGCTCCGAGCATGAGCTTCTGGAAATACGGCAGGATTCGATGCAGCTCCGCCGCCGTCAAACGATGGTCACCTTGCTCGCCTTTACGCTGATCGGGTCGGCGTTGTCCGGCGTCCTCTACTGGTTGTTGAGGCGTCACTGGCGCTTGCAGCGGCTTGCCCGCGCCCAAACGGCGCGGTTCGACCGGGAACTTGGCGAGATGGCACGTTACAACGAGCGCTTGCTCATATCCACGGGCGAAGGAATTTACGGAATCGACCCGAACGGGCGTTGCACGTTTATCAACCGCTCGGCGGCGGTGATGCTGGGCGGCGAAGCGGAAGATTTTATGGGCAAGGACATGCACGAACTGGTCCACCACAGCCACGCCGACGGCCAACCTTTTCCCGCGGTCGACTGCCCGATCTATCAGGCGGTTCGCAGCGGCGACGGATGTCGCAAGGACGACGAGGTTTTCTGGACACTCGACAACCGTCCCTTTCCGGTTGATTACTCGTCGTTCCCGATTTTCGCCGAGGAGGACCCCGCCCGCATCGAGGGCGCGGTGATCACCTTTAACAACATTTCAGCCAGCGTCCGCGCACGAAAGGAACTTCACGAAGCCGTCGAAGCGGCCGAGGCCGCCAACCAGTCGAAGAGCCAGTTTCTTGCGAACATGTCGCACGAACTGAGGACGCCGCTCAATGCCGTGATGATGTACAGTGAACTGCTCATCGAGGAAGCCGAGGACCAGGAAGTCAACGAATTTATTCCCGATCTGAAAAAAATCCGCGGCGCGGGCCGGCACCTGCTCGAACTGGTGAACAGCCTGCTTGACCTGTCGAAAATCGAAGCCGGCAAGATGGAGTTGTTTCCCGAGGAGTTGAGCATTCCCGACGTGCTTCGAGACATCGCAACGACGATGCAGCCGATGATGGAAAAGAACGGCAATGAGTTGCGAGTTGACGTCGCGGACGATTGCAAAACGATGGTCGCCGACGTCACGAAGGTTCGCCAGATTCTTCTCAACCTGCTTTCAAACGCCGCCAAGTTCACCGAAAATGGCGACGTTACGTTGAACGCCTCAGTCGTCGAAAATGGTGACCAGCGAAACATTGTCTTTCAGGTTTCCGATACGGGAATCGGCATGAGCGCGGAAGTCGAGTCGCGATTGTTCCTGCCCTTTAGCCAGGCCGATGCGTCGACGACGCGGAAGTATGGAGGGACGGGACTGGGGCTTGCCATCATTCAGCGATTCACCGAGTTGATGCAGGGAAGCGTCGGCGTCGAGAGCGTCGAGGGTAAGGGAAGTACGTTCACCGTCACCCTTCCCGAACGCGCTGAGGCACCCGTCGTTCAGCCCCGGACGACGTTACGCGACGATGACGCGGCGACGCCCGCCCACCGCGAGAAGCTTGAGAAACTGAGCGGCAAGGACATCCCGATCGTCCTTGTCATTGACGATGACCCGGCCATTCGCGAAGTCCTCACCCGCGCGCTCATTGCCGAGAACATTCGCCCGCTTACCGCCTCCAACGGTGCCGAGGGCATTCAACGTTGTCGCGAAACCCACCCCGACCTGATCATCCTCGACGTGCTCATGCCCAAGGTCGATGGATGGTCGGTCCTCGCGGCGCTGAAGGCCGACGACAATCTCGCCGACATTCCGGTTGTGGTGCATTCAATACGCGAAGATCGCGAACTGGGGTTCATGCTCGGAGCGAGCGAGTACCTTGTCAAACCCGTCGATCGACGCCGGTTGCTCGCGGTGCTTCACAGACACTTGAACACGGCGGACGATCTGGTTCTGGTTGTTGACGACGACGAGCCAACGTCGCGCCTGATTTCCCGCGTCATCAAGCGACAGGGTTGGCGGGCCGTCGAGGCCGGAAACGGATTTGAAGCCCTTGAAGAGCTTGCCCGCGAGACGCCATCTGCTATTCTTCTGGACTTGATGATGCCTCAAATGGACGGCTTCACCTTCCTCGAACACCTGCACGCCAATAAGCTTTGGCAGGACATTCCGGTCGTCATTCTCACGGCGCGTGACTTGACCGCCGAGGAACGCGAGCGACTCAATGGCAGTGTTCTGCGTATTGTTGAAAAGTCCGGTGTCAATCGTGACCGTTTGCTCGATGAAGTGCGACGAACACTCGAAAAAGCACTCCACGTCTCGGCTGAAAAACATTCATCGGCCGATGGTGCCCGCACCACGATAAATTGACATTGCCTCACCGTTTACCTTGCCGGGTTCTACTTCCAATTTCCAGAAAACCATATGCCGAAAATCCTGATTGTTGACGACAGCGAGGACAACCGCGATGTCCTTGCGCGACGCCTCACCCGGCGCGGATTCGAAGTCGAAATCGCCGGCAGCGGCAGGCAGGCAATTGAAGATACCGCTAACACAAACCCCGATCTGATCCTGATGGACATGAACATGCCGGAAATGGACGGTTGGGAAGCAACACGGACCTTGCGGGAAAAAGGGGTTGTCACTCCGATCATTGCCCTCACCGCCCACGCAATGACGGGGGACCGCGAGCGGGCCATCGAGGCCGGCTGCACGGATTACCACGCCAAGCCGGTCGAGATGCCGCAATTGCTGGCCCTCATCAACCAGTTGCTCGAACATTCCGGCGATTCGACACCGATCGAATGAAACGCGACGGGAAATCAACGAATCTCCGCGCCTGGAACGACGACGTTCCACGGGTCGGGACAATTCTCGTCGTTGACGACACGGATATGAATCGCGACGTGCTTTCCCGCCGTCTGCAACGCGACGGGCACGAGGTGGTAACGGCAGGTAACGGACGCGAAGCCCTGCAACTTATCTCGGAAAATGAATTTGACCTCGTCCTCCTCGATGTCATGATGCCGGAAATCAGCGGACTGGAAGTGCTGAAACAGGTTCGCGAATCCAAATCGATGCAGGTATTGCCAGTCATCATGGCGACCGGATTGTCCGAAACCGAGGACGTCATCGAGGGACTTCGCCTGGGCGCGAATGATTACGTCACCAAGCCTCTGAACTTTCCCGTTCTCCAGGCCCGCGTCGCGACGCAACTGGGGCTCAAGGCCATGAGCGACGAACTGAATCGGCTCAACCAGCGAATGAAACAGGGGCTCGTCTCCGCCGCGCATGTTCAAAAGGCCGGGTTGCCCATCGAGATTCCCGAAGGAACCTCGTTTCGCTTTGCGTGGCGATTTTGTCCTTGCGAGGAACTGGCTGGTGACGGAATGGCGTTGATCCCGATCGACGAGCGCTTTACCGTGGTCGCGCTGTGGGATGTCTCCGGGCACGGGGTTCCCGCCTCGCTGCTTTCGGTGGCGATTTCCCACACGCTCAGCCCGCGCGTCGGGCGCAATTCAGTCATTTTTGACGCGGAGTCCGAGCCGCCGCGACTGGCCGAACCCGCCGCCGTTGCCTCCAGGCTGAACGAGATTTTTCCGATGATTTGCAGTCACAATCTCCATTTCACCATGTGTTACGGGATTCTCGACAATGAGCAGGGGACGTTTCAGTTTTCCTCGGCCGGCCACCCGCCGCCCATTCAGGTTGGCGCGGGCGACTCGCTCGTTGAACACGTCATAACAGGCTTTCCGATCGGCGTGGTCGACGCGGACCTGTCGGGAAATGCCGCATCGATGACGCCATCCAGTCCCTCAAACAAAACGAACGGTGAGACGATGTTTCGCGAAAGTACTGTTCGGTTGTCAGAAGGCGATCGCCTTTTTCTGTACTCGGACGGACTGATTGAAGAGCCGAACGAAGAGGGCGAGTTTTTTGGAAGCAAGCATTTTCATCAGACACTGCGCGATATTCATGACGTTGATGTCGACGCGGGCCTTGATCGATTGCTCGGCGGTCTTGAGGCATGGCGCGGCGGCAAGAACTTCAATGACGACGTGTCGGTGCTCGCGATTGAGCGAAAGGACTGCGGGTCGTCGTAGTAAGCCACCGGCGCCAGCCGCGGGTCACAAACGGATCGCCAGGCTCCGCAAACGGGCGGGCACACGTCTCCGATCCCGCGGATGAAGAAGGAGCACGGAAAAAAGAGTACGGAAGTTGGTCCGCAGATTGCGCAGATTTTCGCGGAAAAACCGAAAACCGAAAAGCCGAAGACTCAACCCCCCTACAATCAAATCTGGACTCTAAACTCTGGACTCTGAACTCTGGACTCTAAACTCTATTCATGTCGCAATTCGTCAAACTCGCTGTCGAACGGGGCGTGGCGCGCCTTACTCTCGATCGGCCCGAGAAGCGGAATGCCTTGTGCCGCGAGATGATCGTTGACTTGCGGGACGCCGTGCGGCGGGTTGCGAGTGAACCGGAAGCGCGCGTTCTCGTCCTTGCCGCGACCGGTGACGTGTTTTGCGCCGGCATGGACCTCGGCGAGATGCAGCAGCGCGCCGCCGCGGACGATCCGGCAAGCGAATTGCTTGTTGACTCGCGGGTCTACGCCGACTTGCTGCACGATCTGTTTCGCCTGCCCCTCCCGACCGTCGCCGCCGTACAAGGACCAGTGCTGGCCGGTGGAATGGGACTTGTCTGCGCGTGCGACATCGTCATTGCGGCGGAGTCGGCGTACTTCCTGCTTCCCGAACCGGCGCGCGGAATCACTGCCGCCATGGTCACCCCGCTGCTCGTCCATCGGATCGGGCCCGGACCCGCCAGCGCGATGCTCCTTTCGATGGAAAAACTGAGCGCTTTCGAGGCGCTGCGAACGGGACTCTGTCGCGACGTTGTGCCCGGCGAAGGACTGGATTCCCGCGTCAACCAGCTCGTTGATTCGATTTTGACCGGCTCCCCCGCGGCGCTCGCCTTGACCAAACGGCATATTAACCAATGCCTCGCGGCACCAGTCGAACCGCTCATTCGCCAGTCTGTGGAAGTCTCGTCGTCCGCCCGCGAATCCGACGACGCGCGCGAAGGCGTCGCCGCCTTTCTCGAAAAACGAAAAGCCCGCTGGCAACACTGAAACCGCTCAACAAGGACTGTATTCTTTATGATCTCCATCGACCTCTCCGGCAAGACGGCAATTGTCACCGGTTCCAGCCAGGGAATTGGACGGACCTGTGCGGAAACTCTTCACACCGCCGGGGCCAACATCGTTGTCAACTATTTTGAGGATCGAGAAGGCCACAACCGCGAACGCGCCGATCAGGTCGTTCGCAAACTGGGCGATCGCGCCATCATGCTGGCCGCCGACGTGCGGCACCCCGATCAACTCGACCATCTGGTCGCCAAGACCATGGGGACCTTCGGTTCCATCGACATTCTTGTCAACAACGCGGGAATTCTTCGCGATCGCAGCTTCCGAAAAATGAGCCAGGACGAATGGCAGACCGTAATCGATACCAACCTGACCGGCGTTTTTAACAGTTGCAAGGCCGCTCTTGAGCATCTCTCCGATGGCGGAACGATTGTCAACGTCGCGTCGCTCTCGGCGGTTACCGGGTTCTTTGGACAAGCCAATTACGCCGCCGCCAAGGCGGGTGTGATGACATTGACCAGGGTGCTGAGCCGCGAACTGGCCCGGCGAAACATTCGCGTCAACGCCGTCGCGCCGGGAGTCGTTGATACGGAAATGGGCCAATCAATTCCTGAAGAAAACCGCAAGGCGATGCTCGCCAACGTGCCGCTGGGGCGGTTCGCCGAACCAGCCGAGATCGCTGACGTGATCGTCTTTCTTGCCAGCGACCTGGCCTCCTACATCACTGGTCAGACGATCCACGTCAACGGCGGCTGGTGGGGGTAAAGGAGCTGAGAGTTTAGAGTCGAGAGCCGAGAGTTCGGAGGTGAGAGTTGAGAACTGGGAGTCGAGTGGAGAGTTACGGAAGCTGAGTCGTTTAACCGCGCCCCGGAGCAGTTCGCTGGCGCCGCGGGTGGCCATTTGTATCGATCTTTCACCAGCGGACTGCGCAGGCAAGCGTGCGCCGGGGAAGACTTGAGAGGCGACAGGAAGAACAGCTAGCGGAAAGTGACGTTGGTTGGGTGGGACGGGGGCTCTTACAATTGTCGGCCGCGAAACGTGACCCAGGATTCTCGCTTCCGGCAAACATTCGCTCCACCGAGACAAAATCGGTGGGGGCGGTGTGCGGATGGTGCGTGGGTGCCGGTTCATGGACTGACAATTGAAACACTCTTGCGGTCAAGTACGCTGGCCCAGGTGCAAAAGGAGTTGCAAGGATGCGCGGATCGCTTTTTCATTTGACGTTCCTGGCGAGCGTGACAGCGCTGGTTATGTTTACCCAACTGGGGACGGCCAGGCTGTGGGACCGGGACGAGCCGAGAAATGCCGGGTGCGCGCTCGAAATGATGAACCGGGGCGACCTCATCGTTCCCATCTTCAACGACGAACTGCGCCATCAGAAGCCGGTTCTGCTGTACTGGCTCATCATTTCCGCCTACCAGGTCTTCGGGGTCGGCGAATTCGCAGCGCGATTCTGGTCCGCCCTGCTGGCCATTGGCACGGTCCTTGGCACGTATGTCATTGGCCGACGATTGCTTGACACGCGGTCGGCGTTGCTCGCGGGCGTTTTGCTCGCCACGAGCATGATGTTTGTCGTCGCCGGGCGGGCCGCGACGCCCGATTCGTTGCTCATCTTCTGCGGGACAGCGGCCCTCATGTTCTACGTCCTCGGGACGTTCGCGTCGAAGCCGGATTCCGAAGCCGCCCGCCTCAAGGTCGACGGCAATTGGTTTCCCCAAAAAAATCGTTACGTCATCGCGATGTATGCAATGATGGGCCTCGGCGTGTTGGCCAAGGGGCCGGTCGGATTCGTGCTTCCCTGTGCCATGATCGGGATGTTCATGTTGCTGATGCGTCTGCCGCCCCGGGTTGAGCAATCGAATGGACGAGGCAGGCTAATACGAATGATCGGGTCGATGGTTCGTCCCTTTGCGCCGCGGCACTTTCTCGCCACGCTGTGGTGCATGCGTCCGTTGACGCTGGTTGCCGTGGTGACGCTCGTGGCGGCACCCTGGTATGTCGCCGTTGGAATTCTTACGGAAGGCGATTGGCCCCGAATCTTTTTTCTGAACGAGAATCTCGCACGGGCGACTTCGTCGTTTGAAGGGCACTGGGGCGGACTCTGGTACTATCCGCTTGTCATCCTTGTCGGTTTTTTTCCCGCCTCGATTTTTCTCGGTCCGATGATCGTTGACGTCAAGGACCGTTTGTTGAGAAACCCGGATTCGCGAGTGGCAGCGACGTTTCTGATTTGCCAGGTGGGAGTTCAAGTCGGCCTTTTTTCGCTGGCCGGTACGAAGTTGCCAGGTTACATCACGCCCGGTTACCCGGCGCTTGCCCTGTTGACCGGCGGGTGGCTTGCGGGTCTGTCGGCACGGATTCCGGCGCGCCCGCTTTCATGGCTTGAACTGATGACCGGACCGGCGTTGATCGCGGCCGGAGTCGTCGCGACGACCGCGCTGGTCGTCCTGGGAGTCAGCTATCTCGACGGCCAGTTGGCGATTGCCGCGATCGGACTGATCCTTGTGGTCGGTGCCGCGTTGATGACGTGGTTGATGGCCTCGGGAAAAGTCGCGGCAGCGACGACGGCGTTTTCCGCGACGGCGGTAGTTTTTGCCACCGTGCTTTTTGGATTCGGCACGGTGCTCGTTGATTCGCATCGCCAGACTGATCGCATTCTTTCACGCGTCGCGGCCAATCAGGCCTCACCGTGCGTCGCCGCATGGGGGTGTCTCGAATCGAGCTGGGTTTTTTACGGCGGCAAGCCGATTTATGAGCTGACGAGCGAACGGCAATCGATGGCGTGGCGCGAATCGCAGAGGAACCCATGGCAAAAAAAGGACTGGCCAAGTCCCGAGCAATTTGTCGCCGCGCATCCGTCGGCGATGTTCATCACCACGAGTGAGCGATGGCGGGAACTTGCCGAACGCCTCCCGCCGGATTTCGCAATCCTCGAATCGGCGGAATATTTTTTGAAAGACGACCACCTTGTGCTGATCGGTCGCATGACGAAAACCGGCAACCCGTCAATGTCGCGAACGATGGAAAATCGCGAAGTGTTGCGGTAGTATTTCCCTGCGGGTTAAGGCACGACGTGGCTGACGGCGTCGGCTGGGCGTTGCGAATCGCCTGGGTTCCCGCCCCACGCCGTCGCGGGGGCAGGCTCTCCGCGGGAATGAGGGAAGCATGGTCGCGCGTCATCCCTGCCAATGCGCGTCATCCCTGCGAAGCCGCGTCATCCCTGCGAAGCCGCGTCATCCCTGCGAAGCCGCGTCATCCCTGCGAAGGCAGGGATCGAGTGCCTTGAGCCATGCGTCCGCCTTTTTGCAGCCATTCAATGCGTTGCGAATCGCCTGGGTTCCCGCCCCACGCCGTCGCGGGGGCAGGCTCTCCGCGGGAATGACGGAAGCGGCCAGCCACGAGGCCGTGGCATTCGGCGGCTATAAACCAGTGGCTTAGGAATTCCAGAAGCGGTGGCCGCGCTGCGGGCCATCTTTGGTCAACGTGAGGATTTCCGGACCGTCCTCGTTCATGAGCACCGTGTGCTCAAATTGGGCCGAGAGCTTTCCGTCGGCTGTTCGCACCGTCCACCCGTCACGCTTGTTGACCGTCGTTCGGGCCGTACCGAGATTCACCATCGGTTCGACCGTAAAGCACATTCCCGGTTCGAGGCGGTCACGGCGACTTTGCTGGGTGGCAACGTGGGGAATATTGGGGCGTTGATGGAAAACGGTTCCGATCCCGTGTCCGACGTATTTGTCGACCACGCCATAGCCGTAGTTCTTCCGGACATAAGGCACAATCGCCTCGCCGATCGCCGAGACGCGGCATCCGGGAGTCAACGCATCGATCGCGAGATACAGACAATCGAGCGCGCATTGCGTCAATTCGATCGCGGCCGCCGAGGGGTTTCCTATTAGAAAGGTCTCGGACTGGTCTCCGTGCCAACCGTTGACGATCGTCGTGACATCGAGGTTTACAATATCGCCGTCGCGCAAGGTGTTTGCGGAGGGGATTCCGTGACAGACAACTTCGTTGACGCTGATGCAGCAGCTTTTCGGAAACGCGCCCCATTCGCCTGGATAATTAAGACAGGCGGGAATATGCCCGTGCCTCGTCGTATACCGGTGGACTTCCTCGTCGATCGCGTCGGTACGGACTCCGGGTTGCATCATGGGGCGGATATGGTCCATCAGGCCTGAATTGAACCGTCCCGCCGCGCGCATCAGATTTCGCTCTTTTTGCGTCAAGCGGATGCGGGGATTTTTTCGAATCATGCAACATTCCTGTCGATCCTCTGACGAGCGTCGAATGTGTCGTCGCGTCCGGGGGTAATAGTGGGCGAATGGCGGCTATTCTACCAATTGCCTGCCGCGGTTGAAGCGGGTTTGGCAGGGAATTATTTGGCCGCGCCCTGGAGGACTTTGGCATGAGGGATTGGTGACACCGATGGAACCGCCGCCAGGCTCCGCAAGCAAGCGGGCGCGTCAGCTCACCCTGGGCGGATCGTAGCGGAACTCGCCAAGAGTTTCGGCGCGCGCCGCGCCCGCTTGCCTCCGCAGCCCGCTGGTTGGAGCGTCCTGCCCAATGGCCAACCACCACGCCAGCGGACACCTGCGGAAACACGGTTGCCATTTGAAACGTGAAGAAGTTGCGCGAAGCGAAAGGCTAATGCAAAGCCCGATTGAGACGGCGACGCAAGACGCGGTACAATAGAAGTTGAATCGGCAACGCAAACCAGCACATCCGCCGATGTTGGCCAGCGTAGCACAAGACCGAGCACGCAGCAAACATTTTCCATCGCAAGCAGTTGGACAGCAGCAACATCAAGAGCAACCGTCCGCGCACTCTCGTCAGCAACATCGGTCGGGAGTCGTCCAGCGAACGTCCAAGATCACGCAGTGGCCGCCTTGTGATCATCCACTTGATTCCGCCGCGATCGGCCACTTGCGTGTATCGCATTGTTCGGTCTTATCCATCTCCTTTAGACAATCACCCGATGCTGCACCGAGGAAGTAGTCACGGCCACGCTGACTGATGGGTATGCTGGCGGTCTGCATCATTGAGCGAAGGTCGGGATGTAACCCACCTGGTTCTCCGTCAGTCAGTATCTGACACATGCGAGTGCCTTCAACCTGGTCACCTAGATCAACAACGTGGAGGCTGTCCCACCTCTGCCCCGATCCTCCTTCGCCAGGGCTGTCCCCGCGATGGAAATAGAAAGTGAGATCAACATCGCGGTCGAGAAAGCCGCGATTGTCAGCGCGGACGAGATGAATGGTCCTTGAAACACCCAAGAAGTCGAATCGCAGGGACTCGTCAACATTATCTCCGCTTTTCTCAACTCGGACATTGAGAAGCTGGGGCAACTGCTTCTCCAATGCTCGCGCTCTAGTGGGTTGCCCAATGTCGTAGAAGAAGAACTGTGTGCAATAGGGCAAGCCTAGGAGAATCGGCGTGATCAAATCCCTGCCGGATGAGGGGTAGAAAAGCGCATCGCGAGCACTGGGGTGCCTGGACGGAACGGGACACCGTGAAACAAAGGCGGCAATCAACCTTGAGTCCTCTGGCTTCATGCAACCAGAGGCAACCAGATCGACGACCTGGCTCTGCCCGATGTTCAGGAATTCACCGCTCTGAAAAATGATGCGTATGGGGAGTTGAACGTAATCTGCCGCCACAGGCGTTTTCTCAACGGCTAGGAAGAAGAGTGAAACGAGGGACTTTAAGAAGATGTCGTATACCTCTATCCTGCGTCGCTGATCGCGTTCGTATATCTCCCCGATCGACTTCGAGCCGTGGAATATGTTGTTCCTGACGAGGTAGACGAAGTAGCGGCATCCGCTGATGAGATCAAAAAAGGAACGGCTGGCTGTGGTTTCATTCTCAGAGCGCAGAAGATTGCGCAGTTTCGATAGCTTGGCAAAGAAACTGTTGCCTTGGTCTATCGATATGCGTGCGTCAGGAGTGATACGTGTCCAATCCCCATCAAGATCTTCAAGCTGGGAGATTGGATCAAAGGCGCGTCGTAGAATTGACGGGTTGGCTCGGCATCGGTCCCTCACGAACTTCTCCAGTCTCGCCTGCTGAGCAGATTCGGACAGCTCGTCTTGCCCCCAGGGAACCAGCGCATTCTGGTCGAAGCTCTGCGCCCAGTCATACTGGTAAAGGGAATTGAACAAGAAGAACTCGAAGACAAACGAGGTCGCGGGCATCGTGGAGTGGGATTGCCCCCGATGTCGCTTGGCATAGTAGGCTTGCTGCGCATTGTCGCAGTGGGCGCGGCGAAGCGTGTCAAGTAGGTTGTCGATCATGTTCATCTCGTCCAGTGACCGAACGTTAAAGATCACGGGGCGGCCGCGATCGACATTTCATTCAAGACCGACGACGACGGCCGCTCCCGTGCATCGTTTTGTTCGTCGGCATTACGGTTTGCGTTTCGAGTCTAGCCATTCGCGACAGTTCCAGTTTCCTGCCATTGTTCCAAGTGGCCCCGTGCGGAAGTCAGGCGAATCGGTTTGGACGAGAGCAATAAACCGTTTGCCAAACAGCATCGCGCGACGCGAAGTGTCAGCCAGTATATCCAAAAGTGCGGCAGCGACCGTAGGTTGAGCCGCGACGAGCGAATCAAAATGGGCGAATGTCAAAGCGGTCCCCGCATCATCAGGGATTTCGACATCCGAAAGGCAATCGTTTAGTGCATCGAGGTTCTTGCCGTAATAGTTTGGGAAAGCCAGTTTGGACTGAAACTCGCCGT
>JBGTFW010000170.1:0-8383 GCA_041747075.1 Pirellulaceae bacterium
GTTGATCTCGGTGATCGCGGTCTGACTTTCGATACTGAGTTCACCGAGCAAGGTTGCGATCGCATCATTGAGATTCTTCCCGCGAAGATTCCTGTCATCGACCGAGCTGTAGCGAACTTTTCCCTCGCCATCGAGGAGATAAATCGTCGGCCAACCGCGGACTTGCCATTCCGTGGCGATTGGGCCTCCGGTTCCCTTCGGACCGTTCCAGAAACTGCGCCACGTCACCTGGCCGATTTTCGTCACGTTTTGGGGAGTGGAAACTTGTTTGTCACTGTTCACGCCAATAAGGGCGAACGGCTTGCCTGCAAGGTGCTTCACGAGCGACCGCTCGTGTGGGTACATCGCCCGGCAAGGCGGTCACCAATCCCCCCAAAAATCAATCATCACCACCTTGCCGCGGTAGTCACTCAGATTGAATTCGACCCCGTCGGTATCGGCGCCGGTAATTTCGGGGGCCATCGTTCCGACAGGAAAGGGCTGGGGCGCGGCGGAACGGCTCGGTGCGGCAGGTCGCGGAGCCTTTTCCGTTTTTGCGGCAATCTCCCCAGCCGATTTTTCCCGAGGTTGATTCGAAGCCGCCGGTTCGTTCGGCTTCGTCGTGGTCGCGTCTTCAGTGGGTGTACAGCCTGGGGCGGTCAACAAGGCCGCCATAGCCAACACCGTCGCCAATGTCCGTTTCATGTTTGATTTCCCCAAAAGAAATGCGGTTCGTGACAAATCGCATTATGCGGGATTGGCCGGAAAATGCAAACTGGCCTTGGTAGCCCGCTTTCGCCAAAAGGCAATTATCCAGCACAAGGCTGGCAAGGCCCTGGCAATGGGCGGTTGCCCATGAACTGCCGTTAACGGTACGACGCCTTACCCTACGATTCGTCATTTTCCCTCAGGCGGGCGAGAACGCTGTAATCCTCGAGAGTTGTTGTGTCGCCAACCTCTTCCTTTCCCTCGGCGATGTCACGAAGCAGCCGGCGCATGATCTTGCCACTTCGCGTTTTTGGAACGGCACTCGTGAAGCGAATCTCGTCGGGAACGGCCAGCGCGCCGATTTCGCGGCGTACATGGTCGCGCAGCTCCTGCCGCAGGGCGTCGCCCGCCTGGCCCGATCGCAGAGTGACAAAGGCCGCGATGGCCTGGCCCTTCAGATCGTCATGGCGGCCGACCGCCGCCGCTTCAGCAACCGCGGCGTGCGAGACAAGCGCGCTTTCGACTTCGATCGTGCTTAGCCGGTGACCTGAAACGTTGATCACGTCGTCGATGCGGCCCATGATCCAGTAGTAACCATCTTCGTCGCAACGCGCATTGTCACCAGCAAGATATTTCCCTGGAATTTTTGACCAGTAAACGTCGTGATAACGGTCGTTGTCACCCCAGATTCCGCGCAACATGCCAGGCCACGGGTGCCGGATCACGAGCCAGCCCCCCGCGCCCTCGGCGACGGGTTTTCCGTCGGGATCGACGATTTCCGGCAGGATTCCCGGCAAGGGCCGGGTGCAACTGCCGGGTTTGGTGGGGATCGCTCCAGGGAGAGGCGACATCATGATTCCACCCGTCTCGGTTTGCCACCACGTATCGACGATCGGGCAACGCCCGCCTCCCACGATTTCGTGATACCACATCCAGGCGCTGGGGTTGATCCCTTCGCCGACGGTCCCCAGCAGGCGCAAGCTCGACAGATCGTGGCGCTGGACATGTTCGTCGCCCCACTTGATAAACGCACGAATGGCCGTCGGCGCGGTGTAAAGCACCGTGACCTTGTGACGCTCGACGATATCCCAGAAGCGATCCTCGCGGGGATAGTTGGGTGCGCCTTCGTACATCAGCACCGTCGCCCCGTTGGAGAGCGGGCCGTAGACAATATAGCTGTGACCGGTGACCCATCCGCAATCGGCGGTACACCAGAAAACGTCTTCCGGCCGCCAGTCGAAGACCCAGCGAAAGGTCATCTTGGTGAAGAGGTTGTAACCGGCGGTTGTGTGCTTGATCCCCTTGGGTTTTCCCGTCGATCCGCTTGTGTACAGGATGAACAGCGGCGTTTCGCTGTCGAGCGGCTCTGCGGGACATTCCGGGCTGGCCTGTTCCATCAGTCTGTGCCACCAGTGATCACGGCCTTCCTCCATCGCGATATCCTCGCCGGTCCGTCGCACGACGACGCAATTCCTGACGGTCGAGGATTTTTGCAGCGCCTCGTCAACGGTCGCCTTGAGCGGAAGGGGCTTGCCGCGCCGCCAGCCGCCGTCGGCGGTGATTTGCAATCGTGCGACAGCGTCCTTGTTGCGTTCACTGATCGCTTCGGCGGAAAATCCCCCAAAGATCACCGAGTGAATCGCCCCGATCCGCGCACAGGCGAGCATCGCGATCACCAGTTCGGGAATCATCGGCATGTAGATCGAAACGACGTCGCCGCGCGAAATTTCCAGGGAACGGAGAACGTTGGCAAAGCGGCAGACCTGTTCGTGCAATTCCGCGTACGTCAACGTCCTCTGATCGCCCGGTTCGCCTTCCCAGACGAGCGCCGGCCGGTCGCGCGCGTCGGTCTCAAGATGGCTGTCGAGACAGTTGTAAGAGACGTTCGTCCTGCCGCCGACGAACCACTGGGCAAAAGGCTCCTTCCAGACGAGACCTTCGTCGAAATCCTCGAACCAGTGCAATTCCTTGCGAGCCAGCTCCGACCAGAATCCGACCGGATCGTCCGCCGCCTTTTCATAGAGCTTCTCGTACTCCCCCAGCGAACCGATATGCGCCTTCGCCGCGAATCCCCGCCCGGGCGGAAAGACCCGATCCTCGCGCAGAACGTTCTCAATCGACACTGTTGTTGACGAATCAGGCATGGGTCGTTCAATCCCCGATTGGTTTGGGTGGATCCCCGTTTTTCAGGCGCGTGGCGACGGCTTCGGTTTCCCGCAGGACCCGCAGCATGTTTCCGCCCAGTATTTTGTGAATCTCCTTGCGGTGATAGCCGCGATTGAGCAGTTCCTGGGTCAGTCGCGGGTAGGTGGAAACGTCTTCGGACCCGCGTGGCAGCCGGGGGATTCCGTCGTAGTCCGAGCCCATCCCGACATGATCGATCCCGCTAACCCCAACGATATGATCGATGTGATCGACGATGATCCGCAGGTCCCCCAAAGCGTCGCGGCGCGCCTCGGTCATCGATTTGGGCAAGACGAATCCGCTAAAGAAATTGACCATCACAATTCCACCGTTTTCAGCGGTCAACTTGAGCACGTCGTCGGGAACGTTGCGCGGATGGTCGCAAATGGCGCGGGCCGACGAGTGCGAAAAGATCACCGGGGCCTCGGTGACCGCAAGCGTCTTTTTCATGCACTCCGGCGAAACGTGGGAAATGTCAACGAGCATTCCGAGCCGGTTCATTTCCCGAATGACTTCCTCGCCAAAGGCATTCAGCCCTCCCACGCGCGGCTCGTCGGTGCAGGAATCGGCCCAGTCGAGGTTTCTGGAATGCGTCAGCGTCATATATCGCGCGCCGCGCTCGTACAAGTCGCGCAGCCTCGCCAGCGAATTTTCAATCGAGTGGCCACCTTCCACGCCGATCAGCGAAGCGATCTTCCCCTCGGCGACGATCCGTTCGACGTCGTCGGCCGTCAGGGCGATCTGGAAGTCGTCCGGATAGCGGTCGCACATCCGGTGGACGAGATCGATCTGTTCCATCGTTGTGATATAGGCGTTCCCGTCGGCCATCGTGCTGACGGGCACGAAGACGGACCAGAACTGAGCCTTGACGCCCCCCTCCCGCAGCCGCGGAATGTCCGTATGAAATTCCGTGGGTTTCGAGATATCGATCTTGTCGAACGACGAGTCGGCGGAGGCGCGCATCGTCCACGGCAAATCGTTGTGTCCGTCCCACAACATGCCCGACTGGTGGATTTCCAGGGCTTCTGGTGTGACGACAAAGGCAGAGGCGAAATTCTCGGATGCTTTCTCCGCCGCTTCGGCCATCGAGGTCTCGTATGCGCCCGCTGGTCGACGTTCTTCGTCGTTCCGTTGCAAGCCGATAACGGGTTGGCACGCCAGGAGGACCAGCGCGAATGAAACGATTCGGTTCATCGCATTCCTGTCCGTGCCAAGTCGCGCGCGTCGACCACCCCAATTCGCAGTATCCACAGCCATTCGTCAGCTTCCAGTAAAAAGACAAGAAAGATTGGTGCCGAATGGCACCGACGTGGGACAAGCTGCAGCTTGTCGATCATACGTGGGACAAGCTGCCAGCTTGTCGATGAAACAAGCCCCAATCGCAAACGAGTGAACCTTTTCGCCGGAAGTCTACGATCGCATAATGGACTCGATCGGGATCGAACCGACGACCTCTTGAATGCCATCCACCGTTGGTTTCTGCCATTTTCAGCAAGTTTCCCCGGTAATTTCGGCATTCTAGCCTAATAACCGGCGTTTGCAATCACTCGCAAGGACTTGCACTTTTCCCCGTGTTTTAGCGGTATCTGTTTTCCAAAACGGGTTTGGTACGGTTTTGCGCAGCCGCCAAAACTAACCAACGACCGGGGGGTTCGCATACCGTTTTGCGCGCCGGAACCCGCGCGGCGCGTCATACCTCACTGGCAACCTCACTGGCAACCGCGACCAGCAGGAATTTTCGGCAGCCTTCCAGTTGTTCCCTGGCCTTCGGAATTTCGCGGCGGTTTTCCAGACTGCTTTCCAGGCTGTTGATCGTCCACGCGCCAAGTTGGTTCAGTTGGTCCGTAAGCGGCAAAACGGAATCATGGTGGCCGCAAAGCCATTGCACGTCCGCTGCCCGCTCGTTGTTCAGGTGCGCGGCGTCCGGATGACGGCCCGCGTCGTAATTGACGTAGGCTGAAAATCCCGCCTCGAGGAGCTTGTTACGTGCGTCCAGCATCGCTTGCGCAACTTGCGCCTGCAACCGTTGGCGTGCGGTGTGAATTTGCGGATCCTCACGCTTGAAAAAATCCGCCATGTCGTTGCGGACGCGAATTTCCGCCTGCAACGCCGCCACGATCCCGCGCCGGGATTCGGTGGCGAATGTTTCCATGGCCGAAACGTCGTCCATTCTTCCCGGCTCGCGAAGTTCATTGACGACCGCGCGCCTGGCGTGAACGTCCTGAATCATCGCGTTGAGTTCGTCCGCCCTCCGCGCCATAGCGGCGTCCAGATGCGGGGATTTTTCAAGCGGTAAAAGATCGGTCCATTGCCATTTCATGGTCTGGTTCCTTTTGTTGGGGATTGTTGGGGATTGAAAGTTGAAGGGAAAAAAATTTCGTTGGTTCAAAAAAACTCGCAAAACCGGGGAAGCTTTCCGGGCAGGGGAGGAGAATCTTTTCCACCCACCCGGAAAGCCACGCGGGAAACGACACCCCGCGCCCCGGCCCCGCAACAAATGTCATGGCGATGTCAGCCATCGGACCTTTCGCACGGCGTCGGAAACCTCCCAATCGTTTCGCCGGTCCATCAGCCAGTTTGTCGTTGCCACGGATTTGACATATTCCGCTTGCTCGACTTCCCGAATTCGTTTTGCCTGTGGTGTTCGGTCCATCAGCCACGCGGAAAGTTCGTCGACTGGCGGGACGCCGGTTTTTTGTTCGGTCGATTGCGATCGCCGATGCTCCATCCCGTTGCCGCCGATTCCCGGCAAACCGACGTTCTGGGTAATCTCAATCGCGTTGACCGAGGCGATTCGCTTTACCCGACGTCCGCCAGTACCGCTAGAAACGCCGATGTCGTCGAATTCCAGCCGACCATCGATTCGGAACCCAATCGCGTTAGGCGCGTTCTGTGCGTCCCAGGCGAGTTGGTTCGTTGTCGGATGTTGCGGGTTCAAGTGCAGGTCTCCAACCAATCCGTGTCCCTCGACGAATTCCACGCGCCGAATGGTGCCGATCCGCTCCTGATACTGGACGGCTCGCCATGCGCGACCGCCGGACGCACCGAAACCGTTTCCGCCCCCGTCGCTCTCCCGCTCGCGGTTGACCAGCAATTTCGCGCCCTCAATTTTTGAAATCGCGCCGCGAAGTGCTTCCACGCGGAATCCGCCGTGCATCCCGACCGGTCCCAGCGGGAAAAGTAGCAGTTCCCTCACGACCACCGCGCCTGGCGATCTAGTTGTTGGTGTTGGTGACGGTGCCATCGATGATTTTCTCCATAAAGTTTTGTCGTCCATTGTCCGGCAGATAAACGCGAATGAGATTTTCGACTTGCGAGCGATCAACAAACAATCCCTTCATTTCCATATTGTTTTCCTTTTCCGGTAAATTTTCTGGCGTCGGCCAGAATTCGATTCGGCAGGTCGCGCCAGGGAGCCAATTACTTTCGCGGCGGATTCGGAAATCAAGGTCCAGCAGGGACGCCAGCCGCTTCACGTTGGCTTTGAGGAGGCGGGAATCCGGATCGTCGTAGGGTTCGGTTACAAGCAGGTCGCCACAACGGCCAGCGTGATCGAACAGCGTCGACAATCCCGCCTTGTTGAGCAGGTGGTGATGGTAGCCGCCAGTGAACCGGTTGTGGCGGCAGATTGGCGGCAGCCGACCATCCTTGATCGCCTGGCGGATTCGGGGAACGTACCAGCCGGGATACCTGTTGAGTTTCACCGGCGGTGGTTCAGGTGGGTTCATTGGCTGATTTCCTTTTTTGATTGTCGGGGAGTTTTTCGGCGTGGACGCAGCGCAGACCGAAGGACCGAAGCAATACCTTGAGCGCGGCTCGCAGTCGCCGGGTTGCTGAAGCGTCGTCGTCGTCGCGGGTGGATAGTGTCACTTTGAATTTCACTTTCAGGTTCCGAAACTGGTTAGTTTTCGCGAGAAGTGCGTAGGCGGGTTTGTTCGTTTGGTACGCCCCCCTGTAAGGGGCGTACGTACGAACCCTACGCACGTGGTTCGTACACTGAAAAACACCCAACGAATAACCCAACGAATAACCCAACGAATAATTCCCGACAGGCTCATGGCGTCCCCTCCGGTCCGGGCGCGGCTCGCCATAGTATCTGGCGGGTACCCTGCTTGTTTTTTCGTGCGCCGGCTCGCGCCAGAATGCTCCGCGTAACCCCTACTGCGCATAGCCTGGCGGCCCTGGCGTCGGAACAACCTAGCAGTTTGCGCACGTCGTAGCACGAAAACCGGCGACGGGGGAATTCCGTCGCAATGGTGGTCACCGCCGCGATATCGTCGGTGACGGCTTTCGCCTGGCTGGCTGTCTGGCGGGTGGCTACCCTTGCCTCGAGCGCCGAGGGATGCCATAGCGGATACTCGTAGTAGATCGAAATTGGCTCGATCGGAGCGAACGATCGCCCCGCGCCTGCCAGCACGCTGTACCGCGCGTCCTGATGAGGACGGATGACCAGATGCGTATCGACCGCTCGACTCATGCTCCCAGCGCCGCTGCCGACGTCCGTCACGGACTTGTCCCCTTGTGCTCCCTTGCTCGAATGGTGGATGACCACAAAAGCGCACGACAGGTCCGCCGCGATGGCGTCCAGCCGGTTGTATAGCGCGGTCATCTGTGCGTTATTGTTTTCGTCCGATCCTTCTGGCAGCAGGCGATACCAGGCATCCAGTACGATCAGACGATACGCTCCGGGTTCGATTTCCGCGCCGAACCAATCAGCCAGGTCATGGAGCGAAACGAGTTTTCCGCGCAGGGAGCATACTGATAAAGAATCCGCCAGGTCCGCCGTGTCATACCCGCGCGCCTCGCGTACTCGATTTAGGCGCCCAGCCAGTGTTTCGGGATGCAATTCATTGTCAACATATAGTACGTTTCCCGCCACAACGTGATACGTTTCAAGCCACTTCGCCCCGGTCGCAACGGCCATCGCAAGATCGAGGGACAGCCAGCTTTTTCCGGCCTTGCTCGCCGCGATGATATTAACGGTTTCCCCCTCGCGGCAGATTCCATCTATTACGGGTTTCCGCAAGGTTGGATATTGTTCTGTGAAATCCTGGAATGAAACAATGTCCAGTTCGATAGTACGCGATGTAGTATGGTCATTAGTAGGCGGCACAATAGACGCGCGTTCGGCGAGTTCATCCAATTGTTCGATCGTGTTTCCCTCGGCCAGCCAGTCCCTCAGGTCCTTCCCGTGGCTCTCTTCGATAGGATACGGTAGTATGACGTTTTTGCATGTTTTCGCGGTCCCGGCAAGGAATCCAGCCCATTTCACCGCGCCGTCCTGTCCCGACTTGTCCGCATCGTGGATGACGCGGATTTCCTTTCCGGCGAGCGCCGCAAGCAGCCAGTCATATTTGCCATGCGGGTTTTCGCTGGCACCGGCGCGATTGCAAAATGCCGATGCGCCCGGATCGATCGACAGCAACGCGAGCAGATCGGTCGGACCTTCTGTTTTCCATACTATTGTTGCGCCGTCAACCAATCGGCCAATCACGCCCGGACCGCTGGAGCC
>JBGTFW010000171.1:0-2705 GCA_041747075.1 Pirellulaceae bacterium
TGCAATTTGAAAAACTGGAGCCGCGAGTCGTCCTCGCCGGCAATGTCACTGCTTCGCTCTTCCTCGACCACCTACTGGTGCTCGGTGACGCCCTGGACAACCAGGTTCAAATCGTCGGGACCGCCAACGGAGGAGCCTCGGTTGTCGGCCTGGAGGGGACGACGGTGAACGGCGGAACAGCGGCATTTCATTCGGTCGTCCAGTTGCGTTCGGTCGGCGTGCGGCTTGACGGAGGAAACGACGAGCTGTTAATCGACGGAGTCGTTCCCCGCATGAGCATGGTGCTGGAGGGCAACGCGGGCGATGACCGGTTCGTTGTCAACAACACCTGGGTGAGAAACTTTTTGGTCAACGGAGGCGAAGGCAACGATATTGTCGAAGTCAATAATCTTCGTGCCGAACGTTTCTCGTGGATTATGACAGAATCCGGTAACGACATCGTGGCCGTCGCGTCCCACGCCGCCGGTCGCCACCTTACCGTCTCAACCGGCAACGGCAACGATGTTGTCGCACTCAACGATCTCCAATCGGGCCGTTCATTTTACGTTGACGCCGGAACGGGCAACGATCACGTGCTGATGGCCGGGAATACGCGCATTGGCTGGCGCTCGGACGTCCATCTGGGCGCGGGTAACGATTTCCTCGGAATCATGCCCCGGCCGGACGCAACATTCGGTTTGGGAACTCCAACGACACTCGATGGCGGAATCGGCAACGACAATCTGGTTGTCGACCCGGCCTCAACCATTCAGCGCGCCCTGGTTACCGGTTTTGAAAACGGCACCGGATTCCAGTTGCAGCAAACTCTCGACGAGCTGTTCAGCCGCCTCGTCAACCAGGACATCGACCCAGTAATCTTTGGCGGGCCGGAACTCCAGCGCGAACAATCGGTGATGATCGACGCCACCGATTTACCCGCAGGATTTACGGAAAGCGATCCACCGACGCCGGTCGATCCTGGACTGGTGGTCACTCCGGGGACCCGTTCGGGGAACAACAATGTGTTGTCGGCGTCGGTCCGCTTTGCCGCGGGGTACGTTGCCGGTCAGGATATGCTCGAATTCACTCCGGTCGCGGGCATCATCGCGTCGTTCAACCAGGCGGCTGGTGTGTTGAGCTTTACCGGCGAGGCGTCCGCGGCCGACTACCAAACGCTGTTGCGATCCGTCGAGTACCTCAACGACACGTTTGAGCCGGAATTCGTCGCGGGAACCCGCGTCATTGAGTTTCAGGTGTCGGCCAACGGAAGTACCCCCTTCGATTCGCGCGAGCTGTTCGTTTCGGCGGCCACCGACGAACAACTGATTCAGAATTTCCTGGCGGAAAACAACCTGACGTCGACCCGGACCGCTTCCGGACTGCACTTCATCGTCGAACAGTCCGGAAACGGGGACTTTCCCTCAATGACGGACAGCGTGGTGGTGAACTACCGCGGCTTTTTGCTCGACGGTACGGAGTTCGACAGCGGCCAGAACGTGACGTTTTCGCTGACCAACCTCATCGAAGGCTGGGAGGAAGGCATTCCCATGTTTTCGGTGGGCGGCAGCGGTCAGTTGCTGATCCCGTCCGACCTGGCCTACGGCGAGCAGGGCACTGCCACGATCCCGCCGAATTCGGTTCTGCGTTTTGAAATCGAACTGCTCGACGTGATCCATACGAGCCTGCCGATTCTGGACGTCTGCCTCGACGGCCACGACAATCTGGCCGTCCACGAGCACGCGAATTTGAGCATCATTATCGATGGCGTGGCACAGCAAATAGCGGCCAATATCGGCATCAACGACGCGGTTTGCACGGGCCTGCGCGGGATTCACACGCACGACAGCAGCGGGACGCTCCATATAGAGACCCCTTCGCTGATGAACGCACCACTGGAGGCATTCTTTCAGATCTGGGGCGAGACCTTTAACTCCAGCCAGATTCTCGGCAACGTCGCCAACGCCAACCAGGAAGTGGTCATGTTGGTCAACGGCGCGCTGAACAGCCAGTACGAGAACTATCTCCTGCAGGAAGGCGACGTAATCGAAATTCATTATCGCGACCGGACGCCATAGATCGTGGGGAAAAACAAAGTCGCCTTTCGCTCCGCGAAAGGGGTGCCAGCCCACGTACGGTAACGTTGTCGATGGCCGCCAGTTCCTCGAGCGCCGTTTCGACCTGCGCGGCGGTGGCGTTCCTTTGAATCGGAGCCGTTGTCTGGCCGTCGAAACCGAGCACAAACGTGCCGCTGGTCGTGTTTTTCAAGCGTCACGGTTTGAACTTCGTTGGTCCCCGAATCGTCCCCAAATCTCCCGTAGCGGAACTCGCGGAAAGTTTCGGCTCGGGTCGATGGCGACATTCGTCCATTGAACATTGACGCGGAGTCGCAGCGACGCAAAGACGTGGAGGAAAACGAGGCCTTTGTGCCTTCGCGTCTCCCTGCCTCCGCGTTCCATTCCTTCGGAAGAACCGAATATAATTGCTGAGCGTGTTGACCTGTTCGCGTGACCTTGAAAGGCTGCACGCGACCATCCCCGATCCCAAAAAAGTACAATGTCCCCCTTTTCATCTCACTCTCAATGTCCCCCTTTTCACTCTCGACGTCGCGGTGCTGCATCGTGAGCAATCGCGAGGCACCGTCGTACGTAAAGACCGTCCGCAGCGCCTTGTCCTGCGGAGCCGAGGCCGCGTAGTGCTCGATGTAGGTGGCCTGGCCGACGGCGTTA
>JBGTFW010000172.1:0-12372 GCA_041747075.1 Pirellulaceae bacterium
GCGTTGCGATACGATCCGTCGGAGAGCGTGGAACCTTCCATTTGAATCGCCTTGTTCAATACCGCGAGCATCGCACGGTGAATCGTTTCCCACTGGCAGCGGCTGACGCGAATGCACGAACGGCGTGGATCCATTCTGCACAGATGAAGGATTTCGGAGGCATAGATATTGCCGATCCCGGCGACCGCTTTCTGGTCCATCAGGCCAACCTTGACCGGAATGCGCCGCCCGCGGAGATTGTCGCGCAGCGTTTCCGGAGTGATCTCCAGGGCGTCGGGACCGATTCGGAGGGGTGACAGATAATCGGCGAGTGCCGGCGGGTCGACCAGGAGAACTCGTCCCAGTCCGCGGCTGTCCCAGTAGGCAAGCCGCGAGCATCCACCGCCGCGAAACGTCAGTTCGAATCGCAGGTGCCCGGTGTCAGGCGCGCCATCCACAAGAAGCAGTCCGGTCATCCGAGGTTCGATAATCAGGCACCGCTCATTGGCAAAGTGCAGCAACAGGCGCTTCCCGCGCCGGTCAATGCCATCGAGCCGCTGACCGGCAAGGTGTCTGGCGATTGAGGGCCAGGCGGGGGTCATCGTGAGGGGCTTTTTGCGAATTCGCGTCCGCCGCGCCGAAACGACGACGCCGCCGATCGCCGCCAGCGCTCCGCGGCGCATCGTTTCGACTTCGGGGAGTTCGGGCATTTTCTTTTGTCCAACGCGCAGAGGTGTGGTCGCGGAAAGCGAACGATGCACCAAACCGCAAGGAGGGAATCTCATCAGCCCAGCGTTGTGCCGTGGATCGTTACCTGTCTGCTGCGCCGACAGCGTCGTCACAGGCGGCGACGATCTGGCGGACTTCGCGCCGCGGATCGGCGAGCCAGTCCTTCATCAACAGGTGACGCACGCGCCAACCGAACACCTCCAGCAGTCGCGGCCGGCTCATCTCACGATCCAACGTGTCGGGATTCCGTTGATAGTAGTCTCCCGCGTCGACGAGAATCGCCAGCCGGTATTTCGAGTCCCCGTCACGCCGCAGTCCAATATCGCAGCGAAACTCCGAATGTCCGACGTTGAAATCCGCGATGAGTCGATGTTCCGCCAGTGCCCTTGCGATGTCCTTGAGGACTGGCGACGGGGCCTTTTCCAGCGAGCGCCCCTCGCCCGCCGGGGCGAGTTCACGCAAGACGTTCTGAGCGGACGCGGCGTCGCCCGATGAAATCGCCGCCGCGTATCGAAGGTAATTTCTCAGGCATCGCGCGCCGACGTTGTGCTCATTGGTGATCGCCTCGCCGCGAATCGAACTGATCACGGCCATGTGATGTTTGGCGCGCGTGAACGCCACGTTCAGCCGTTTCTCCCCGCCACTCTGGTTGATCGGCCCGAAGTTCATCAGCATCCGCCCGTCGGCATCCGGGCCGTAGCAAATGCTCAGGATCACGATGTCCCGTTCGTCACCCTGGATGTTCTCAAGGTTCTTGATCAACAGTCCCGTGAACTGTCCCTCGTCCTCGCGCGCGTACTCGGATTCCAGCAAGCGGGAAAAGGCTTCGTCTGAATCCGCCAGCCGCTCAATCGCCGTTTCGATTTCGTCCTGTTGCGATTCGGAGAAGGCGATCACCCCGAGCGTCCGCCCTCGGCCCTCGGTGAGCAGTTGACGAATCAGTTCGGCGATGTATTCGGCCTCCGGTCGATTTCGCCGCTTCTCGTACAGTCCGACTTCCATCAAGTGAAAACTGATCGGGCGATCATCGAGCGCGGCGGCGTTTGCGGTCGCCGCGTCGGCGGAGGCGGCGCTCAGCGATCCGGCGTTGGGACGGAGAATCTGCTCTTCGGGAATCGTCAGCAACCGCCCGTTGTAGAAAGCATGGTTGCTGAAACTGATGAGCGCCTCGTCGCGACTGCGGTAGTGCCAGCCAAGCATCGTCGAGGCGAGGTTCCGCGACGCGTGATTGAGCAGACTGCTCGATTCGAGGTCGTAGGTCACCGTTTCCCCCTCGTCCTCGAACGTGATTTCGTCATCGTCGTCGTCGCTCCGAGTGGCGAAGAAACTGGTGGGTGGCAACTGTTGCTGGTCCCCGACGACGATCGTCTGCCTGGCGCGGTACAGCGCCGGGACCGCCGACTCGAGCGTGATCTGGCTCGCTTCGTCAAAGATCACGACGTCGAACAACGGGTGTTCGTCCCTCCAGGTCAGCGGCACGGTGTCCGAGACGCTGAGCGGGCTCATCAGCCAAATCGGTTTGAGATCGCGAATGACGGCCCCCGATTCACCGTTTACCAGATCGCGGATGGACTTGTAACGCATCTGTTTGCCAAATTCGTGTTCCAGCACCTTGCGTCCTTCGCGGTACGACTTTTGAAAAGCTTCGTCTTCGCTCGACGGCTTCCGCGGTGCGTCGTCCGAGGCGCGGACGTTTTCCAAAAAGCGCTGTCGCACCTGCTCACGGACAAACTCGGCATTGATTTCCATCCATTCCTTGTGGGCGGCGGTGAGTGCAGCAAGGCAATGTCGCCGCGTCGACTGGTCAAAGTCGCCGAAGTCCCGTCTTTCCCGCCCGATCAACCGGATGGTCCGCGCAGCCGCCGCCCCCTCGATTTGCGTCGGCGCAAGGTCCATTCGCTGCAGCGCGACGCGGACATCTTCAGGAACGCCCGCCAGTTGCCGGAGGCAGGCCAAATAGTCCGGCAACTTGTCGAGCGACCCGCTGATCGCATCCATTTCGCGATGGATTTCGTCGATCGTCAACGTTTCGTAACCCGTGAGGAACTCGTCCAGTTCCGTCCGAATGGCCTGCAGCAGCGTGGCATGGCCGGCCATTGTGGCGATCGATGGGTGCGAGGCGATCGCGTGGCCATCACCGGCGGAAGCGGCAAGTCGCTGGTGAAAGTCGCCAAGCCACTCCGGCCACGACGCAGATTCAGCATTGATGTTCCCGGCCAGTTCGCTCATCTCGTCCCACGAACTCAACCAGCCAAACTCGTGGGCAACCTGTCGCTTTAGTTCAAAGACGGCGTCCTCGGCCGCGTACTCGTCGCGAAGGTTGTTGAGGACCGAGACCAACGTTCGCCGAATCGGATGACTTGCAAAGTCGTATGAGCGGTTCAGGTACGATCGCAACCGCCACCACGATGGCCGGATCACCGGCACCCACTTTTTCGAAAGTTCATTGGCCAGTTCAATCACGGACGGCAATTCATGTCGGGGAATGCGCTCGCGCCACGCCGAATTGACGTCGCGCTGCGCGGCGAGCACCCGTTCCCTTTCCACAACTGCCAGCCGGGATTTTTCCAGCTCGCGCGCCGCCGCGCTGTTCGCATCGAACAATCCCAGCGCCTGGGAACGGGCGAGCGGGCCAATCAACCGGCAGTATTCCACAAGACGTCGCAACTCGGCGAAAGTCCGCGAGCCGGTTTCCAGTTCCCGCGCCGCGTCGGGCGATTCGCCGAGTTGCCGCAATTTGACCTTCGCCTGGCGAATTCCGTCGGTGACCGTTTGCAGCGGCGTCGAGTCGTCGGTGAGTGACGCGGCAAGGTTGCGTAGCGGATGGCGGGCGAGCACTCCGTCGGGCTGTTGCCGTTTCAGCGATTCAACAGCCGATTCGATGGCGGACCGGCCCTCGTTCCAGGATCGCCACGCCGGCAATTGTTCCTGCCGTGCTTCAGTCAATTCAGGCGTTTCGGGCCGCAAGGCGATGGCTCGTTCGAGCAAACTGCTCGTCGGTGTGCCCGCGAGCGGCAGCGAATCACGCATCGTCGCGGCGAAGCTGTCAAGCGGCATTTTTGCCGATTCGAGTCCGGCGGCGTTCCCGTCACGGCGGGTCGTCACCGTCTGAAGGCCGTTGCGCTGTCGTTTCAGGAACGACTCGCTGGTTTCCTTCAAGTCCATGACGAAGGCCTTCTTGTCGGTCTGTGAGTCGTGGATCAGGCAACACAGTTCGCCGAGTCCGCACTGTCGCAATCGCGCAAAGACGACGTCAATCGCTGCCCGCTTTTCACAAACGAACAGAACCCGTTTTCCCCGCGCCGCGTAATCGGCGATGAGGTTGGTGATCGTCTGCGACTTGCCGGTTCCCGGCGGTCCCTGAATGATGTAGCTCTCATCCGCGCGGGCCTGGCCGATCGATTGCGCCTGCGTCGGATCGCAGGGCACGACGTCGAATCGTTCGACCAGAGGCGGAGTCGCACGAACGGAAGCGGTCGGCCGCGGCGAGAGTGAAAAGACGGCATCAAACGTCGCGCTCGGCGGTTGTTCTTCCACCAGCCTTTCATAGTCGCGAACGAGCGACATCTTGCGATAACGAAAATTGGCGAGCGTAACCCGGCACAAGTCGAACCGCCAGTTGTAAGGATTCCCCCTTTCGGTACTCTTGCTCTCGCGCCTATTCCTGCTCGTACTCCTGCTCGTGCTCGTACTCGTACTCGTACTCCTTCTTGTGTTCGTGCTCGTACTCCTGCTCGTGCTCGGATTCATACCCGGTTTCTCACTCGTCCTCGCATTCGTACCCGCGCTTCCACCTTCCTCCTCCCTCCGCACCTCCTCACCGGCATCCAAATCTCCCTCGTACCTTGGCACTAAACTCAAGTTGCGACCGGAATCAATGTCCCGTTCTGGCTGGTCGTGCCCTTGCTGGCTGATCGCCTCAGCGGGCTTCCCATCCATACCCGCGCGCTTGCGATACCGCTCCAGTCGCCGCCGCGCCTGGACGAGCAATTCTCGCGTTTCGGGCGTCGTGTCCATCGCCAATTCGACCGCCGGTTCGCTGGCCGAAATCGCCTCGGACATGAATCGGTACAGCGCATCGAGTCCCGTCGCCTGCAAATCGACCATCTCCGGCAACTCGATCGCGTACCATTTCTTGAAGAGATACCGTACGACCGGATTGATCTCGGCTTCGTGGGAAAGCGGTTCGAGTTCCCAAACGTCGCGAACGCTCCGCTTTCGAATCAACTGAACGGGGACGAGCAGCAGTGGCGACGTGTATTGCTCGGCGGGTTTTTCCGTCAGGTCGGACCAATCGAGCATGCAGAGGACGAGTCGAAGCTGCACGAACCCGAACTCGGCGAGATCACGACGCGACTGGCGATAGATTCGTGTCAGTTGGCCGGGCAGGTAGAGCGCTTCCTCGAAATTCAGGTACTTGTTCAGCGAAATGCGGTCGCCGCCCGCAATCGGTTTCAGCAACCGGTCGTCGGAAACGAGAATCTGGTCGTCGCGAATGTTGTGATAATCGAACGAAAGCGGCACGGAGGCCTGCGTCAGGTCGAGTGCCTGGCCCGTCGTCCGAAAGTGGAGCAACCGGTTCCGCCGTGAAACTTCAATGAGTCGCGTTTGCAGCCGATCGAGCAGCAGTTGTTGTTTTCCCTGCAGATCGCGAGACTGGAATCCCTCAATTTCGTCCGGGTTGACGCTGACTTCAATTTCCTGCTGGCGATAGTTCTCCAGAGCATGGATGACGGACGACAATTCGGGAACGCGCTTTCCCCGATCGAGTTCCGTCATTCGCACAATCACCCGCGCGACGACGGGGTGAACCGAATCGTTGATCACGAAGAGGTTGCGACGGTTCCTCGCGAATTGCCCCAGCGCCCTCGCGTCGTTGAAATCCAGCCCAAGCGCCACACTGGCAAGCAATTGCCCGAGGCAAAAAATATCGGTCAACGGATCGTGGTGTCCGACCAGTTGTTCCCAGCATCGATAACCGGGAACAAAACCTGGCCGCGACGGCAGGACGGGTTCGGGTGCCGGGTCGCTGGCCTCCGCCGCTTGTTGAGCTTTTTTTGATTGCGACGGGTCCTCCGCACCGGTCGCGCCGACAGGCGCATCGGCAGGCAAAACCTTGACTTGCGAAGGATCGTCCAGTTTGAGAAGGTCTGCTTCCGCGTCATCGAATTTCGCCGCGAGAACTTCCTCAATGAGCGGCAGTTGATCGCGCGGTTCGCAATACTTGTGGTTTTCGTCGAATCCGACTTTCGTGCCGTCAACGGTCAGCGCGTCAACGCCCTCCAGCGGTGCGACCTCGCCCCGTTCGTGAACGCCTTGAACGGCTCGCATCAGCGGCAACAGCGATGCCAGCGTATCTTCAGTGGAGAATCCGCCGCCCGCGATTCGGGTTGTCAGGAACTGGTGAAACGAGTTCATTTCAAATCCGGGTTCGAAATTTCGCGTTGCCCCCTCACCCTGCCCTCTCCCCCGCAAAGCCGGGGGAGAGGGTGCGCGGTTGCTTGCGCGTTAGTTTCCAGACCTGCTTCCCCCGGGCGCGGGGCCGGGTGGGGAGCCGACTGGGTTAGCGGGCTCGCGGCGCATTGTAGCTTGGTCCGCGCGCCGTCAGAATTACGGGAGTCCGGACACCGTCGCCCAAGGTCGGCTTTCGCGCTATTGTCACGATTTTGCCAAAGTCACCACCGAATTTACTTCGGTGGGACGATGTTAAGCGACGAAAACGAGACATTGCCCTATGTCGCTCTTTGAAAAATCCGAAAAACGCGCGCTCGAGTCGGCCCGGCCACTGGCGGCGCGGATGCGCCCGACGACGCTCGATGAATTCGTCGGCCAGCAACATGTCCTCGGACCGGACGGACTGCTCCGCCGGTTGATTCGCGCCGATCGGCTCGGCTCAGTGATCCTCCATGGCCCGCCGGGGACCGGCAAAACGACGCTTGCCCGTTTGCTGGCCGGGGAAACACGACGCAACTTTCGCGAACTCAATGCCGTGCTGCACGGAGTCCGTGACCTGCGCGAAATCCTCGAGGAAGCTCGCGACGAACTGGCCAGCGGCGGATTGGCGACGCTGCTTTTTGTCGATGAAATCCATCGCTTCAACAAGGCCCAGCAGGACGCGATGATGGACGACGTCGAACAGGGGATCGTCACGCTCGTCGGTGCCACGACCGCCAATCCGTACTTCGCCGTCAACCCGGCGCTCGTCAGCCGCAGCCAGGTCTTTCAGTTCGAGCCGATCCCGGTCGAAGAAATCGTTGCACTCCTTCGTCGCGCACTGGCCGACCCGGAACGCGGAATGGGCAAGTACGCAGTTGATGCCGACGACAACGTGTTGCAACACATCGCCGAGATCAGTGACGGCGACGCGCGAAGGGCGCTGACTATTCTCGAAGTCGCCGTGCTCAGCAATCCGCAACCCGTTCACCTGACGCGCGAGCTGCTCGCGCAATCTTCCGCCGAGCGAGCGATCCGTTACGATGACGGCGACGATCACTACGATACGATCAGTGCACTAATCAAAAGTATTCGCGGCAGCGATCCGGACGCTGGAGTGTACTGGCTGGCGCGAATGCTCGCCGGAGGCGAGGACGTGCGATTTCTCTGTCGCCGTCTTGTCATTCTTGCCAGCGAGGACGTGGGGAACGCCGACCCCCATGCGTTGCCGCTTGCCGTCGCCTGTCTCCATGGCTGCGAATTCATCGGGCTGCCTGAATGTCAATTGATTCTTTCGCAAACAGTGACGTACCTTGCCCTCGCTCCAAAATCCAACGCCTCGACGCTGGCGATCGGCGCGGCGAGCAAGGATATTCGCGAAGGCCGCGTGTTGCCTGTACCGCGAGCGCTGAGGGACACGCACTACCGCGCTGCCCAATCGGAACTGGGTCACGGTGCGGACTACCAGTATTCGCACAACGCCCCGGAAGGCGTTGCTGCCCAGGATTACCTCGGCGTCGAACGCCAGTACTATCAACCGGTCGGTCGCGGGTTCGAAGAGGACCTGGCGCGGCGACTTGCTGAAATCCGCAAGGTCCTCGCGCAGGCCAGACCTCCCGCCGTCCAATCGAGTCTGGACCCGTCGCGCTCGGCGTGACAGCTTGCGATCCTCATGGGCTGCGAAACGTGGCGAAACGTGGCGCAAGCTTCCAGCATGCGGGCGTGGCGCAAGCTTCCAGCTTGCGGGTCGCTGGCATTCAGCAATGTGCCGGCGAAGGAGCCGTTGATGTTGAGTGCAAGTTTGGCCAGTTCCCCAGGCTCGAGCCAGTTCCGTTGTTGAGGAAACCATTCGCGAAAGAGGCTGTCGGCCCTTCCAAAAAACGCTAGCACGCGATCCGGTGCCGAACCGTGAAAGGGCCAAGACGTTCATTTGGCCTTGGACCGCGACGCGCGTTTCTTCTAACATCCGCCGCCAACGTCGCACGAACGCTGCGCGAACGTAGCACGAATTTCGCGAACGACCCCTGCAATGGTCAAGGAGCCTGGTATTATGAATTCTGTCAAGAATCTGCTGGTTGTCGTCATGCTGATGGCGGTTTCCTGGGGCGCATGGCAGGTCATCAACACGCCCGAAACGTCATTGAACGAAGAGATCGCCGAAGTCGAAGGGCTGGACATCGAGATCGGATCGCGCATCGACGAATTTTCCGAACCACCGAAGGCTGCGCAACCACCGCTTCACAGTGAACCGCCGAAGCCCGCCATGTCTAAACAGCGCATTCCTGGCCTGCCGCCCCAGTTTCGCGGCAATGGCGGTGATCTCAACGAAAAGATCAATTCGGAGTTTGAATTGCCGGAAGTTCAGGTCTCCGAACCGCCTCCCGAATCGTCGTCCGGGTTCCCGCCAGCGAATAACTCGACAGCGCTCGACAGTCAGTTTCAGCCAAGGCCTCAAACGAATTTGCAGCCTGTCGATCCCAAACCGCTTGCCGACGAAGTGACGGAACCTGGTTCGACACCGGACGATAAGACCGATAGGGTGGCTGCAAGTGAAATGGAATCGCCGCGCGCCATGCCGCCAACCGCGCAACTACCGCCGGCACCTTCGACAGGCTTCATGGCACAGGTCAAGAACGAGTTTGCAACCTCCCCTCCCGCCGACGCGGAGGCACTTGCCGCAACTCCCGAATCGCTCGCGTCCGGGTCCGGCGCGGCGTCAGTTGCCACAACGACGACCCCAATGGAGCACGCTTCAACGGGTCCGATCGACTGGGCGGGCGTCAGCGAACTGGTGAACGCTGGCGATGCGCGGGCGGCGCTTGAAACCCTGTCACGGCACTACGATGCGGGCCTGCCGGCCGACCAGCGGTTGAGAATGCTTCAATGGCTGGACCAATTGGCTGGCAAGGTGATTTATTCTTCCGAGCATTTGCTGGAACCGCGACCGTGGATTGTGGCCGACGGTGACTCACTGGAAACACTGTCCGCCGAGTGGGACGTCCCGCCACAGTTGATCCTGAACATCAATCGCGGCAAGATCGGTGATCCGTCGATGCTCGTTGCGGGAACTGAGCTTAAGGTCATACGCGGACCCTTCGACGCGCGGCTCAGTCTGGACCGCCAGGAGTTGACGCTTTTTCTCGACGGTTTGTACGCCGGGCGATTCCCGGTCAACGTCGGGACCGACCAACCGGTTGAACAGGGTTCGTTTCCGGTCGCCGCCAAATCCGATTCCGGACGTGAGTTTCAGGACGCAACGGGCCAGACAATCGCGGCGGGTGCCGCTGGAAATCCGTATGGCAAGTACTGGCTGGCGCTGGGATCGGACGATTTGTTCCTGCACGAGTCGACCACGGAAGGCTCCAACGACGCGCGCGGCTCGATTCGACTTTCAAGCCGAGACGCGGAAGACCTGTACGGCATCCTCGGCGAAGGATCGCAGGTCACGATCCTGCGGTAAGTTCCTGTTTTGCACTCTTCGAGCGCAGAAACGAAATTGATCCACTCAAAAACGCCACTCAACCCCCCGTGGTTCCCTCACTGCGTTGACGACTGGTAAAAGGCAAACGTCGACTGCCCGGTGCCGTCTGACATTTCGGACAACAACGGAATGGTTGTGGCAACCGACTGGCTGGCCCGGACGCTCGTCCCGTTCGCTTCGTCCCGGTCAATTTCATCGAGAATGATCGCGAGCAATTGCCCGACATGCTGGATACCGCGTCGTTGCAATCGTCGAACTCGTTGTTGGCGTTTCATCGAATCTCCTTGTGTGTGAAAGCCTGGATTGGCGGCGACGTGGGCCGCGCTCTTCACAAGGGATTCTTCGATCGGTCGCGGACAAGACTGGTCACGCGCAGAACCAGAAAATGAAAGAACTTTTTTTCCGCGCCAGCTTGTCTGACAAGTCTGGTCCGAAATCCTGGTTTGGGTAACTTCAGTCGTCCGTTTCGTTCGGCGACTCCACGTCGGCACCCCAGCGCGAGGCCAGTTGGTGGTCGATGTGCAACTGATCGAGGATGCGGGCGACGATAAAATCGAGAAGACTGTTAATGGACTGCACGCCGTGATACCAGGCGGGCATGGCAGGCAGGATCGTCGCACCGGCCAATTTTGCAAGCCGCATGTTTTCGATCGTCGGGAGTGAAAGGGGCGTCTCGCGCTGGACAAGAATCAACGGACGGGCTTCCTTTAAATGAACTTCCGCGGCCCGTTCAATCAGGTTGCGGCTCGAACCGTGCGCGGTGCCGCTGAGCGTCGCGCCGCTGCTGGGACAAATCACCATGCCGTCAGTCAAAAACGACCCGCTGGCTAGCGGCGTCATGTAGTCCATGTGGTGAAAATACCTTAGCCCGCGCAATTCGCTGGTTCCCGCCTTCCAGAGACGGCTTGGCTGAAAGTTCTCCAGGTCAATCCGCGCGTCCAGTTCATGCTCGATCACCTGGGCACCCGCGGGACTGATCGTCAGCAGCACCTGGCGACCCGATTGCAGCAAAACCTCGACGAGCCGACGCCCGTACCCGGCACCGCTGCCACCGGTCATCGCGACGACGATCGGTCGGTCAGGGCGGCTCATTTCTCACCGACGTAAAGCGTCGCGATTCCGAACGTCAACGGATAAAAACGGGCCGACCTCATTCCGGCCTCGCGCATTCGCGCGACGAGTGCCTCCCCGGCGGGAAACTCCCCGACGCTTTGCGGCAAATAGTCGTAGGCGTTTTCGTCGTTGCCCGCGAGGCGTCGCCCGATCCACGGCAACACGTTGCGAAAATACCAGCCGTACAGGGGACGGACCGGCCAGCGTCGCGGCGTCGAAAATTCGAGAATCCCGATCCGTCCGCAGTCGCGGCAAACGCGCACCAGTTCGCGGAGTCCCCGATCGGTATCGGCGACGTTTCGCAATCCAAAGGCGACCGTCACGACATCGAACGATTCGTCGTTAAAGGGAAGCGCCAGAGTGTCGGCTTGCAGGAACTCAATATCGGGCTTGCCTGCGGCCTTTTCCCGTGCGACCTCCAGCATCTCTGGACAAAAATCCGTTCCGACAATCTTTCCCGCGCCCTTGAGCCGACGGTGAAAGGCCAGCGCCAGATCGCCAGTCCCCGTACATACGTCAAGAATCCGGTCACCCGCGGCGGGCTTCAGTTTGCGAACGGTCACACGTCGCCACCATCGATCGACGTTCATCGACAGGAGGTGGTTCATGCGGTCGTACCGCCCGGCGATTGAGCCGAACATGCGCCGAACCCGTTCAGGAGACTTGTCCACGGCCCGCGGCGATACAGCGGAATCGGACATGGATTTGAGATCGCTAACGGTCATTACCGATGGTCCAAAAAAACGGCGGTTGACAAGATCATAACCAGTGGCCGAACATTCGTCAGCAATGAACCGACGGATTGACATTTGCCAGACGCCCGCGGACGCCGTATTGGATCGAATCCATGATCGAATCGCGGTGTGTATTGATGTCTTGCGCGCCACGACAACGATGACGGCCGCACTGGCCGCCGGGGCGACCGCCATCGTTGCGTTCGACTCGATCGACGAGGCCCGTGCGGCCGCCGCGCGGAATGGCTGGCTGACGGGGGGCGAGCGAAATGGCCTTCCAATCAAGGGCTTCGACCTGGGCAACAGTCCGGGCGACTACCGGCCCGACAACGTCGCTGGCCGCATGATCGCAATGACGACGACCAACGGAACGCGGGCGATTGCCGCTTGTCAGTCCGCCGGCGAATTGCTGATCGGAGCGATGGTCAATGCCGCCGCGGTCGCGCGGCACATCGCGAACGACTCGAGAGATATTGTGCTGGTCTGCGCGGGAACGGGCGGCCTTCCCACTCTCGAAGATCAATTGTGCGGCGGGCTGATCGTTGATCGGCTAATAGGGGGCGACGGGGGATTTGGCGGACCGGGCGCGAAAGGGACTCCGCGCTGGCAAGCGGGAATCGCCGCATTGGCGTCGCGGGAAATGTGGCGCGCGGCAGGTCGGCAAATCGAATCCGGCTCGACGACGCTGTTCGACCTTTTTTGCCAATGCCAGGGAGGCGAGAACCTGTTGGCAATCGGGCTGGAGAACGACATTCGCTTCGCGGCGCAACTGGACACGTTCGATTTCGTTCCGCGCCTCGACCGCCAGTCAGGTCGAATCATCCGATGAGTCACCTCGTCAATTCGCCGACTGATATCTACAATCCGGGAATAACTACCCGATCCGAATTCCGGGTTCGTCTC
>JBGTFW010000173.1:0-1680 GCA_041747075.1 Pirellulaceae bacterium
CACAGTCTCCGGCCTGACCCTATATGCGTCACCAACCGCTGTACCGGAGCCTAGTGCAGCGTCACGGTTAAAAGTTCGGGTTGGTGACTTGGGAGTAATCTCAGGGCGATTGCGCGATGCTGCGTAGTGTGGCATAATTAGGCGATTGCGATTTGAACGGCGTCGCTTCGCGGTGAGGCGCGGGTTTGAAATCGCGTTGTGCAAAGGATTGTGGCCATGGCCCGTTGTGTCTCGGCTCGCTTGGCGGACCACTTTTCCGAACTCTCCGACCCGCGTCGTCGCGAAGTGAAGTATCCGCTGCTGAACGTCGTGACCATCGCGGTGTGCGCGGTGTTGTGCGGGGCCGACGATTTTGTCGCCATCGCCGGTTTCGCGCGAGCTCGGAAGGAATGGTTCGCGAAGTTTCTGGATCTGAGCGCCGGGATCCCATCGCACGATCGGTTCAACGCGATCTTCGCCGCATTGAAGCCGGCCGAGTTTGAAAAGTGCCTTTTGAGTTGGATCACCGATCTGCACGAGATCACGGGCGGACAGATCGTGGCCGTCGACGGCAAGACATTGCGTCGCAGCTTCGACGCCGCGAGCAGCAAGTCGGCCCTGCACATGGTCAGCGCCTGGGCCGCCGGCAACCAGATCACGCTGGGACAACTGGCCGTGGACGACAAGAGCAACGAGATCACGGCGATCCCGAAATTGCTGCGAATTCTGGAGCTGACGGGTTGCCTGGTGACGATCGACGCGATGGGCTGCCAGACCGAGATCGCCGCGCAGATCGTGGACCAAGGTGCCGACTACGTGCTGGCCGTCAAAGGCAACCAGCCGACGCTGTACGAAGGCCTTCAAGACTTCTTCACCGAGCATTTGGAAGACGACTTTCAGCGGACCAAGGTCCGTCGTGTTCAGACCGAATCGCGGGGTCACGGTCGAGTCGAGACGCGCGAATACTTCGTCTGTCCGGTCCCCGACGACCTGCCCGCCGGCCGGCGTTGGAAGGGCCTGAAGGCGATCGGCCTGGCGATCACGCGCTGCGAGCGCGACGGTCGGGAATCGGACGCGGCCCGGTATTACATCCTCAGCACGTATCCTTCGGCGAAACGGTTCGCCGCGGCGGTTCGCGGTCACTGGGGCATCGAGAACCGGTTGCACTGGCAACTCGACGTGACGTTCGGCGAAGATCAATCGCGGCTCCGTGAAGGACACGCCGCGGAGAACTTCAGCACGCTGCGGCGAACCACCTTGAGCCTGCTCAAGAACGAAACCACGCTGAAGGTCGGCGTGAAAAATAAACGCCTCGCCGCCGGCTGGGACGAAAGCTACTTGGAAAAAGTCCTGTTCGGATCAACACTTATGGTGCGATAGCCCTGGACCACGACCGCTCTACGGGTTGCCCCGGATTAGTCCGGCAAAATGGTCGCGAAATCTCCAGGCTTCCGGCCGGCGGACAGAAAAATGTCCCGCGTCGGGCATTTTCCTGCGTTTGACTGTATATCGGATCCGATATATACTTACTGAGGTCGAAGAGGGCCTTGGCGGATGGCGAAAACGAAACCAATTGAAAAAGAAAAGAAGGCTCCCAAGCCGCTGGTTTGGCTGCACGGCGAGATAAAGACGCCACCGTTTACCGCGGAGGGACGTCAAGAAGCAGGCATGCTCTTGCGCCTGTTGCAGAATGGAGAGTCG
>JBGTFW010000174.1:0-2368 GCA_041747075.1 Pirellulaceae bacterium
CGCGACCCCGTGGCACGCGGCGAATCAGGTGGAAGAGCACGGGAAACGCAACCGCCAGTCCGCCAAACACAAAGGCCCAGGAAATAAAACTCATGCGGTCCCTCCGCCCCTTGCCGGCCGATCGGCAATGCGCCGTCGCGCCCGGCGTCCCGCGACGCGACGCCGTCGCCGCACAAATTCGGCGAGCGCGACATCAAGCGGCTGATCGGTGGTCAGTGTCATTAACTGGACACCCTGGCCGCGACAGACGGTCTCAAGTTGTCCGGCGTGCGCGGCGAATTGTCGCTGGTAATCGCGTCGAATCGCGTCGGGATCAACGAACACCTCGCGACCCGACTCGAGGTCCTCAAAGATGCTTGAATCAGGAAACTCGAAATTCACCTCCCGGGGGTCGAGCACGCGAACGATCAGCACCTCGTGTCCCCGTGATCGCAGGTAACCGAGATTGCGCTCCAGTCCGTCGAGCGGCGCAAGCATGTCCGAGACCAGCACGACCATCCCGCGTCGCCGTGTCAGCCGCGCGATCTGTTCCAGCGACGGCCCGACGTCGGTCCGCTTTCCTGACGTCGCGCGCTCGAGACAGATCATCAGTCGCCGCAAGTGCCCGGGGCGAAATCTCGGCGGCAGGTACTCGCCGACTTTCTCGTCAAACACCAGCAGTCCGGCCGCGTCATGCTGCATGGAAAGGAAATAACCGAGCGTCGCAAGCAACGTCCTCGCGTAATCGGCTTTTGTGTAATCGCCAGAGCCGTATTCCATCGAGCGGCTCAGGTCGGCGACCAGATAACAGCGAAGGTTCGTTTCCTCCTCAAACCGCTTGATGTAGTAGCGGTCTTGCCGGGCGTAAAGGCGCCAGTCGAGATAACGAATATCATCGCCCGGTGAATACTGACGATAGTCGGTGAATTCGACGGAGAAACCATGCCACGGACTGCGATGAATTCCCGCCATGAACCCCTCGACAACCGACCGAGCGCGAAGTTCCAGATTGCGGAGCTTCATCAGCGTCCCCGGATCAATGGAAACGCGCGAGGGTCTGGCCGCGGGCGACAGGTCGGAGGGTTGCCTCCCCGTCAATTCGTTCCAGAGTCGTTGCAGTCGAACCATCGGTTTGTAGCGAGGAGGTCGCGGCGCGTCAGGTCCCGACGTGATCGATCACCTGATTGATGATCTGTTCGACCGAGACGTCTTCGGCCTCGGCGCGGTAACTGAGAAGAATGCGGTGTCGGAGAACCGGATGGACCAGCGCGAGGATGTCTTCGCGGGTCACGTGGGGGCGGCCCGAGATGACCGCGCGGGCCTTGGCGCCGAGCACCAGGTTCTGCGCGGCGCGTAATCCCGCGCCCCAGTTCACCCAGTCGTTGACGAACGCCGGTGACCCGTCGCGAAAGGGACGACTCGCACTGGCCAGCCGCACGGCGTAACGCACCAGTTCGCCGGCGACCGGCACACGGCGGACGACCCGGTGAAAATTCAGCACGTCCTCACCGGAGTAAATCTTCTCGATCGACTCCTGGCTTCCCGCCGTTGTCCGCTGCACCACCGCCACTTCCTCGTCCTCCGGCAGATAGTCAATGCGGACGTTGAACATGAACCGGTCGAGTTGGGCCTCGGGCAGCGGGTACGTCCCTTCCATCTCAATGGGGTTCTGCGTCGCGAGGACAAAAAACGGCTCATCCAGCGGATAACGAACCCCGGCGGCGGTCACCTGGTGTTCCTGCATCGCCTCGAGCAACGCCGCCTGGGTTTTCGGCGGCGTGCGATTGATCTCGTCGGCGAGGATCACGTTGGCAAAGACCGGACCCTTGACGAACTGCATACGGCGGTGCCCGTCGGGACTTTCCTCAAGAATTTCCGTACCGGTAATGTCGGCGGGCATCAAGTCCGGCGTAAACTGGATGCGGTTGAATCGCAAGTCAAAGATTTCGGCGATCGATCGAACGAGCAGAGTCTTGGCCAGTCCCGGTGCACCGGTAATCAGGCAGTGTCCACCGGCAAAAAGACTGATGAGCAATTGCTCAATCACCGCCTCCTGACCGACGATCACTTTGGAAAGCTGCTCGCGGACCAGTTCCCGCGAACGGCGCAATTGTTGAACGGTCTGTTCCTCAAGCTGGAATTCCCCGGTGCTGGTCGGCATGTCAATTTCGACTCGTCCAATCCATGATCTTTCGGAATACGAACGACGGACGATGCCACTATTATCGAAACCACCACCGAGGGCAAGAGACCCGCTGCCGGCTTTGTGTCGGTGAAACCCGAGCGAACCAGGCTACTAAAAACACTCTCTATTGTTCGGGCGGAATTTTTGCAATCATCAGGGTCGCTGACTCGCCGCCAGAAACAACGCCCTGCAAATTGAAAACAT
>JBGTFW010000175.1:0-3513 GCA_041747075.1 Pirellulaceae bacterium
GATTTCCGGCCCGCGGGCTGATACCGTGGAATAGAATGGTTTTCGTCGTCCGACCTTGTTATTAGCTTTCAGGTTATGACCTTGCCAACCCCGCCGCCAGGGGTTGCCCGTCCGGAATATTCGCCGCTCGCCAAATTGCAAGAGCGCGAGAAATTGGAGATGAATCGTATGGTTGGAATTGTTCACCGCGGCGGGTGGTCGAGAATCGCGTTGGCGGTGTTCGTCTCCATGCCCGCGTCGGCAGCCTGGGGACAGTACAAAACGGATGACATTGACCAGACCTTGCGGGCTCAAGGGAGGGTGATTCAAAGTTACGCCAGCAAACCGGCCAGCGATCCTGGCAAGAAGGAACTATTCGAGAACTATATTTCGAAATACTACCTTCCCAAGATGACTCGCCCCGACCCCCATGCGTTGGGTGAACTGGGCAAAGACCGCTATGAGCTGTTTCGTCAGTACGTATGGCCAGCCGACCCCTCAGTACAGAAGTGGCTGACGAATACTTTGTTGCAGCGCATGAAAACAATCTATGACGATGCAGCTTATCATCCCAGCGTACGATACAACGCAGTGCTAATTGTTGGCCTGTTGGATGATGAATACGGTATCGATTCCGGTCCCAACCGCCGACCTCCGCAGCCGTCGGTCGATGCGAATAGCTCCTTGGTGCGATTGTTGTCCGCGGGCTTGAAAAAGTCATCCGTGTCGCCCTCCATGATAGTTGGCGCACTGATTGGATTGGAACGACATGCTAAGTTCCGCGATTCGCTCCCCCAGTCGGCACAGGACACGATGGCCAAGGGCTTTATGGTGGTGATGGGACGCGATAAATTTCCCCAAGAAATGAGCAATTCGGTGCGCAACTGGATTCGCTTGCAAGCGGCAACAGGACTCGCGGAAATGGCCAGCGTCGGCGAACAGGGACAGTATCATCAGGCGCTGATGAAGCTGATCGACGATCCATCCTTCGGAATCGAGAATCGCTGTGAAGCCGCGGGCCTGTTGGCGAAGATTCCCTACAAGCAGGGCGATCCGATCGATGGTCCCGCCGCCGTAAAATCTTTGACTCAACTGGCCGTGGACTACGGTGCCGATGAAGCCAAGCTCGGATTGAAATATGAAGACCTGCAAATCCGTGGTGGCGGAGGATTCTTCGCCGGTATCGCCGGCGGCAAGCAAGACGGGTTTCGGATTGTGAACGACCGGCTCGTCTACGAACGGAGACGCCCAGTCGCTTACCTCACCGAGTTGCAAGCGGGACTCGAAGCGATCGAACCGGCCGTCCCCGCCGATCAGCAGCAAGTTCTGCAGTCCCTGCGGCAGGCGATTAAACCGGTAATCGACATCTGCATCAAAAAGGACAGCCTCGACCTCGACGTTGCCGGCCAGATTCAGAAAATGGCGAACGATTTTAATCGCATCGCCCCCTCCGCGGGATCCAAGCCCGTCGAAGTCGAACAGGAAGATGCGACCGAGGGCGTATTCTAGGCTGGCTTTCCAATCGCGCTTCGCATGGTTCTCGGGAGGGCAAGGCTCCTGCCGAGCCGATCTGGTCTCCCACCAAGCGCAAATCTCATATCTGCACCGAAGCGTTGCGCGAAGCCGAATTGTGTCCCGAAAACCGCGAATCGCCGTCGCGCGGACACAATTGCTCGCGGGCACTTTTCCCCGAGGATTTTGGGCTTCATTCTGTCCGCCGCGAGCGGACAGAGTGGAACAAACTCGGGTGGCTGGGGTCGTAGGCGTCAGCCGTAGCCCCCAGCAGCGCGCCCGCTTTGGGATATCTCCATGGCGTTGCGAAATACGACGATTAGTGCGCGGCACGGCGTGTGGCCGGGCCTGCGAATCACGTTGAATTCGTGCTTGGCAAATTGCAAAACTCGGTGATTTCATGTGAATAACCGACAGTGATACCTTCAGAAACCTGCAAATTGTGGGAGGCGACTCTGTCGCCGATTCAGTTCCTAGCATCCCACAACTCAGCTAATCTCGCCCAACATCGGCGACGGAGTCGCCTCCCACAGTCAACTGGTATCACTTCCGAATAACCGACGAACTGAGACCCGCGAAAAATGCTGTTGCTCGGGAAAAACCGCCGGGTGCCACTGCTGACTTGTTTAGCAGTGCGAAGCGTGTACCAACTTCACACTGCTAGACAAGTTTTGAACCTGCCGTGGCGGGCTAGCAGTGGCACCGGGCGCACCACTGGCCTTCGCCGGGAGCGAACCGGACGATTGATTCAAGGGATAATTTGCCAAACAGCCAGCGCAGGGGTTAGTGCGCATGTACACTATATCACACGGGGTGGCACTTTTCAAGCGGGAACTTTCAAGAATGCTAGCCCAGCGCGGTGTGCGTAGCACGGGAGGGAAGCCCCGATTGCCACCGTTACACCTCTTGTGCTCCGCACACCGACACCTGTCCGAATGAGTTCAATTAGTGGTATCGCTGTTGGCGGACGTGTGTCGGTGCCACCCGCGAAATCGCCAAACGAGTGGGATTAGTCGTTAGGCTGGGTGTCCCCATTGGTGCAAGTTGCGCGCGAGCAAAGCTCGCACCGCTCGTATCTGCGGTTCTACACGCCTAGCTTAGCGATCCGACGCGAATGCGAGGGCGATTCGGAGGCAAAAAGTTGATTTAGGGTCCAAGTGGGAGTTGACAATCAGGGGAGAAAGCTGGATGTCCCCAGGTTTCCCCGAAAAATGGTTTACGGCCAAAAGTGCCAGCAAACGAACGACTCGCGACAGATTGTTCCGGACGAAGTCAAATCTCACTTCTAGAACGAATTGCCTACCTTATAACGAGGCTGTCAGCTAGAATAAGATACGCCTTCTCCAGCCAGGGTTTGTCGTCTGTGCGCGGGCCGAAATATTTTTCGCTCAGGGGGGTTGCGTCATGTCGCGTCTAAATCTGCTCTCGTGCGGCGCGTTGATCATCATCGCGGCCGGGGCCGCCGGCGACGCCCACGGCGAAGCCGTGGCATGGGACGATGGCGTCGGCACCAATGACCGATGGGAAAATGCCAACAACTGGAACCCCGACGGCGTACCCACGAGCACTTCGGACGTCACGCTGGGCGTTTTAGTCGAAACGATCCGGATCGATGCCGAACCCACGTCGGGCCCTGTTCCCGTGCTGTTTGCCAACTCTTTGACCATCAGCACGACCTTCCCGTTTACCGTGGATGGTCGTAACACGTCCCCTTTCGGAACGACTTATTCCATCCTGTCCCTGACTACCGGCGACCTCACTCGACAGGATGTCGCGGGGGTCGAGGGGAACCAATCCTTGGATCTGGATATACTCTTGCAAGCCGACGGTCACTGGGACGTCGGCGGTTCGGGGGTTCTCTCGGCATATCGGATCAGAGAAGGGGGCCTCGGAGGCGCCAACAAAACCTTCACCAAGACCGGCACAGGTAAGCTATTCGCCGAATTGCAACTTAACGGCGTCAAGACGTTCCATCAGGGTGCTTTTCAAGGCAGCATTAACGGCGCGGGCGCGGCGACGATT
>JBGTFW010000176.1:0-6992 GCA_041747075.1 Pirellulaceae bacterium
GAGGTCTCCGATCGCCAGCCAGACCCGCGCGTCGCCCGCCGCCGACTCCACCGCGGGCTTGAGCAACTGATCGAGCACCTGTTTGGCGTCGCTGCCGGACTCAAGCGCATAGCGCGCCTGGACAATCCGGTTCGCCGCGTCGCGATAACGCCAGCTTCGGTAGCGAACGCGATCGTCAAGCTCTAGCGTCAGGGCGGCGGCGCGTTGCGGCTGGCCGGCCCGTAAACATGCCTTGCGCCCGAGCCAGCGAATCCGAATGCTTGCCGGCTCGGCAAGGAGCGCAAGATCGAGGCTATTCGCCGCCTCGTTGTACTGGCCGGTCGATAACTGACATTCGATGAGCAGTTCGTACCAACCCTCCGCGTCGCGTCCCGTTTCAAGGGCCGCTTCCGACTGTAAAATGCATTCGTCGAACTTGCCGGCCCAGAACAGCCGCCTTGCGTCCTGAAGTTCGTCGCCCAGCCCATGCGAAACCGGCAGGCCTGCGAGTTGCAAGCCAGCGAGCGCGATTCCGAAAACGATGCGGAAAATATTTCCGGGCGGGTTTGATCCGCGGACTCGCAGCATCGCTTTCTCAACCAACTGGATTTTACGATGGTTCATAGAGCCGGATCGGCGATCTCGATTATAACATTCACGGGGCTTCCGCGGACTGACCGTCAACGCGCCAGGATTTTGTGAACTAACACACTTCCAGAAAATTTGGATTTGGACGTTTCCGCACGCTTCCCTTGATTCGGGCGGAATGTCGCCCATTCCATCGTCGGGAGGGCCGGGTATTCCCGACAGGGAACGATTATTGGACTGCAAGCAAGCCTCTGTGACGGCAAAACAACAGGTTGGAACGGGCGAGGCGGGTTGGTCCTGCCCCTCGGAGGTGGTATAAGTATCCCTTGCCGGATATTGTACAACCGGCGTCGAGCATATTGAATCTCGCTCGCCACTTTCACGCTCGCCCACTTTCGCCCCTTCGCCGATTCGTAACCCTCCGAGTATCGATCCTGCCGTTTTGCGACCCCTGCCGCATCGTTAGGGCGCTCGCCGCGCCTCACACCCGTTTCTTCCGGTTGTACGTTCTTTCCGAATTCGTTCTGAGATTCAATTCAGATCGAAGCCCCCGCGGATTTATCTTTTTTTCTTTAAGGATCGTCTTGTAGACCCAACAAGGAGAGGTCATGCCCATGAACTCCATCCCCGACCAAAAAAAACCGTACCTCTTGTTCCTTGCGGCGCTCGTGATGGGTGCCCTCGTCAGTTCCCTCGCGCTCGCGGGCGAGGGGGATCAGGGAACCGGCCAGCGATCACCGGGCCAGACAACGCGGCCCAACGAGGCGTCGCAGCAAAACCGCGTCGAGGAAGGCCTTAAGCAGGCCGACCTGCTGGGCCGCCAGGGTCGACTGGAGGATGCCGTCGGTGTCCTTCGCCAGTTGCGTCTCCAGCATCCGCGCGACCAGCGACTGGGTGCCTCGCTTGCACGGCTGATGAACGCGCGCGGGCGGGAATTGCTTGAACAAGGCAACTCGACGTCGTCGCGGGACTGGATTGAAGGGGCCGCCGTGCTCGCCCACGAAATCGTCGACGGTGCCGGGGAGTCCCAGGTCGCCGTCCTCAAATCCTTTCTGGCAACGACGATTTACGATCAGGCGTGCATCGCGGCCATTGCCGGAAGCAACGACGAGGCCCTCCTCCGCCTCGCCGAAGCGTTCGCGTGGGGTTTCGACGAGTTTGAACGGACCATGTCCGATCGCCATCTCGCCTCGATTACTTCGACGCGCGAGTTCCAGTCGCTCATGGATGAACAGCGGACCATCGCCGTCGAACGACTCCACGAAAAGACATTGAACGAACTCGATGAATTTGAACCGTACGAATTTGATTTTCGGCTGGCCGGCCTTGAGAAAGGCGTCGTTTCGCTCGGCGATTACAAGGGCAAGATCGTCATCGTCGACTTTTGGGGAACGTGGTGCGGACCCTGCCGCAACGAAATTCCCTTGTTTGTAAGACTCAAGAAGGAATTGGGCGAACAGGGCCTCGACGTCATTGGGCTGAATTACCAGGAACCGGGCATCAACGAAGTGAAGCGCGTCATCGAGGAACTCGATATCAATTACGCCTGTGCGATGGGAACCGACGAGGTGAAGGCCCAGGTCCCCAATTTCGAGGGCTTTCCAACGACGCTGTTCATTGACGGCGAGGGAAATGTCCGCCTGCAATTGGTCGGACTGCATTCGTATGAACGGCTGGAAGCGATCTGCCAGTGCCTGATCGACGAGAATCACGGCGATTCGACCTCCGTACAAGCCCGAAGCGCCAGCGAGTGAACCCGGGGGCGCAATACAAGCCCGAAGCGCCAGCGAGTGAACTTGGGGGGCGGAAATCCTTCACGACGTCCCCCTTCGAGGGCGAGGCGTAGCGGCGTCCCCTCGCCGAATGCTAGCATTTTCCCTTTTCCGAAGTGAACGTCGCAGGGGCGGGAAATCGCGCGATGCCAGCAGAAAAGACCGACGGCATCATCCTTCGTGTCGTTGAATTCAGCGAAACGAGTTGCGTCGTCACCCTCTACACGTCGGATTTCGGCAAGATCAGTGCCTTGGCCAAGGGGGCGCGGCGGCGGCGCGGGCCGTTCGACGGCGCTATTGACCTCCTCTCGGTTTGTCGCCTAGTGTTCCTCCGCAAATCCGGGGACGTGCTCGATTTGCTGACCGAAGCCCGACTCGAACGCCGATTTCACAGCGCCTCCACGCACTTGCCGCGGTTTTATGCCGCGCTGTACGTGATTGAACTGGTGGCGGCATTGACTGAACACGCCGAACCCCAACCGTTGCTGTACCGTATCGTCGTGGATGCCGTTCGCGAAATCGACGAGGGGCAGCCGACGGCCGAGCGGTTACTCCGCTTCGAACTGCAATTGTTGAACCAACTGGGGCATTTGCCGTCGCTTGACCGGTGCGTTGAGTGCGACCGGCCGGTTGCACCTGGCGGCCAGTCGGCAGTTTCCTTCGGGATGTTGGCCGGGGGTGTTTTTTGCGAATCATGTCGATCGGGAAAGCGCGGAGTCATCAAATTGCTAAATGGAACGGTCGACTGGATGCGCCAACGCGGTCGCACTGATGACGGGTCGCCGGTCGATGCATCGCGTCCTGACAAGGACATGGAACCGCTCGCACCGGCGATCCGGGGCGAACTGCGCGGTTTGCTGGATCAGTACATTGCCAACTTGCTGGGCTGGCGTCCGCGGACGGCTGCCTGGTTGAACCACGTATTCAGGGACTAACATCCAGTGAAACCGATCGTTGCAAAACGTGTTGTTCCCGCAATCGTTCCCATGGCGCTTTCGCTGATCGTTCTTGCCAGCGGGGGCTGCCAGTCCGCGACCGGCGGTGCGCGGAGCAAGCCGTGGTCGATGGACCGGCTTCTGGGCAAGCGATCCCGTGAAAAATCACACTGGGACGAGGAAGAGAAATACGATCTTTATGGCGAACCGAATCCTGACCGGATGAGACTCTACGACCTGGGGCCGGGCCGTATCGGGACAACGCTGAAGACGCGATTTAAGGGGGGACAGAACCACGGCCAGGCGGAACGCGATTTCGAAAAGGGGCAAGCGCTCTACGACGAGGCAATTGCCTTGTGGGAGTCCGACGTCAACTCACCCCGCGCGACAACACTCTTTCGCGACGCCTCGCGGCAATTTGAGATTTCCGCCGACAACTGGCGCGACTCGGCGCTCGAACAGGACGCGCTCTTCATGCAAGGCGAAGCGAGCTTTTTCGCCAACGACTATGTGATGGCCAACCGGGCCTACGAGATTCTTGTCAGCCGCTATTCCGGTACGCCGCAACTGGACCTTGTTGAAGCGCGGCGTTTTGAGATCGCACAATACTGGCTGTCGCTGAAACGCCAGGGAGCGGGACTGGCGCTTGGCAATCACAGCCGCCCGATGACCGGTCTCGACTCCGAAGCGAGACGCATTCTCCATCGCATTCGTCTCGACGATCCAACGGGAAAGCTTGCCGACGACGCAACGCTTGCGCTCGGCAACGCGTTCATGGAGGCAAAACGCTACTCGGACGCGGCCGACGCCTACGAGGACTTGCGGCGAACCTATCCGCGCAGCCAGCACCAGTTCCTCGCCCACAAGTTCGAGCTCGAAGCAAGACTGGCGGCCTATCGCGGTCCCAATTACGACGGCACCGACGTGAAAAAGGCTGAACAGGTTCTCAAGAGCATCTTGCGGCAATTTCCCGACGAATGCCGCGACGAACACGATCAACTGGCCGGACAGGGGGGACGCATCCGGCATTTGCTGGCCGAACGCGACTGGACGCTGGCGGAATACTACGAGGGACGCGGTGAGAACCGCGCCGCCGAACATTACTACACCCTCGTCGCGAAAAACTATGACGATACCAGTTTCGCCGACCCGGCGGGTGAACGCATCGCCGCACTCGGTGGACTGCCACCCGTCCCGGAACAAAAGGCGCAATGGCTGGCCGACCTCTTTCCCGTCAAGGAGCGGAACAAGCCGTTGATCGCAACGGGCGACCGTGAAACGATCTTGCGTTAGAAAAAGACAGTCGCCCTTTCGCTCCGCAACCACCCCCATGACCACCCCCTTTCAATACTCGACCTCCGATTGGCACCGACGGGAGAGGTGGTCGTTGTTGCCATTGTTATTCATCGCTGCGTTTGTCGCGGGCTGCCAGTCCTACCATTTCGGCGCGCCGACCCTCCATCGCTTCGATATTCGCTCGGTTCACGTCCCGATCATCGAATCGGATTCGTTTCGCCGGTTTCTCGGCGTCCGCCTGACCGAGGCGGTCGTCAAGGAGATTGAACTCAACACGCCGTACTGCATTGCAACCGCGGAACGAGCCGACAGTTTCCTCCTTGCGCGTGTGCGCGAGGACTCGAAACGGGTTCAGGCCGAAACGATCAACGACGATCCGCGGGTGATCGAGGCCGAATTGCGCGTCGAAGTCACCTGGAATGACCGGAGCGGCGCACCGCTGATGCAGCGACAAGTCCTTCGCATCTCGCGCGAGGCGGACTTTATTCCCGAATCGGGCCAGTCCCTCACGACGGCCCAGCAGGAGTTGATCGAGCGAATCGCCCGCGACATCGTCAACCAGATGGAAATCCCCTGGTAGCGATCGCCAAACAAGCCCGAAGCGCAAGCGAGTGTCCTTGCCGGGATCGTCGTCCTGACGCTCCGCTCGTCGAACCGTCACGGGTCCGCGGCCTGACCGAGGTGGTCCACCAGAAAATTAGTCATCAACTGGTACAAGTGCAGTTGTTGCCGTGGATTGCGAACGCTGTGACGATTGTCGGGATAGACCATCAGGTCAAATTGTTTGCCCGAAAGCTGCAATTCGTGGGCGAGTTGCAGGGTGTTGCTCAGATGCACGTTGTCGTCGTTGGTGCCATGGATCAACAACAGGCGACCGTGAAGGTTTCCCGCCGCCCCCAGCACACTCGATGAAGCATACCCCTCGGGATTGGCCTGGGGTGTGTCCATGTATCGCTCGGTGTAAATCGCATCGTAGTTTTTCCAGTCCGTGACGGGAGCACCGGCAATCCCGGCGGCGAACGTCTTGCTGTGCGTCATTGCAAATGCGGTCATGTAGCCGCCGTAACTCCATCCCCACAGGCCGATCCGTTCAGCATCGACCCACGCATGGCCCTTGAGCCAGCTCACGGCGGCTTCGATGTCGGCCAGTTCGACGCGCGCCATGTTGCGATAAATGGACCATGCCTGGCGCACACCGCGCCACGACGCCGACCGGTTGTCAACAATAAAGACGACGAAACCCCGCTGGGCAAGGAACTGGTGCCAAAGATAATTCTGTCCGCCAAATCTGTCGCGAACGCGCGGCGCCTGGGGACCGCCGTAAACGTGAACGAGCACGGGGTACTTTCTCGTTTCGTCGAATTGCGGCGGCTTGATCAGCATGGCATCCATCTCGAAATCCGCTCCCTCGACATTGACGGGCACGGTGAGGAATTGCGGTTCGTTGATCCGCAAATGGCGCAGCCAGTCGCTGCGGGTCGGGAGAACGACGCGCACTCGTTGTCCGTTCGCCGCGCGAAGACTGATTTCGGCTGGATTGGAAACGGTGCTTGACTGGCAAAGAAAATAGGAGCAGTCCGTGTTAAAGCTGACCGAGTGCGTCCCCGTCTCATCAACAAGTTTCCGCGGCTCACCTCCCCCGATCTCAACGGCCATCGGGACGACGCTCATCGGGTTGTCGGGCGAAGCGGTAAAGTAAACCGTTTCTCTTTTCGGATTGGCACCCGACAGCTCGCGGACTTCCAGCGGCTCGCGGGTCAACTGGCGAATTTCCTTGCCATTGGAGGCGTAATGATAAATGGCGTTCAAGCCCGTGCGCGGCGAAAGCCACAGGAAGGAGCCGTCGTCGAGCACCAGCGGGTCACCTGGCGTTTCGATCCACGCCTCGGTCTCATCACGAAACAGGCGTTGGGAGTTTCCGGTCCGCGGATCAAAACGTTCCAGATCGAGCCACGACTGGATGCGGTTTTGCACCTGCACGAGCAGTGTCTGGTTCGACGGGTCCCATGTGACGCGCGAGATCAGGAGTTCATCGGGTATCTCGCCGTCGGAATTCCCCTCGCCCTTCTCCACTTCCCTGCCCGCCGTGGTCGCCAGCGTCACGACCTTGTCGGAATTGAGATCGCGCACGTGCAATGTGACTCGAGGCAACGGGTCACCCGCCTTTGGGTAGGCTGTCACTTCGTAGCGTCCGCGCACGGGTAAATGGTCGGTTACCGTGTAAGTCTGAACGGGCGACTCGTCGGTTCGCAACCATGCGAGCGACTGGCCATCGGGTGCCCACCAAAACGCCTTGAAGTTTCCCCGGCCGTAAAGTTCTTCCTGATAGACCCAATCGAGTTTGCCGTTAAGGACTTGCGGGCCGCCGTCGTTGGTAAGTGGAGTCGGCCCGGCATCGACATCGCTCATCACAATCATGTTG
>JBGTFW010000177.1:0-29949 GCA_041747075.1 Pirellulaceae bacterium
GTCAACCTCGCGGCAAAAAAAGGGACCGGGTACGGCGGTTTTGCCTGGTTCGCCCACACCGACACCGTTCCCGCCGACGACTGGTTTACCCGCAGGTACACGCCGTTTCAGCCAGTCGTTGCCCTCGAGCGACTGTACGGACGCGGAAGCTGCGACATGAAAGGCTCGATCGCCTGCATGTTGACCGCCGCCCAGGCCTACTCGGCCGATGAACTGCAACGGCCATTGTACCTGGTTTTCACGGCCGATGAGGAAACGGGTTTTCAAGGCGCACGGTACATCGTCGAGGAGAGCAAGACATACCGGGAAATGGTGGAACACCAGACGCAAGGCGTCATTGGCGAGCCGACCCGTCTCGAGGTCGTCCATGCACACAAGGGCCTCTGTATCTTTACGGTCACTTCGCATGGCAAGGCCGCGCATTCGAGCACGAACGTCGGCCGGAATGCCAACCTCGCAATGATCCCCTTTCTCGCCGAAATGAAGTCGATTCACGACGAAGTGGAAAGTGACTCACGCTGGAAGAACGAGTCGTTCGATCCTCCGACACTTTCCTGGAACATTGTCATCGACGACCCGAACCTGGCGGTCAACGTCACTTCGCCCAAAACGGTATGTCGCGTCTACACGCGCCCGATGCCCGGCATTGACATTGAGCCACTGGTGGAAAGAACGCGGCGAGCGGCCGAGGCAAACGGGCTGGAATTCGCCACCTTCAATCCACAGAGCATTCTCGATACCGATCCCGAAAGCGAGTTCGTCCGCGAGATGCTCAAACTGGCCCATCGCAACCGGGCGCGGACCGTTTCGTACGGAACCGACGGAGGGATATTCACCGAGCTGGCGAATCTGATCGTTTGCGGGCCTGGCAGCATTACCCAGGCTCATACGCGCGACGAGTGGATTTCCATCGAGCAACTTGAACGAGGCACGGAACTCTACGCGCGAATGATCGATCGCTGGTGTCTTTAAAAAGAAAAACGCCAGGGCGATCCCCGGCGGCTTTCGTATTTCATACGACGATAATCACTAGCGATCGTCGGTCGCGTCATCGATTTCGTCCTCAACTTCCTCGGCCGATTCCTCAAGGGCACCTTTTTCGCAACCCGTCATGGTGACGGCACCGCCAACGAAAAGCAGCGCGAAGATAAACGACAATAACAATTTCGTCATGGAGAATTTCCTTTCGAGTTTCTGGAATCGGGAATCCACGGGCTTTTGTATCGCCCACGGTCCCAGCCATTGTGACTGACAGGTTCCGGACGTCAATGAGTGGCCCGTTCGACATGCGTCAGTAGCGGTGTCTCTCCGAGACGCCGATCCGAGTCTCGGAGAGACTCGGCTTCGCGCGGACTCGGCTACGCGCAGACTCGGCTACGTGCAGACTCGGCCAAGTTCCAGTTTTGCAAATTTGGAGTGCTCCGGCCAGGCGGAGCTTTGGATTAGCCCCGGAAAACGCGATGCATTGAGACAGATTTTGGCTTGGGGCCTTGCCTTCCACACCGCCGATAATTTCCTGCCTTCGCGAATCCAAAGCGGTACCAGTTCCCCGCACTCCAAAGAAAAGTGCAAAACTGGAACTAAGTGCAGACTCGGATACATGCAGACTCGGCACGGATTCTCAGGTAACCGGGCGCTCGGCCCATTGTGATACTTTTTCCAGCGCGTTGATGGCCTCACTGATCAAGGTATCGTCTCCGAGCAGCAGCGGATGATGCACGAGTACCGTCCGGTTGGCCGCGATCCTGCTTTGTTCAAGTGAACCCGCCACGCGGCATCGCCTGGGCGCTCGCAACGCAAAACCCCGGAATCCGGCGTCCGCCGCCATTCCTTCCGCTTGCAGGGCGGTAACGACAGCCTGGCGATCAATCGACTCGGCGAGCAAAAGGGGGAACTTGTAAAAGACCGGGAAGCTGTGCGCGTTTGAATCGGTAGCGCACTCTCCAATGCGAAGGGCGCGAAACACCGTCGATTCCCTCAATGACTCGCTGATCCGTCGAGCATTGCTCCAGCGGTGCCGGTTCAGTTCGTCGAGGTGATCGAACTGTGGCACGAGTGCCGCCGCTTGCAACGCCGACAGCGGGTAGGCGTCGTTGCCGCGATCGGCCGCGATCCTGATTCGCTGCAACACATCGTCGCGATCAGTGACGACCGCGCCACCGCGCCCGGCGGTCAGCAATTTGCTGCCGCCAAAACTGAAGACTCCCGCGTCCCCATGGGTCCCCGCTTGACGGCCGCCCACCGTCGCGCCTGGAACCTGGCAGGCGTCCTCGACCAACGCGATGTTCGCCTCGCGACACTGCGCGGCGATCACCGGCATATCGAGCAGCTCGCCATGCAAGTGACTGACCAGGAGGGCGCTCGTCTGGCTGGAAATCGCGTCGGTAATCCGGCTGGCATCGATCGTCCATCCACCCGCAACCACGTCGACAAGGACGGGCCGGGCACCGAGTGCCTCAATTGCCCGAAAGTTTCCCGGAAAATCGTACCCGGCAAGGATGACTTCATCCGCGGCGCGAACGCCGCAGCCGCGCAGCGCGAGTTCCACGGCAATCGTCCCCGACGAGCAGGGCCAAACGTGCTCGACCCCGAGCCAATCCCGCATTCGCTGGACAAGCTCGCCAATCGCCGGTGGGTGGTAATGTCCCCAGGTGTCGTCGGCGAGCGCCTGATTCACGGCGGCTGATATCCCCGGAAAGCACGGGGGCCAGGGCGGACAAGCTGCCTGAAGGGCCGGTTGACCGCCCTGGAGGGCCAGTTTCCTGAATTTCACGGTTTTTGAACCGCCTTGCTAATTGACGCGGGGGATTTGGTGATCGATGATTTTGGCAGAAGAAGCGGGTAATGGCAACGTCCGGGCAGAGACGCCCCGATCCTTTTCTCGCACTCGCCCTATCCCCAAGTTGTTTTTTTAACAGGAGCAAGTCAATGGTTTGCAAATCAATTCTCATGTTTGGTGCGGCACTTTTCATTGCGGCAAATTGCCGCGTTGCAATCGCACAACATCATCACGACGATCACGGCGGACATTTCGACTGGCATAACGGACATCTCGACTGGCACGTCCCCGGTCACTGGGATATTCACGGCGGCCATCTCGACTGGCACCAGGGACATGTCGACCACCTATATCCGAACTACATCTATCCGTCGAACCCCGCGATCTACGATAACTGGTACTATCCGGGCGCGACGGTTTATCCGGGAGCGACGATCGTCAATCCGCCGGTCGTCACGAATCCGTTGCCCGGCAATCCGGCGTCTCCCAATTCGGTAACGACCGGATACGCGCCGAACAACGCGCCGATTACAATCGCCAATCCTGACGGCTATTCGACTCCGTTGTCATTCACGCTCAACGGCCAGACTGTGCGCCTTGAACCGGGTAAAGCCACGACGATTACGTTTGATCGAAATTACGTGATTAAATTTGATCGGGGTGGAAATTTCGGGACGGCGGAGTATTCACTGCGCGACGGAACGTTCGAGTTCGTTGTCGGCGAAAATGGCTGGGACCTCAAGCGCGTCCGCGCTGAGGCGGAAACAAACCCGCTTCCTCCCGCCGGTCTGGTGCCGCCGACCAATCCGCTTCCTGGCGGCTAAGGCAGCTTGTTCAAAGATCCGGATTGATGCACGGGCGTCCCTCCCGCATGGGAGCGAATGCGGGCGAGCACGCCCGCGATCCGGCGGGGAGGCACTCGTTACTGTTGCCTTGACGCGCCAATCGTGTATAGTAATCCAATCCAGGTTCCGATAAATCCCGATAAATACAAGCCCGAAGCGCAAGCGAGTGAACCGGCTGGAATGAAACCGCTCGCCTGTACACCTTTCTTCCACCTGAAATACCCAATGGCCAAACCCCATCACAAAGTCAAGAAAGCCAATCACGGCAAACGCCCCGCCAGCGCGAAGGCCCGCAAGGCCAAGCGCAAACGTCTCCGGCTGCCGTGAGAACCATGGAGTTTGAGCGAAACCGATGGGTCGCCGCGCTCTTCCCAAAACCGATCCATCGGTCTCGATCTCCGGCCATTACGTTGAACTGTCCGATCTGACTCCGCCGCTGGATGTCCACGAGTTTTTTGGCGCTGCGGGACCACTGGAAATCGAGATCGGCAGCGGCAAGGGCCTGTTTCTGCTCAATGAGTCCGCGCGCCATCCGGAGCGACTCTTTCTCGGTGTCGAGGCCGCCATCAAGTACGCGCGTTTTTCGGCGTATCGACTCGCGAGGGAAGAGCGCAAGAATGTGCGAATCGTCCGCGGGGACGCGATGCGGTACTTGAGCGAGTTCGTTCCCGACCGGTCGGTCGAAGCCGTTCACGTCTACTTTCCCGACCCGTGGTGGAAGGAGCGTCATCGCCGGCGACGTGTGATGCAGGAGTCCACGATCGCCGACATCGCGCGAGTGCTCGTTGGCGGCGGCACGTTGCAATTCTGGTCCGACGTCGCGGAGTATTTTGAATCGACGTGCGAGCTGATCGGCCAGCTTCCGGAATTCAGTGATCCCCAATCGGTCGCGACCGGACCCGCCGAACACGAGATGGACTATCGAACGCATTTCGAGCGGCGAATGCGACTGAACGACCACCCGGTCTACCGGTCACGTTTTGTCGTCGATCGATGAAGTCAGGGCTCCCTTTTTCGCCGGAAGAACCGTTACGACCGGTCTAATCCGATCGGTCTTCCGGTCTTTTCGGTCCTGACGTCTGGCGCGATTGCTCCCGATGAGCCGCTTGAGACGATCGTGAACATCATGCCGCGGCGCACGAAGCGCTGCGCCAGTTCGCGCCGTGAAACGAAAGGGAATTCGACCATGGTCCGCTTTATCGCACTTGCCCTGGCAATTCTTGCCGCGCAACCTGGCTGCACGCCGAGGACGATTGTTCGCAAGAATCCGTCGGCATGCGATACGGGAATCCGCTACTATCGCCCGAAACCCTGGCTGCTCGTCACGCCCGTCGAGAAGGTCGTTGAAGCCTCGAAAGAGCGTACCGTTTTTCCCGGTCCCGACTTTGTGAATATCGAGTTGCAGTATCTGCCCGATTTCAGCGAGGAGTACTCGATCGACGTGCGCACGGGACTGGGGACCAACAACACCGAAATCAAGCTCGAAAACGGCTGGAATCTGGTCAGCATCGGACAGGAACTCGACTCGAATTTCGACGAGAACGTCGAGGCCATTGCGTCGCTGGCTGAAACCGCCGGGAAAATTGCCGCAAGCGGCGTGGATCGATTCGATGGCGGCCGAGGCAAGGCACACTTTATGTGCCCGGCAAGCAATGTCCCTATCGGCTATTACGAATCAGTGATCGGTTGCGACCCTGCCGGGCGCAAGCAGCTCTACGGATGGCGCTACATCGGCTTCGCGCCCATGCAACCCTGTCCAGTGATCGCCAGTGGCGGCCAGTGGCATGATTGCGAGACAGAGCCGCTGTACGGGCTGGTTTTCCGGAGCGGCCGCATGATGTTTGTCCCGCTTCACGAAGCAATCCTGCCGATCGATTGTCCGCCTGCCGATTCCGGTGTGGCTGATGAACCTCCGATCCGGCGGTCTTCCGAAACAGGTGAAGCCGGCAACGAAGTCATGGTCTCGACGGAAGCGATCAAGGACTTTCTTGCCGGGCAATTGCCTCCCCGTCTCAACATCCTGAGTATCGAAACGCAGTTTTCCGATCAGGAACAACGACTGATTGTCGCAACGGATCAGGCGGTCTACTTGCCCGATCGCGCGAGAGAAGATATCGAGTACAGGCTGGAAGAGGAATTCGAGTGGCGGAACGTCGTTCTGGAATTCACGACCCGCCTCGATCCCAACGATCGCTAGCGCCGTATTCGTACTCTTACTCGTGACTCGTCCTCGTGACTCGTCCTCTGCTCGATCCGTTGTCGATTCCCGCTGCGCGACCGAACGGGATTCCGGTGCTGGGTCCGAAAATGTCACGGCCTTGAGCCCGTCGATCGTTTCCTTTTTGCCATGCCTGCCGACTTGCGAACGTTCACTCGCTTGCGCGTCGGGCTTGTATTGCCCCAAACACCGCGCTGGCCAGATCCGCACTTCGCGGTAGAATAGTTGATCGTTACCCTTGCAGTATCTCTGCAAGTGCTTCGGGTGTCTGCGTGGTTCGGGAAGCCCGTGGTGATCAATCTGAATTTAATAGCGAGTCATTGGCGTGCTGCGGCGAGTTGGAACTATCTTGTGGATTCTCGTTCTGCTTTTTGGCGCGGCATGGGTTTACCTCAAGTCGCGACCCGAAAGCACTGCGATACTGGTCGACGCCAGCGGCGTGGTCGGCGCAACGCCCGATGGGCGCGCGTTTGCCGAAGTGCCATGGAAGCGGTTGCCCCACATGCGGCGCTTTCAAATGACGGCGGCCGATCGACAGCCCTTCGGCACCGATGAGTTGAAGGGCAATCCCTACGTCGTCAGCTTTTTTTTCGCGAATTGTCCAACCATCTGTCGTGATCTCAACCGACAGGTTTCGCGGCTTGCCAACGAGTTCAAGGGGAGCGAACTGGAATTCGTCAGCATCTCGGTCGATCCCGACAACGACTCACCCGATCGCCTCAAGGAGTATTCCGCGGAGTTTCAGGCGAATCCGGACCAATGGCACTTTCTCACCGGTCCGATGCACCGGGTCAATGCCATCGGACGGCAGCAATTCAACGTCATCGTTGACGGCGTTCATCACACGGGGGACTTGTTTCTGGTCGATCGCTGGGGACGGTGGCGAGACCGCTTTACGTGGGACGATCCGCGCGAAATGAAACGATTTAGCGAAATCGCCCGCGAGGTTCTGGCGGAAGACAAACCGCCGATCGACGCGACCCTCCGCACGCGTAACGTTTTGGCCAGCCTCGATCATCGCCAGTTCAATTCGCCGTGGCTGTTCGATTTCCAGTTGATCGACGATGAGGGCAACCCGTTCTGGTCGCGCGATTTGACGGGTCAGGTCCAGGTCGTGAGCTTTTTCTTTACGCGCTGTCCGACGGTATGCCCGCGGCAAAACCGCTTTCTCGCCGGAATTCAAGCCGATCTGACCGGCCGAAACGTGGCGATCGTCAGTATCACAACCGATCCGCAAAATGATGACCCGGCAACGCTGCGGCAGTATGCTCGCGGCCTGGGCGCGGGTGACGACTGGCATTTCCTGACGGGTGACCTGGACTACATTCGGAAGGTGGGAAGCGAATTTCTCGGAATCGCCAGCGAGGGCGAGCACCATTCGACCATGCTCGTCGTGATCGACCGGTGGGGCCAGCCGCGCGGCCGCATCGACTGGCAGGCGGAGGGTGCGCGGAAAGTTCTGCTGGAACTCATCGATCGGCTCAATACCGGGTTCGCGCCGTCGGGCGACGACCGGATCGAAACCAATGTCCCGGAGGAATTGCCATGAACTGGAAAACCGGACTGCTTGCCAGTTTGACGTTTCTGGTGCTGCTTGTCGGGATCGCTGACGCATGTCCCAATTGCAAATCGTCGATCGCTTCCGGCAGCGCGGGGCTTGCCGTTGGCTATGCGTGGAGCATTGGGGTTCTGCTGGCCGCGCCCGCCACGATCCTTGCCGGTTGGGTCGTCGCTCTCGTTCGTCACGCGCGGCGAGCGTAGCGACCGGACGTCATCGCTTGAGCGTCAATGCCGAGTGAACCGATTTGGCAAGCGCAAAGATGATGAACGCTTTCATAACAATTCCGGAAAGTATGGACGCCGGGTCGAGCAACGCGAACAACAGAAAACAGCCATGCCAGTTTCAGCCATGCCAGCCACCCCGGAAAAACGTTATATCCGCCGCAACGCGCCAGCCGCCCGGATTAAACGTCATATCAGCCGGAACGCGCTAGCGTCCGGTTCAATGGAGGAACCGTGACCTCGCGTTCATCGGCTAGTCCCGATACCGGGCCAGGTCCGCGAAATCCATTGGCCGAGCAGTGCCGCGGCGCGGTGATTGACGCCCGCGTAAAAGTGGTCGGCGCCTTCCACGACGTGCAGCTCATGGTTTTTCAAATCGCGCGTCGCCGCGGTCGCCGATTCCAACAGTCCATGAAAGGCCGCGTTGTCGCTCAACTCCCGCTCGCCAAACATCAATAACACCGGCACACGGATCTTTGAAGAATACGGAACCCAGTCGTAACGGTCTTCCGGGCCGTACTTGTCGCAATAAGCACCGGCGGCTATCCAGGTCGGAAAGGGAAAGGTCACGGGCATCAGTTCGTCTTCCTTTCCCTCCTCGACCAGTTCGCTTGCGCGGATGAACCACGTGCGAAATTCGCCGGCTCCCGGTGAGCGGAGAAACTGTTCGTGACAAAGCCGCGTCGCGGATAGCCCGCAGACACCCGCGATTGCCGGGTGTGCGTTGTGGGCGGTCGCGTAAAGCGACTTGATCGCACCGAGACTGTGGCCGACGAGCAAGATGTTTTTATGTCCCCGCCTCGTGACGAGCCAATCGATCCAGCCCGCCACGTCATGACGGCACTCGTCGACGATTTCAAAGGCGGCTCCGAAGGTCTTTGCACGACCCGCGGTCTGGCTGGAACTGATTCCATCGTGACCGCGCGTATTTCCAAGAACAACCGACAGGCCATGGGCAACGAGCGCGTCGGCCAGCCGGAGGTTAAGACTCGATCCGTAGAAATTGCCGCTCAAGCCGTGGAGGACGAGGGCGGCGTCGGGGCCTGGCGACAGCGCGGCGGCTCCCGGCTGATACATGCCGTGCAGTTTCACGCCGTCCGGCGTCACGGCCCGGACCAGTTCGTAATGGCGATTGGGAGAAGGCACTTCGACGCCCAAATCGTTCGCGGGCGGGGATCAGACTTCGCTGCGCTGGTTGGCTGGAATGCTGCTGAGTTGCGAGAGGAGTTGAAGGACGCCGTTGAGGTGGGCAAGGCGGGGACCGAAGCGGTCGACAAATTCGTTAAGTACAAATTCGCCGTCCATCATTGCCTCGTGGTTTTCGTTGATTTCAAGGGCAACGTTTTAAATGAACTCGGTTTGCACGCGGCCCAGCGCCTCGGCGGCGACGCGGCAACGGCGGGCAAGAATCGGATTGGCTTCCTTCCACTGGCCCAGTTCCGCGGCCCGCTGACGCTGGCCCGCATTGATCTGTTCGACCAGGTCCTCGAGTAATTCGTTTTGGCGGTCCTGGCCGACGACCAGTTGCCGCATCAAATCAGCCAGCTCGCGCCCGCCCCCATGCGAGACGACGCCTGGCAACTCACCCGAAGAGGCCGACACGTCGAGGTGAAAGACGGGCGACAAATGGTCGTGAGGTCCGTGGTTCATAAGTCGCGCGCTCCGCAAATGACAGAAGAATGAGGGAAGGAATCAAGGCTTAATGATGACGCCAACAACCCCAGTATAAACATGAACGCGCGGACTGTCGAGAAACCCGCGTATCCGAAAGACAATTCCCGACAGTTTTTTTTTCGAGCGGGTTACAGTACGGGCAATCGCCAAATCTTGTGATGCGTTCGTCACCGAATTCCGTTCGCAGGCAAATTGTCGCGAATTCACGGATTCGCGCGAATCAGCGCTTGACAAACGGTTCGCCGCTTGCCCGGAATCGGTTCCGGCTCGGTGCGACGCGAACAAACGGAACCCTCCGGACAACCCTCATGCCGCATCGGTCCGCCGGGCGCAGCGGCCTCAAGTCCCCGAAATCAACCAGTCGATGAAGAGTCCCTATGGATGACTCCGAAACGCATTCGCGCCAGCCACGGACGACGGGTTTCCTCGCCATCTCGCGAATCGACGGGTTGGGGTTTTGCGGTGGATATCTGCTGCTCAACGACGCCGGGCGTCCCATCGAGTTCCATTGCACGCTGCCGGTTCGGCCCGAACGGGCGCACGAGATTCTGTATGGCGCGACGCTCCAGCCCTGGTTGTTCACCGAGTTGATCTCCCGGCCGCTTCTCGGCAAGGCCGCTGCGTGTCCGGATGTGATTCTGGTCGAGCAGGCCGAATTGGGTGACGTCCAGCCGTATACCCCCGCGCCGGTGGTTCGCGTTTGGCAAACCGAACCGGCAAGTGAGGAAGCAGGTCACTTGCGATGGTCGCCCGCCGATGAAAGGCACCGCGAACAGGTCGCGAAAACCATTTCGGAATTGACATCGCGAGTCGATTTGCTCGAGCCGTTTGAGCGAATCCGCCAGGCGATCGACGAAGCTCATTCGACTCGCGCGGCGTCATGACCTGGATAACGAACGAACCGGCATTTCGCTCCACGGGATTCGCATCACGGCAAATTTGTCCAACTTTTCCCGGGGACCTGATGAACCAGCCCGAGATCACCAGCCTGACCGACTTGTCGCTTCCCCGAACCGTGGCGGCCACGATCCGGTTTTCAATCGAACCGGTGCGAGTGCGGAGTTTCTGTTTTGATCCGGCCGGACTGTTCGGCGCGGGCTTCCGCGCGCCTGCCCATCGCCCGGATGCACGAAGCGGACCATTGTCAGTCGCCGGCAATCCAGGTTCAGGCGTGGCTTATTCGCCCTCCGCGCGTCCTCCCATCAGGCGCACGGCGACGCGCATCGTGCCGCCACGGGACATGGTCAAGCTCTCTGACCGGTTGTACTGCGCGTTGCAGCCGCCCCTGGAATCATTGCTGACCCACGCGACGGTTGAATTTCCCCTGGAACCTTTTCCCCACCAGTACGCGGGCGTGGCGTTTCTGTTTCCGCGCAACTCCGCGATTCTTGCGGACGAGATGGGGCTGGGCAAGACGATGCAGACAATCACGGCGATTCGCCTGTTGCTGCGTTCGTCGCAACTGACAAGTGTCTTGCTCGTTTGCCCCAAGCCGCTGGTGACGAACTGGGTCCGCGAGTTTAACACGTGGGCACCCGAGATTCCCCTTTGCGTCATTCAGGGGAATCAGGCCGGGCGCGAGTTTGCCTGGCGCGAGGCGTCAGTCCCCGTCAAGATCGCCAATTACGAATTGATGGCGCGCGACCTGGAGATGATTCAGGCTTGCGGGCGGGAGTTCGATCTGGTGGTCGTTGACGAGGCGCAGCGCATCAAGAACCGCCACGCCGCCACGAGCCTTGCTGTCCGCGCCGTGCCGCGTCGAAAGAGCTGGGCGCTCACCGGGACTCCCATCGAAAACAGCACCGACGACCTTGTCGGCATTTTCGAGTTTCTTTCCAGCGGCTGGTTGCATGACGGGATGAGCGCAAAACAACTTCGTCTGCACGTCCGCGATCACATCCTTCGCCGCACCAAGAGCGAAGTCCTCCGGGACCTGCCGCCATTGCTCCACCGCGACGAGTTGCTGGAACTCCACGACGACCAGCGGGCGACCTACGATCAGGCCGAAAACGAGGGCGTCGTACGGCTTACCCGAATGGGCCATTCGATGACGATCCAGCACGTCTTTGAACTGGTGTTGCGGCTCAAGCAAATCTGCAATTTCGATCCCTGCTCCGGCAACAGCGTCAAGCTCGAACGGCTCCGCGCCGACCTTGAGGAAGTCATCGCGAGCGGCCACAAGGCGATCGTATTCAGCCAGTGGGTCCGGACGCTTTGCCGCCTCGCGCAAGCGTTGCCGCAGGCCAATCCGCTGGAGTACCACGGCCAGGTTCCCTCGTCACGCCGCGACGGAATTCTCGCCGAATTTCGGGACAATCCGGCGCGGCATGTGCTGTTGATGAGTTACGGCGCGGGTAGCGTCGGGTTGAACCTGCAATTCTGTCGTGACGTATTTCTTTTCGACCAGTGGTGGAATCCCGCCGTCGAGGACCAGGCGATCAACCGCGCGCACCGGATCGGTTCGACAGGAAGCGTCACGGTAACCCGGATGATTTCGGAAGACACGATCGAGGAGCGAATCAATCAGGTGTTGCGTTCCAAGCGGGAACTCTTCGAGGAAATTCTTTCCGGCACTGATCAACCCGCCCGCACCGGTCTCTCGCGTCGCGAGATTTTCGGATTGTTCGATCTTCGCACCGGCGGCCAACCGATCCGCAACGTCGCCTGACGGACGTGCGATGTTCCGTACAGCCAAATGTGGTTTGCGGCTTTCGGACCTGAAAGGCCATAATATGCAAGCCGTTCACTCGCTGGCGCGTCGGGCTTGTATTGGCGACCTTTTATGCTGAAAGTGGCGCTGTCCAGCCAGGGTTTTGCCTAATCCATCTTCCGACGCAACCCGTTTCGATGAGCCGCTTTACCGACGAAGAAGTTAACACCTACCCCTTTTACTCGCCGCGTTTCTGGGCCGGCATGAGTTTGCCGGACTATTGCCAACTGATCGCGGACGGACGATTTCGGGTTTCGCCGTGGCGCTACGGGATGGTGGCGATGGTTGGCGGTTGTGCCGCGGTTTCGGGATTGCTCGGGCTTGCGCAGCGAGCCGTGATGAATCGGCGGATTGAATCGGTTGAATTGCAGCCGCCGCTGTTCATCATCGGGCATTGGCGAAGCGGTACGACGTTGCTTCACGAAATGCTCGCACTCGACCCGCAATTCACCTATCCAACGACTTTCCAGTGTTTCGTCCCCGGTCATTTCCTGATCAGTCGCCCGTGGCTTGAGCCGCTCTTGCGACTCCTCATGCCGCAAACGCGTCCGATGGACGAAATGCCGACCGGTCCGGATCTGCCGCAGGAGGAAGAATTCGCGCTTCTCGGCCTGGGTGCTCCAACGCCTTACCGCCGCATTGCCTTTTGCCGGGAACCGCCGCCATACCTTGAGATGCTCAATTTCGAGGGGGCCAAGGAACGTCATGTCGCGCATGTTCGCCGCGGACTGACGCGCTTTTACAAATCACTGGTGCTTCATTCCCCAGGCAGACTGGTCGTCAAGTCGCCGACGCACACGGGGCGCATCGCCGCGCTGGCTCAGTGGTTTCCTGGCGCGCGGTTTGTCCACATCTCGCGGCACCCGCACAAGATTTTCCCATCGACCGTTCATCTCTGGCGCTCGCTCGCCGCCGTTCAGGGGTTTCAGTTCCCGCCTTCTGACGACAGGGAGACGCAGGAATACATTCACGACTGTTACCAGCGAATGTACGTCGAAGGGTATTTTCGGCAACGCGACCAGTTGCCCGCCGGCTCGCTCCTGGAAATCCGCTTCGAGGACCTGGTGTCGAAACCGATCGAGTCAGTTCGCCGTGTTTACGAGGCGTTTGATCTCTCTGGATTCGACGAGGTCTTGCCGCAAGTGGAAGCGTACTGGTCGGAGCGAAGCGATCATCGCAGTAACCGGACGCGACTGGACGATCCGGTCCGCGCGGAAATCGACCGCCGCTGGTCGCACTATATGGAAACGTTCGGATACGAAAAAACACCAGTTGCCCTTCCGCGATAATGGGCCAAAACGCCAGAGTGTTCCTCGCTCAAGACGGCGATCGAATGCCTTGAGCCGCGCGTCAACCTTTGCTGCCGTTCAATGGGTTGCGAATTGCCTGGTTTCCGAATCTTCCGTAGCGGAACTCGCCAAGAGTTTCGGTTTGGGCAGCGCTTCAACGCGCTCGATCACCCGCGCTTGAAAACCAGCGCGTCGAAAGCCCTGGTGGCTTCCGCGACAACGTGACGCGACTACGCATGGTGCCGCGGCGCGCGGGTGTTACGGCGATGCTGGACGGCGGCGGGGGGTTCCGTCGCGCGGCGTTCCTCGCGAACTTCCTCGTCGCTCATCTTCAGCCGCCGCAGGTGACTCCACCAGCAAACCGCGTAATCGGCCAGACCGACGAGACATGCGGCACCGCTTAACTTGACCAGCACTCCCGTCAGATAGAGGCCTGACTCGGAAAAGCCGCGGATCATCGGCAAGCCGCTCAGTCGCGGCACTTCGCACGAGACAAAATCTCCGAGCAGTATCCACCACGCGATCACGCACAGCAGGAGCAGTTTCGCCAGTCCCAACGTCGCGCCCGACCAGCTCGTCAAAGAAACGACCCGACGAAAGTAACCGCGCGCACGCAGGCTCGACCCGTCCCGACGAAGCAAGCGCGGAAAGACTCCGAACCGCGTTTGCACTCCCAGCGCCAGCACGGCGACGGAGGCCACGGCGATCAGCACCGGAAAGAGACTTTTCCAGAAAAAAGAGTTCGTCCGCGCGGCTTCGCACAGCAATACGGTTTCGCCCCCCGAACTGAATGCAACCGGTTCGGACCACGACCGGGCGGCTGACTCCATGAGCGATTGCCACAATCCGGCACCGGCCATCGACAGGATCGCGAGTGAACCGAGCCAGATCAAACCGCTCGCCAGTTCACGACTGAGTGGAAATTGACCCGATGACCATGCCTCGCGCATCCGCACGGCGGTTGCCGGGTGGCGGGCTTCGTCACGATCCTGGAACATCTTTTTTCAAGGGGGTTATCCGTGTTGCTGCGGGACGAGGTGTATCAATGTTTGCCAGGCATCCTCAAGTCCCTTGCTGATAATCCACGGCGTCGACAACAGCACCAGCGACGTCGCGAGAACTCCGGCAACGGTCTTGATCGTCAGTCCGATTTGCATCCCGCCGAGTTGCGGACAGCTTCGCTGCGTGATTCCCACAACCGCCGAAGCGACGAGCAACGCGATAACGCCTGGCAACGCCGCGCGCAGTCCAAACTCGAAACCGTTTCCGACCGCGAGAACGAGGAAGTCGATGAATTCCCGTTGAAAGTTCGCCGTTCCTGGGGGCCACCACTCGAACGACGCCAGTGCGCCGCCGATGACTGCGGTCGCACCGCCGGAGGCTGTAAAGACCGCGAGCGTCGTCCACCAGAAGAGTCGCGAAAGAATCTGGCCGCCGGAACCATCGTCTTGCCACGACGGGTTCATTTCGGGAAACGACATTCCGCTGAGACTCTCAAGGACCGAGCCGGCAACACGCGCGGCGGCCAACACCACCTGGGCGGACAGGCCCATGACCGCGCCGACAAGGGCTTCATGAACGAGTGCGATTCCGAAATCGAGTGCCGAAAATCCGCTTTGCAATGCAAGAGCCGGCACCGAAAGCGCAACCGGGATCGCCATGGCAATCACCAGTCCGATCCGCAATCGGAAGGGGACATGACGGCTCGAAATCAGTGGAAGCGTAAAGACGAGTGCCGCCATTCGCGCGAGGACGAGAATTGCGGCAAGGGATCGTGGGTCCGTTGCCAGGTGAGCCAGTTCGTCAGTCATCGCAGGCATTACCGCTACCAGTGAATCCAGAGCGGGCCTTGAACCGTAATCGTTGTCGGTATGTGCTCGATCAATTCGCGGCTGTATCCGGTGTAATGCTCGACCAGCCACGGCAGGCACATACTGATCACGACGACCGCTGCCGCAAGGCGGACCGCAAAGAGAATCGATTGGTCCTGAATCTGCGTGACGGCCTGCAAAAACCCCACGAGGACGCCAACCACCGCGACGACGATCAGCACCGGTGCGGACAGCGTCAGCGCCATATGCACCGCATCGCGCCCGATATCAATGGCAATTTGTGGTTCCATAAGTCACATGCCGGGGCCAAAACTTGTCATCAACATCCCGACGATCAGGTTCCAGCCGTCGGCAAGGACAAACAGCACCAGCTTCAGCGGCAAACTGATCGTCGTGGGCGGCAGCATCACCATGCCCATCGAAGTGGTGATGCTTGTCACGACCAGATCGAGCACGAGGAAGGGCATAAAAATCTGAAAGCCAATCAGGAACGCCACCTTGAGCTCGCTGATCATAAACGCCGGCAACATGACATGCAGCGGCACGTCGTCGAAAGTCGATGGTCGCTGCTCGCGTTGCGACTCGGGCAAATGAGAGTGAAAGAGCCAGATGTCATCGATGTTGCCGGCCAGTTGAATCTGGCGGCTCATGAAACGCTTGACCGGTCGCGTACCGGCTTGCCACGCCTCTTCGAGTGTCATCCCGGTTTCGCCGGAAACGTACGGATCGAGCGCGTCGGTTTTCACTTCCTTCCAGACGGGTGCCATGATGAGAATGCTCATGAACAGGGACAATGCCATGACAATTTGCGTCGATGGAATTTGCTGCGCTCCGATCGCCTGACGGAGAATACCGAGCACGATCACGATCCGCACAAACGACGTCGTCATCAAGGCAATCGCCGGCGCAAGACTGACGATGGCGAGGATAGCAAGGGTCTTCAACGTCCCGGAAATGCGCTTCGGCTCGAGCAGTTCGCCCGCATCGACCAGATCGGCGAGCGCCGATTCCGTCGAACCTGATGAGCTTGTCTGACCCACTGCAATCGCTGGCATGCAACACCCCGCGGCGAGCGCCAGCGTTACGCAAACAAGCGTGCGCAGGCTGAAGGCGGGCGTGCGCGGGGATGGAACCAGATCGGACATCAGGCCTCCAGCAACGTTCGGCCACCCGCGAGTCCACTGGACGATCGTCCAGTGGACGCTGCCGACTGGATGGCTGCCTGCCGCGCACGATTTCGCAGACCTTGACCAATGGCGTCAAAGCGCCCTTCCAGACAAATGGATTCGATTTGCAGGACTTCCTCCGCGTCGGTGATTTCGCCGAGCGTGTGGGAGCCGGCGGGGGTCGTCGTGACGAGAAGCAATTTGCTTCCGAGTCGCACCAGTTGCAGTTTCTGGTTCGGGCCGAACGCCGTCTGGCCCAGTACCGCCACGACATCGTCGGGAAGTCCGCCGCGTCGGCGTCCCCCGTGTTTCATTCGCAACAGGAACAAGGCAAGCAACGAAAGACTGAGGACGAGGGCCGCCGTCGCCGCCGTTTTCACCGTGGATCGCTTTTTCGACGAATGATTGAAAAGCGACCAGCCCGCGGTCTCGACGCTGGCGGTCGGCGGAGGCAAGGATCGTTGAAGGACGTCGGGTGCCATTTCCGCGATGCCAGGCATCTTGCCTTCGGAAGCCGGGCGAGCGACCGGGTTCATCGGGAACGACTCAAGGGCGAGGGACGACCCGGTTTTCTGGCCGTGCAATGGCGCGTTCAAGACCGTGCCCATGACCAGCCAGACCACCGCGAACAGCAAGCGTGAAATGTTCATAAGGGTTTGTTCCGTAATTTCGCGTTAACCAGCGCGACGTTGCATCCACGCGCGTATCGTATCGTCGGCGGCGTCGGGATTCTCGCGACTCCACTCGTCCAGTTGCACAAGCAATTCGTTGTCGGCGCGCGCGGGCAGTGCGCGGCGCAAGGAGCGGGCTGACCCGCGATGGCGGATCGAGGGCGAGCGGGGACTGGCCCAGACCACCAGGAGGACTCCCAATCCGACAACGATGACGGTCGGCCACGGAAACGACGCCGTGAGGGGCGCGGCATACTCAAGAGTTTCGTGGTGGTCGATGGGGATTTCCGGATCGACCGTCACGACAATGTTTGGCCCGTCATTTTCAAATGCTTCGTGCGAGGGAACGAGCGGCAGGACCTTTTGCCGAACGTCGTCGCGAATTTGCGCAAAGGCCTCCTCGGCGACGCGCGCGAGATACTTGCCCGATGGGGGATCGGCGCGATTTCCAGCGCGGGCCGACGTGGCGGTCGTCTGCCGTTGCTGGCGATTGACGAACCAGTCGACGCACCGCTCGGGGACGCCAATCGATACCTGAACCCGCGTTACGGTCAGTCCCGCGGTTTCAATTGACTCGAATGAACCGCCGCTGACGGACTGGATTACTTCGGTCTTTCGCTGTGTCCCGGACGTTGCAAAAATCCGCGCCTGTCCGTTCGCACCCGCAAAACGCGACTCGAGCGGCTGAGTCGAGGGGCTTGTGGCGGGACCGGGACGTGAGTATTCCTGCTCGACCGTTCGATTGACCGTCACGGCATCCGGATCGACCGTCCGCTCGTCGCGAACCCTGCGGAGGATCGGATCAATGGCGACCTCCACGTTGACGCGCACGCCGGGATAGGCCGACAAGGCGCTGCGAATCTTGTTTTCATACTTGCGCTCTTCTTCGATACGGGCGGCGGCGTGCGGCGCGGCGTGGGCCGGGATCAGTTCGTCGTCGCCGACGTACGATCGATTGGCGTTGATGTCGATGACGGTCACGTCACTCGACCTTAACCCTGCAACGGCACCGCGAACCGTGTCGCGCACGGCCTTGACTTCCACCGGTTCGAGGACGCGGGTCCCTTCGGGCTGAACGGTCACGATTGCCGCTCGTCGCAAGTCCTCAAATGGGGAGATGCCACGGGTCTCGTCGTAATCGACAATCGCCTTTCGAACAAACGCGAGCTGCTGGACCATCTCGCGGATGGTTTGTTTTTTGCGTTCCAGCAAATGGTGCCGCTGCCACGATCGCGACTGGAGGAACTCCAGGCCGGTCTGGTTTTCGGGCGTGTTCAGGTCGGCCGGGATCGCACCGTGATCGGCAAGGGCCTTGAGGAAACTGGCTCGCTCGGCCCGGTGAACTCGAACCGATGTTGGCTCGACCTCATAGTCATTGAGTCCGGCCTGGCCAAAGGCGATCTGCATGGCACCGATTTCATCACTGGTCAAATGGCGCCCCTTGAAAAGATCGACACGCCCCTCCTCAAGCCAGCCGTTTCGCGAACCGATCATCACGGCCACGAGCGCGAAAGGAATGGCAATACACGCCATCCGCGTCACGGAATTGCTCGATCGATACCAGCCGGTGACCGTCGTCCACCATTGTTGCCATGGTCGCATGTTCGGGATGTCCTGGACGGTCAACGGTTTGCGTGGCGAAGGAAAGTTTTTGTCAACGAGTCCTGGATCAGGCCGCGTGGCGCAACAGCCTGGCGGGAATACGCACCTGAACCGCGCGGCCACCCAGCGGACAAGCGGGCAGGGTGATCGACCATTCCGGACAGATCGCGTGGAGCCAGCGCCCGGTCAATGTTCTGGAAAAATCGATGTCCGTTTCAGTTAACGACCGGCAGGCGTCGTGGCCGACTTCGATTTCAAAGCCGTCCTGGCAAGCACCGATGTTGACTTCGATCCTTGTTCGCTGTCCCGTCGCGGTCATCATGTCCATCACGAGCGACCAGAGTGCAAGCAACCAGCGGCTGTCGGCGATCGTCCCCGTTGAAAGTCCGAAGGTCTCGATTTGCGCCTGGACGTTGACGCATTGCACTACCGGGTCGGTCTCGCGGCGAAGCTTGTCCGCCAGTTGCGGCAACGTCATCGTGGGGCGCAGGACGGCTCGCGAATCACCGATGTACCGGGCGACGAGATGGGCCGTCAGGTGCATGGCGGCAAACGCGTCTTCGAGGGCGGCTTGCGAAGGCGTGCCGGCGACGCGGCGGAGAAATTCACACACGAGCTGATCCCACAAGTGGGTCAATTCGTGGTGCGCGTACGGTATTTGAGTTTGCATGGCGTCGATTCCCGGGGCTGTCGGCCGCGGCCAGTGGTTACTTGAGGGAAAAGCCGGGCATATGTAGCAATTTCCGCGGGCCAGTGTCAATTGCCATTCCGGAATGTTTCACACGACGACGCGCTCTGGTTTTTGTCGAGCATTTCCGCACTCGGCGCGCTATAATCGCAACGTTGTCGGCCGATGACGTAGTATGAATTGGTGGTGCGAACCGTAGTGCGAACCGTAGTGCGAACCGTCGTGCGAACCGTCGTGCGAACCGTCGTGCGAACCGTCGTGCGAACCGTAGTGCGAACTGCCAGTTCGCACTTTCCGCGTGTTTCAGGCGAACTGGCAGTTCGCCCTACTGACAAAGCGAATGGGCATTCCACCGGACTGGCTCGATGAATTCGAAGCGGCGGCGCGGCGTCCGCTGGCGCTGCGGTTCCGGTACGCCTTTATCAAGACGTACAAGCCGGTTCTCGACGACGCTGAATACCGGTCGTTCGAAACGATGGAGGAATACCGGCAATGGTGCGAAACAAACTTGCCCGACTGGTTAGGCTATGCGCGCGTTTGAATATCGACAGGCCGAGGAAATCCGCGATTGCTTTGCGCGTCACGGCGTTCGATATCTGTTTCTGGGAAAATCGGGCGCGATTCTTCTGGGATTCCCGGATACGACCCAGGACGCCGACATCTTTGTCGAGAAATCAGCCGATAACGGTCGCGCGCTGGTCGCCGCCTTGATCGACCTCGGTTTTGCGCTCACCGGAATTCAATCGGAGGAGATTCGACGGGGCAAGGATTTTGTTCAATTGAAAAACGGACCCTTTGACCTCGATCTTGTCGCTGCGCCTGACGGAATCGAACGGTTCGAGGAGGCCTGGCAGCGGCGCGTGGACGTGGAAGGGTTTCCGGTTTGCAGTCTTGACGACATCATTGCCAGCAAGGAAGCTGCCGGGCGGGTGAAAGACCTGGAGTCACTCCCGCGACTCAAGTCGTTCCGTGAGTACTGGAAAAAATCTTTTGAGCAAGGACGATTGCCGTGATTGGCGCGTACTCTCGCAATTGAACTTTTACCGAATTCAGATTTCCGGCCACGAACCGGCAATTCGTGCCACGAGTCACTCACCTTGAGCGAGAATCAACTGTCAACGATCGGCGCGCGATGGATTGTCCCGGTAACCCGTCCGCCGTTGCGCGACGCGGCGATCGAAACTGCCGGCGGGCGAATCCTGCGACTCATTCCAGGCGGTCGAAGCACCGCCGACGAGGATGCCGGCGACGTGGCGTTACTGCCCGGAATGGTCAACGCGCATGTTCATCTTGAATTCAGCCACCTTGAAGCGCCGCTCGGACGATCCGGAATCTCAATAGCTCAATGGATTCCTTCTGTGATCGAATCGCGCCGGTCGGTCGGGCCTGGCGATCGTCGGGAAGCGATCCTTCGCGGCTTGCGGGAAAGTCTCGAAGCGGGAACGGCGGCGATCGGCGAAATTGCAACCGAGCCATGGTTTCTCGACCTCGAGACGCCGCCCGGATTCTTCGTATCCGCTTTCGTCGAAAGAATTTGTCTTGATCCGGCACAAATCCGCTGTCGGCTGGCTGAACTGGATGACTGGCATCGCAACTTCCGGAATTCAACGACGGATCGGGAAGCCAGCGACAATCTTACTTTTGGCGTTAGCCCTCATGCACCCTATTCCCTGCTCGACGAATTTTTTGAGAAGCTGATCGATTGGTCGGTCGCCAACCGCGCACCGGTCGCCATGCACCTGGCCGAAAGCGAAGAGGAACTTCAATGGTCAGGTTGCGGAAGCGGCCCGCTGGCCAGGTTTCTTGCATCCGTGGCGTCGGAAGTCGTGCCGCCAACTTCGCGAACTCCGCGATATTATCTGGAGAGACTCGCCGCCGCGCCGAGATCGCTGATTGTCCATGGAAACTATCTTGAACCTGGCGATCTGGACTGGGTCGCCCGGCATCGGGACCGGATGCATCTGGTTTACTGTCCGCGAACGCACGAATTCTTCAGACACGCGCCATGGCCGATGAGGGCGGCGCGGGATCGCGGTATCGAGGTCGCGATCGGGACCGACTCGCGGGCATCCAACCCGGACCTGAACTTGTGGAACGAGTTGCGGGCGATTGCGCGCCTTCATCCGTATCTCCCGGCGAACGAGATACTGAAAATGGGGACGATGCACGGAGCGCGCGCGCTGGGCGTCGAAACATCGCTGGGCAGCATCGAGGCGGGAAAGTCCGCGCTTCTGGTGCGAATGCCCATCGAAAATTGCAACTCCGATCCCGTCGAGTCCCTTTTACGAGACGCCCGGTAGGCACGATGGACCCGGCATGGGAAAGATGCGGAGGACGAAAAGAATGGGAGGAAAGGGATCATCTCCGCGAGCGGAGCGCGGAGGGGAGCAGGTCCTGCAGGCGAGTCGCCCGCGGTGCGTCGTCCGCGCTCTCATCCTCGACGAAAGAGTCCGTCATTTCCGCGGCATTTTTTTCCCTGGCCGGAAGGGCTTCCGGAAAATGTTCGCGGAGAAACGCCGGCCAATAGCCTTCGAGGATGTGCCGGCACTTGTCGAGGTTCCCTCCGCTGGTCAACTGGTAACCGGCAATTTGCAACTGTTGAACGATGGCGTTGGCGTCGTGTTTGTCGAGCCAACGGTCGTAGACCCGGACGTCGTCAAACTCAACCTGTCCGGCACCCATCAATTCAAACCCGATACGAAGTGGCTGGTCGCCGTTCGGCGGCAAGTCGTCAAAATGGACGGCAAGTTCGCGCCATTGCTTCAACGCTTCGGCATTGTCGCTGGCGGACGGCTCGACGTTTCCAAACCGATAATAGACCTGGCGACCATCGCTTCCCAAAACGGAAATTCGCAAGGGCGGATGTCGCGGCGACTGAACGCGAATCCAGACGGAGATCGACAAGCGGCCCGTGACCGGCGCGCGGAATTCATTGCTGCGAATCAATACCGGGGACCCCGTAGAGGTCAGCGACAACGACGTACTGCCGGCGAATGCCGAGTCGCCTTGCAGGGCGACTTCATTCGTGCTGGCGGAATCGTAGAACCAGCCGAAATCGCCTCTATCCCCCTCGGTCGGTTCAAATCCGGGATTGTCCAGAACGTTCATCGGTGCGGCGTGTTCGGCGAGACTGACACGGGAAATCAGCCAATCGAGTTGCGACTGAAGCCGCGATGCAATCCGCGAGTCCGCGACGGCCGAATAGCCAGCGACGACGACGGTGTCTTCCATTCGTCCGGTCCGCAATTCATAGGGTTCGAGCGCTAACGTCAGTCGCCTCCCGTCGCCGCCTTCATCGAGCGACATTGATTCGCCCGCGAGCGATTCGATGCTTGACGGCCTTGCCGAGAATTCCACGGTGACGGTCAATGGCCACGGCGACGGATTGAGTACATAGAACCAGTTCCCGTCCGCCGCGCTGGCCTGGCGGACGATCGCCGAGTTTGCGCCGGCGCTGCCGGGCGAAACACTGACAAAGGGAATCGCGGGCAGTTGCGTGAATCGCTCCATCCAGGTGGAATTCGCCTGTTCCAGTCCAAATCCCGCAAGCCATCCTCCATCGATAATCCACATCGGTTCTCCGGCGGCGAGGGCGTCGGCAAGCGGCTCGCGTGCGCGGAAGTCCGCTGCGATGAGCGGATGCAGGCGCATGACGGGATGCGAAGCGGGCTGGCCAAAGGGACGCGTGCCCTGAAGCTGTTCAAAATGAGCCCACGAGCATTGCCGGATCATGGCGACGCCGCGAGAACTTGCTGCGACGGTACCGCTCGGGCTGTCGAAACCGTCCAATTGGTAGTTGAGTCGCGAGGCAGCCAGCGGCTTTTCTGGCGCGATCTGGTGAGGCCGCAGAAATACCATTGCCGGGTCGTCCGCGATGGCGTCTGTTGGCAATCCAATCCGTGCCGCCGCCGTGCCGAGATCGCCAACGCGCCGCAATGAAGGTGCCAGTGCGGAAAAAGCGTCCTGAGCATCGAACAGATCGGTGCCCACGAGAAACAACTTTCGCGAACCGGAATCGCCGACGGCCAGTTCAACAAGTCGCGCGTACCACCGGGCCATCTCCGATTGTCGCCACGCCAGCCAGGCGTCGCGCGAGGGACCTTCCATGACGCGATCGAGGAATTGAGCGTCCATGCCCGTCGCAAGCACTTCGTTTCGGCTGGCGGCGAAACGTCGAATGGTCGCCTCGTCGCCGCACCACGACTGGCCCGGAATCACCGGCAGCGAGTTTCGGGAAAGGAGCAGCCCCGGCCCCGCAAACGACTTGTGCGCCTTGCAGCGTTCGACGAGTTCGCCCATGACTTCCGCACAGGCGGCCTGGACCTCCGGATGAAGCGGATTGTATATCGATTCCGGAACAGCCCGTTGGAGTTGGCCGCCCGTGGTTGTCGGGCCGTCGGAACTACTGATGAGAATGCCGGTCATTATTTTGCCAGGCGCGTTTCGTGATCGCTCCAGTGCCGGTATCGGCGCGTTGAAGTTCACCAGCGGCACCAGTTGCAGGCCTTCCCGTGAAAAAACGCGGAGCAACAGTTCCACCACATCCTTTCGCATCGGATCGAGGGGCGACGACGCGAGCGCGGCATTGTCGAATCCGCTGGTCGGCTGAATCAGCGGACTGGGGTAGAGGCTGCTGCCATCGCCCGTGACGACGATCATGGCACCGGTATAGCCGCTGGCCTTGAGGTACTCGGCCCATCGTTCCGCGCCGGTCAGCCACGATTGCCAGTCGTCAATGGACAAACCCGTTTGCGAATCGAATCGTCGTGAGGAGGCAAAATTGTCAACGAAAAGCGGCTGTTCATAAAACGCCATGAACTGCCGCCGCGCGATCGAAGCGTCTCGCGTTTCCCCCTGCCATGCGGGGGAGGGTGCGAGGGTCTCCGGCCCGGCAAGGACGTGGATGGAACCGATTACGGCGGGAGCCGAGGCGTGCCGATTGGCAAACAACAGGTAAGGCGACTTGTGCCTTGGCCAAAAGAAAAACCGGTGCCGCCGCACGACCGGAACACTGGACATGAAATCGTCGGGGATGCTGATCCCCGAATCGGCGCCAAACGGCTGTGTCGTTCCCGATTCGTCCGGCTGAAGGACGCTGATCCCCAGCGCCATCGGTCCCTGGTCAATGTATTCGATTTCGACGATATGCGGCGTGCCCATTTCGGAAATCCTCAGCGGGAGGGCTTGCCAGCCACCCGGCGCAAGTTCCGTAAACTCACGTCCCTCGCGTTCGATCGTTCGTGCGCCGGCGTCGTGCCGTTTGGCGCCAGCCGTCAATCTCAGCGGAGGCAACGCTGGAAGCTTGGGCACCCACGGGTTGTCCGTGACGCCACTCGCCATGACTTCCCGCCACAACGCCGTGCCGTTGACCGGCGCGTCGGCGCGCGGCGTATCGTCGACGACGACGACCTGAAAATTCCTTTCAATTCGCGGCCGCGTCCAGCCAATACGAACCGGAAAGCTTTCTTCGGCCAGTTCCAGGCGAACGTCCCACGCCCCTTGCGACTCCGGCAGGCGAATTTCGACCTCCCGCGGAATGATTCTCTGTTGCGAGTCGATCTGGACCTCGACGCTGGTCTCGTCAACCGCGACAAGCGACCGCGCGGGCGTGAGTTGCACGCGAAGCTTCGCGCGCGAACCGGCGGCGAACGGCGTCTCCACGGCGAGAAGCGAAAAAACAAATGTCTCTCCGGGCGAAAACACCAGATGCCTGCGATTGATCTCCAGCGGGAGCTCGCTCCCTGGGAGGGTCCGGATTTCCAGTACGTTTCCCGAGTGGTCGAGTTGCCACCGCGCGCCGTCCCCCGACGGACTTGCCAGGATCTGGGCGAGCGGCATCGACTGGCGAAGCCGGACGTCGGGAGATTCGTTGCTGAAAAACTCGATTTCCAGCCAGACGTTCCCTTCGTCCTGGCAATCGACAATCGCACCGCCGAATCCGGACGGGCGAAGAGTGCCGAGCCGGAAACTTCGTCCCACGACATTGATCGCCGCACCGGCGTCGGGTTCCATTCCAAGTACGGCACCGAGTTTCATCGCGCCGCTGGAAATCCTCACTTCTCCCTGCCACGTCGCAGCCGCGCCACCTCCCCAGGAAATACGAAGCTGCCGGGCAATCGGTGCCCGCGCTACCGTTTGCGCGACCGCTGCCAATTCGCATTGCCCCCACAACGCGAATATCGAGAGCACCCACAGCGCGCCGCGCAACCAGCCAACGGGTTCAATTGCGCGCGTAACGGGCGGACGGTCGCGCCGGCAAGCGGGAACGTGGCGGGACCTGGCCGGCAAGTTCTTGCCGGTTTGTTCGTTGAAATCTGGTGGCGGCAACGGACTTCCTTGTCCGCGGACTTCCTGTCCGAGGTCGAAAGGGATGGCAAGTCGCGGTGATCGGGGGCGGATACTAGCAAGGTGCCGGGTCCGGGCCTAGCCGAACCAGCCGTAAAATGCTGGCCTTGTCAGGCCGCAACTCGCGCGTCGAACTCTCCTTCGCCCGCCCCCGCGTTGAACGCTAACCGTTGCCGGATCACGTTCTCCTGGATACCGAGCAACAGATACCAAAGCGCGGCGGTGTGCGGGATGATCGAAACGTCGTGAAACAATCCGTTGACGACGTAGTTCGCCAGGAAGGCCAGCATCACCAGCCCGAACCAACGCTCCCCCCACGGGCGATCCACCGTTTGCCACAGTCGCCACGCCCGGACCGCCGCGGTTCCCAGTAGCAGCGCCAGCAGCGCCAGCCCGACAAATCCGGTTTCCGTCGCGTACGAGAGGAAAACATTGTGTTGCATGTACGGCAACGCCTTTCTCAGCGGCAAGTCGGCGGTCTCGTTGTAGTGATACGGCTTCTTGGCAGCCGTATACTGGCCGAATCCGTGACCAAACAACGGTCTGTCGCGAAACATCTTCAAGGCAACGTACGCCAGCATCGGTCGCAACGTCACCGACTCGGCCATTTCCGCCTCCGTCACGTGCTTGTCTCGCTGAAACCGGTTCAGCTTGTCGGCAAAGAGGAGGGCGAGACACACAACAACCAGCGTCCCCGCAACGACCAATCCCCCGCGCACCTGTCGATGAGCCGGGAACCAGCAAACGATCGCCACCGCCAATGCACATCCAACCCATACGCTTCGCGTGAGTGTCAGCAAGCTGGCGGTAATCAGGACCAGCACCAGCCCCAGCAGCCCGGTCCGAACCAGCGGATGACTGACGCGCCACAGCCCCGCACCCGCGACAAGGCAGGTCGCAAGATAAATGCCCAGCGAAACAGGATTCAGAAAGGGACCCCGCGCCCGTCCAAGAAATTCAAAATTGACTGGATCGAGAATGTACGTCGGATAAACCAGCGCCGTCCACTCTCGTTGCTCGGCGATCGACACGACTCCCAGATACAGACCAAAAAGAGCGAGAACTGAATAGACGATGTACAAATGGCTTTCGCGCAGCTTGCAATGTCGCGCAACGAAATAAAATCCCATTGGGATCAGGTTAAAAAACAACAGTCGTGAAAGAGGGAGGTTTTCCCGGTATCGCCAGTCCCATGCGAAAGTCCCCGCGACCAGGGCAACGGCCAGCAGAATGACCATCACGTCGACCCGGTTCAACGGCGCCGGTTCCGTTCGGCGGAGCAGCGTCAATCCGCCGAAAGAGAGAATCAGCCAACTCCACATCATCCGGTCAAGCGTCAACGGAATTGGTCCGGCGTCGGCGTGCCAGAAGGGGTGACCGACCGTGATTCCCGAGATAATCACAAGCAGGCAACCGGTTACCAGCGACATGTGTCTCGCGAGGACCAGTCCGGCAACAATGGCCGCGACGGCGAATAGTCCGATCAGGAACTCCATACTTCCCTCAACTGGTTCGAGACCGGTCGCTCAGCGCGATGACGCCGGAGGAGGAACCGCGGTCGTCCGTGGCGGGCGACCCGACGATGGTTCTCCACCGATTGAAAAACTCAGGTCGGGTTCAGCCGTGGCGAACTTCTTGCCCGCGACGTCGTCGATCGACAGTTGCAATCGGTAACTTCCGGCCGGCAACGCCGGGATGGTGACTGGAAAGTACATGTAAAAATCGCGACGCCGCCACGGAGTGACGTCACGAATCGCCGGATACTGATGCTGATGCACGACCCGGTTGTCCGAGTCGAGGATCATGAACTGGCCTCGCAGTTCCGCGACAAACATTTCCTCCGGTCCCGCCGCGAGTGCGTTTTCGGATCGTTCGCGCCGAGTGGAATGGTTTCGAATTTCGCAATAGACCATCGTTTGCTGGCCCGGCATAAACAATGTCGCGGCCGGCGTGAATTGGCCGAACCCCTGGACCTGCGTACAGAATGTGGCGCTGTCGATCGTTAGCGCGGCGCGGCTGGCGAGATGTCCAGCCGCCCGTTCCAGATGATTCGCGGCGATTGTGGCGCGGCGGCGCTGAACGGCCGCTTCATTGGCACCAGGCGTTTCCTCGGCGGCGGCACCGTTCAGAAGTGTATCCAGTGCCATCAACTGGCCTTGCCAATACCCCGCCTCGTCGACGTCCGCTTCGTTCTCCCAGGGCTGCCGCTCAATCCCCGCGACGACACGCAACAGTTCAAGTCGCGCCGCGCGATGCGCGACGGTCACCTCGCCTTGCGGCTCGTTCTCAAGCAACTTGATCGCGGCACCGAGTTGCTCGCGCCACGTTAACTGTCGGGGCGCGCCTTGGGAATCGGCCGGAATCTCCCCTGAGTCCGTCATGGTGGCCGAATTTCCTGGAGAAGCTGTTCCCGGGCCTGGCAAAACCTCCTCGCGGAGAAACGCCTGCTGGACCGCCGACGGAGTCGCTTTCCCGTTGTCCGGGTCCTCGGTCAACGAATCCGGTGGCGCACCACTTTCGGCGGCAGGCTGCGTCAACAACGAGTCGAGCTGTTCCGGAATCTCCGTTGGATCGATCGCTTCGGAATGCGCGACGAGCCTGATTTGCGGTTCCCCGTCAGGCGAACTCCCGGCCGTTTCATTGGCGGCGACTGTTGCGTCTTCGGAGAAAGCCGCGTCGCTTGACGGCTCGACCTGGCGTTGCGCGTTGTCGGGCGAAATCGATTGCGTTTCGGGTTTCGTAACAGGTTGTGCGGCGGTTTTTTGAGCGGCGGTCTGTGCCGCGGTTTGCGCGGCGGTCTGTGCCGCGACTTGCGCGAACGAATGCCCGGGTGTTTTCAGAATGTCCGGCAATGGGTCATCAATTTCAAGCTCGTCGATCGACGTTTTCGCTTCGACGTGAACGCCGGGCGGATTGAGGCTGACCGATTCCAGATCGAGGACGGCCGTTGCGGGCCGTTTTCCGTCGGGAAATGAAGGTGGAAATTGTGTTGAAGCGGGCGACCCTTGCATGAGGGACGCCAGCGAGCGCGGCTGGTGACGCTGCGCCGGTGCGTCGCCGATTGAAAACGCTTGCGCGGGGCTTTCGGCGGGTGCTGAAACGCCGGCCGTCTTGCGCGGTCGGCTTTCGACCCACGGTGACTTGACAAACATCTGGCACCCGGAGGCAAACAAAAAGAACATGGCGAGCACCGCGCAGATTCCCGGCGGCATGAATGCTTTTGGCTCGAGTGAATTTGGCAAGAAAACTTTCGGCATGATTGCGTCCGCCATGAATACCTTGGTTGGCCGGCAGGGTCCGGCGGCGGAGACTAGAACAAACGACTGGGGCAGGCAAGCCGAACGGAGAATGCCAGCAATCCACGGCTTTCCCAACCGTACGTTGGGCATTCCTGCCCGACGGAAGCAACGAACGTCGCAAGAAACGGCTACGAATTCCCGGCGGCGCCACTCGCTGATTCACGCGCCATGCGAAAGAAGAGCTTTTCCAGCGCCAGCCTTGCACGTGTTTCCTCCGAATGCGACCCCTTCAAGGCCAGGTCCGTTTCCCTAAGCCACCCGTAGATTTTCCGGACGCGGCGGCGCGTTAACTGCTTGACGCTCGCCTCGGCGTTAGAGATTTCGCCCCCCCAGTTGCGAAATCCCGCCGCCGCGAGCGTGACCGACAGGTCCGTCCGCTGCCCGCGCCGCGTTTGACGCGAGACCAATTCCCACAACCGCCCGTAACGACGGAGGGACCAGGAAAGCTGCCCGTACAGCGCCAATGCATGTTCGCCCGATTGCAGCAAGTTCGCCAGATGCGTGAGCGCTTCGTCGGTCTTGCCAATCGCCGCGGCGGAGACCGCATCCCAGATTGACTGCGCTTTCCAACCCCCCACGATCTGATTAATGGCCTGGGCATCGAGTTCGACGTCGAAAAGTGCCAGCTTGGCCAACTCCTGATCGGCGCGAGCCAGGTTCCACTCGACGATTTCCATTAACTGGCGAGCAAGCGTTTGCGTCAGCGCCAAACCGTGTGCGGTCTTGCCGCGCGCGCATATCCACTTGCAAATCGACGTCGCATCGCGACTTTTTCCTCGCGGGGAAACGGGCTCGGCACAGCGAATCTGGCAAGCGGATCGATCGACCGACTTGTACAGACGCGTGTTGGCCGCCCAGGTTGTCACGTGCAAGACAAGAATTCCCGATTTCCTCGAGGTCGATTGATCGACGAGCGATTCCAGTTCACGGCGAAAGTTCGTTACAAAGTCTTCACCATTGGTGACAACGACGACGCGCGGAGAGTCCTGTGCAAACAGGCTGACGGTGAACAACTGGTCGGCGACATCGGCCCACGTCGCGGACTCGCC
>JBGTFW010000178.1:0-29714 GCA_041747075.1 Pirellulaceae bacterium
CGGGACCCACGAGCATTTCGAAATCGATGGCGGCCAGATCGACGTCTTCACTGGAACGCTGGGCAAGGCGCTGGGGGGCGCGGCGGGCGGCTATGTCGCGGCGCCGCGCCATGCCATTTCCTTGCTGGAACAGCGGGCAAGGCCGAGTCTCTTCTCCAACGCGCTGCCGGCAACGGTTGCTTACAGTGCCGCCGCCGCGATCGACGTGCTCGAAGAGGACCCCGGAATCGTGGCGCGCCTCCACGCCAATGTTCGACGGATCCGCGACGGGCTGGCGGAGCGCGGTTTTGACTGTACGCCCTCGCCGACCGCCATCATTCCGATCATGATCGGTGACGAGGCGGAAGCGATTCGGAAATCGGAGCGGCTTTTTGAAATGGGTGTGCTGGTGATCGGGTTCGGATTCCCGGTCGTTCCGCGCGGAGAAGCACGGCTGCGGGTCCAGGTCAGCGCCGCACTGACCGACGCGCACATCGATCAGGCGCTCGATGCGTTCGGGAAACTGTAATTGAGCGCCCTGTTCAAGGCGAACCAGCAACGAAGCGCCAGTGAGTGATCGCCGCGCCGTCCAGCGCGGCGTCGCAGGAAATCGAGGAGGCGACCAGCCAGCGGCCTTCTTCGGCCGTGTCGATGTCGGCGGCGTCCAGCGGAGCGGCCGGTGCCTGCGGATCCGCGAAAATCAGCGCGTCTTCCGCTTCGGTGGCCCGTCGAATTGCGTCGGCGGGCCATGCCGGGACATTGGCCAGCGGATTGGCGAGTCGGTAACTGCCGAGTCCGTTATGCCTGGCGGCAGCAGTTGCTGGCCGACCGCGATTCGCGGATTCCATTCCAGCCAATCCGCCTGGTACGACGAGGCGCAATCGAAGCGATCACCCGTTCGCGCCGCGCGGCCCGGATTGTCCGGTGTCGCAAGGCCAATGCTCCCGACGGCCAGCGACTGGAGCGAGTCGGTCTTAAGATCAATTCCCCGCACGGAGAAGGCCCCGTCGCGTACTCGCGAGGAGTATTTCCAGTCCGTCGGCCAGCCGCGCCGCGGAAGGTGCCTGGTCGAGTCCCTGGAAGTACGCGACCAGCGCTCCGTCCGCCGCGCCGGGCAGAAAATCAATGTAGGGCCCGCGAATAAGCGTCTCGAGGAGGGCGGGTTTTGATGAAGTGTCGTTGCGCACGAGGCGCTGCGATCTGCCTGACGGCGGGACTACGAACCAATCCATCTGGCGTCGGCAGGTTGTCGTGCTAGAATCACGATTGTCACTCGTTCCCGATTTTTTCCGCTGCTGTAGTTTTCTCCGCTGATGTCCACCGAGTTTACGGACGCCGAACTGGAAGCGTTTCTTGATGAGTCGCTCGATGCGGCACGCGCTGCGGAACTGGAGCAGGCGGTGCGGGGTGACAAGGAACTCGTCCGGCGCATGGCGCGGATCAACGGCCGGCGCGACGCGGGGGTCCACACGATTGGCGAAATCTGGAGACGCAACCAGATCGGCGTCCCGACGACGGAGGAGCTTGGCAAGTATTTGCTGAATATCCTTGAGGCGGAGCACGCCGACTATATCCGCTTCCGCGAGGAGACGCTCAAGTGTCCGTACACGATCGCCGCGCTCGCCGACTTGCGGCAGCAACAGGGAGCATGCACGCAGCAGGTCGAGACACGCCGACGCAAATTCTACAATTCCGGAGCCGGTCTTATCCGTAACGACGACGAGTAAGGCTGTCAAGCAGTTCCTTCATTTCGCGCACGGCGGCCTGCATCCCGACGTAAACCGCGCGGCCTATGATGGCGTGGCCAATGTTGAGTTCGCGCATCCCTTGCGTTGCCGCCACCGGAATAACGTTTTCGTAGTTCAATCCGTGACCGGCGTGAACTTCCAGCCTGGCGCGCATCGCGTAATCGGTCGCAAGTTCAATCTTCGACAACTCCTTGTGCCGGTCTTCACCGGAACTGTTCGCGTACCGCCCGGTATGAATTTCGATAATGTGCGCCCCGACACGCGCCGCCGCGTTGATCTGGGCTTCTTCGGGATCGATAAAGAGGCTGACTCGAATTCCCGCCGCCGTGAGTTGCAGCACCGCCTGCTCCACCTGGTCGGCCCGGCCCGCCACGTCCAGCCCTCCCTCGGTCGTTAGCTCCTCGCGCCGCTCCGGGACCAGGCAAACCTGGTCGGGACTCAGTTGAAGGGCAAGGTCCAGCATTTCGGGAACACACGCGCATTCGAGATTCAGTTTGACCGTTACCGTCTTGCGAAGAATCTCCACGTCCCGGTCCTGGATATGGCGGCGATCCTCGCGCAAGTGGACCGTGATGCAGTCCGCACCCCCCAGTTGCGCCAGCGCGGCGGCCCACACCGGGTCGGGCTGCGCGGTTCCCCTTGCCTGGCGAATCGTCGCCACGTGATCAATGTTGACTCCGAGCGTTACCATACGATGAAGCGTTAACCAGTAAGATTGTCTTGATCAAATTGCCGGACCCGGGCCGGCTCATTGCGCACCCGCGCGACCGACACATCCACTTCCTCGGCAAACCGGTCGCGGGTCTGGCGCGCGACCTGGTCGGCGTGACTTGGGTCCTTGCACCATCCGAACACGACGGGTCCCCACGACGATTGTCCAACGCCCGAAATGTGCCATTCACGGAGAGACTTGACGATTGCGGTGATCGCGGGACCATTCCACGGGCCACCCTGAATCTCGCGATAGTATAGTCCGGATTGACGCCCGTATTCAAACACGGCGTCGGAGAATCCGTCAAAATCCGCGGCACGCGCGGCAGGGAGGATTCCCTCGTCGATCACCCGCTCAAGCGTGACGCCCTCGGAGGTCGCGGTCTTGAGTTTTTCAAAAGCTTCGCGCTCGATCGCTCCCCAGGTGCGAACGGCTGACAAGTGACGTACCAGGACGACTTGCCATGACTGCGGCAGCGATACGGACTCCGCGAGCGTGGCGGAATCACCGGGCACTCCGTCGACCCGGTCCACCACGAGTCCCCCCGTCCGGAATCCGAAACTGCCGATCATCGACCGTTGTCCGCGATCAAGGACGCGGGCGACTTCCAGCACATGCGGATCGGGCAAACTGGCGCAGCGGTTGACTCCGGCGGCAATTGCCTGGGCCAGTTGTGTCCCGCTTCCCAGACCCGAATGGCGGGGCGGCGAATCGACAAGCTCCATTTGCAGTGCTTCGCCGCTCCGGTTCAGATGCGCCAACCAGGCCGTTGCCATTCGTTCCAGCCGGGAAGAACCGGGGGCATTGAATCGCACGGCGGGCCGGACGAGCAAACGCGTCACGGGCTGCTCGATCATGACACCGATTCCCGCGTATTTCCCCTCCCGCGACCCGACACGCGTCAGTCCGAAATGCAGCCGGCTCCCGCTGGCAACCTCGACCGACGTCACAACAGGGGTCTCGTTGCGGGAAAACGGGATTCAACGTCAGCCGCATCATTCACAACCTGAATGAGCAATTCGAGCGCGGCAAGTTCCCGTTCCCCACCCGTTTTTTCAATGACCGGCGCGTATTCGGAAATTCGCGCGCGGATTTCCTCGAGCGGAACAAAATCAATTCGCGTCGCAAGAATCGTTGCCTCCAGGATCAGGTGCCGCGCGCGATTGAATCCACAAAACTCGCGAAGGTGGCGCGCGTAAACCGTTCGGCACTGGATGGAAGCGCGCGGAGCTGTCAGGTCGACATGCGCGACTTCAAACTCGCAAGTCCGGCAGGCATTTGCGAGCGCCTCGCAGTCGACCATTTCTCCCGCGCGCAGAGCGATATCCCCCGGCAGCCGGTTGAGGGCCGCCTGAACAAACAGCAGCACATCGTCCGTGATGTGAAGAATCCCCTCGCGTCTCGCGACAAGGTTCGCACAGGTTGTCGCCGACTGAAAGGGCCTCAACTCGAACCGGTCGAGGTCCGTGCCCTCGCAGACCGGCCCCATCGGTGCGACGTTGGTCGATCCCTCCTCGTTGCGGGTCGTGACAATGGTTTCAAGGATCATCTTCGAAGAACACCCGTCAACCGCACGCCTGACACACGCGCGCTATTCCCGCCCTTTCAATTCTTCGCGCAATCATGCCAGCTAACCCGGCTGAATGGAATTGACGACGTCATCGATCTGTTCCGGCTTCCTGATCGCGGCCCGACTGTCGCGGTATTGTCTATTTATTCTAGACTGCCATCGGTGCATCAGCAATTCTCCAGTCGGGCGGACTGATGCTGGGGGGTCCGCGGATTTCGCGAATCGGGGACTGCCGAACGGAGGAACGATGAGCCGCATGACACCCTTTGAAAAGCCCTTGCGAACGCGTTAGAATCCGCCCCGGAATCATCGCTGCGCCGCGGCTTGCGCCGCGCAGCGGTTTATTTGAATCCGGCAAGTTCGTGTCACCCGCGAAGGCTGCGGACCCGATTCTCCAAAGGGGCTGTCGTGAAAAACGCGCGCTACCAGTGGGCCGCGCCCGGCGATGTCAACGCCTTCTTTGGCCTGATGCTCGACAATATCGCCGGGCTGGTTCTGACGGTGACCATGTTGGCGACTATTTTCCAGTTCCCGGTCGACTTTGCGCTCAAGTACATGGTCCCGGGGACGGCGATTGGCGTGCTCGTGGGCGACTTGCTGTATTTCTGGATGGCGTTTCGACTGGCGCGACGGGAAAACCGCAGCGACGTGACCGCGATGCCGCTGGGGCTGGACACGCCCAGCACGATCGGAATGGTGTTGTTTGTGCTCGGTCCGGCGTTCGTCGCCGCCAGGGACACCGGGATGGACGTCGACGCGGCGGCGACCCACGCGTGGCACATCGGCATCTGCGCATTGTTCCTGACCGGAATCGTCAAAGCCGTTTTGGCGGTTGGTTCCGACTGGATTCGCGACGTCTTTCCACGCGCCGGGCTGCTCGGATCGCTGGCCGCCATCGCACTGGTGCTGATTGCCTTTACACAGTTCCCCAAGCTTGCCGCCAATCCGGTCGTCGGATTCGGGGCGCTGGTCATCGTGCTGGCGACGCTGGTTGCGCGCGGCAAGCTGCCCTTGCAAATACCCGGTGCCCTGGGAGCGGTCGTCGCCGGTTGCATCATCTGGTATTTGACAATGGGCGTTGACGCCGTGACCGGAACCTCGCTGACGCATCGGGGCGGGCATGTCGATCCCGTGTTGTATCCCAGCGAGTGGATGAAGGCCTTTTCATTTGAATGGCTTTCGGCGATGACGGCGGCGTTCGGCTACTTGCCCTATATCATTCCGTTCGCGATCGCCACGGTCATTGGCGGGATCGATTGCACCGAGAGCGCGGCGGCAGCAGGCGACAGTTTTGAGACCCGGCAAATCATTGGCGTCGAGGCCGGAGCGACGATCGTGGCGGCGCTCTGCGGGGGTGTGATTCAGACGACTCCCTACATCGGGCACCCGGCCTACAAGGCGATGGGCGGGAGGGCGGCGTACACGCTCGCGACGGCACTTTTCGTGGGCGGTGCGGGATTGATCGGGTATTTCAGCGTATTGTTCAAGTTCATTCCGGAAGCAGCCGTGCTGCCGATCCTCATCTTTATTGGCATCGAGATTACGGCGCAAAGTTTTCACGCCACGCCGCGACGACACTACGCCGCGCTGGCGATCGCCTGCCTTCCCGCCGTCGCCAAGTTGATCATGATCTACCTCGGCCAGTATTTGCCGGCCCTTGATTACTCGCGGGTCAAGCCGGAAGAGGCGGGATTCCTGCAATCCCAGTTGCTGCATCTGCAGGTTCTTGCCGGGGGGTTTATCATTACCAGTCTGATCTGGGCCTCCGCCCTCGCGCGGATCATTGACCGGCGATTTTTTGCCGCTTCGCTTTATTTCGCGACGGGAGGAATCCTTGTATTGTTCGGAGTCATGCACTCGCCCATTCCCGGCGACCGGATGTACTGGCCGTGGGACATCGGTCTGGTGAAAAATCCGGCAAATGGTGAAGTCATTCTCGACCTCGCAACACGCCAGATTATCATCGAATTCTCCATCGCGTATCTCGTGATGGCCGTGGCGATGTTCGCACTTGGCTGGTGGCTCGATCCCGAACCAATCGACACCGACGAAGCATACGAAAGGCTTGAAGGTTAACGGCAAATGGCGCTGGAAAGAATCCTTGAACCGGAAGTCATGGACTCGCCCGAGGAGGCGCGCGATTACAACGCGATGGACCATGCAGCGGTGAATGAACTGTTTGTTGCCGACCTTCTGTCGGCCGGACTACCTGGAGACGACGTGCTCGACCTCGGGACCGGCACGGCGCTGATCCCGGTCGAGTTGTGCCAGCGGCACCCGTCGTGTCGTGTGATGGCGGTCGATGCGGCTGTGTACATGCTGGACCTCGCCCGGTTTAACCTGGAAAAGTCCGGACTGACGCGGCGGATCGAACTGCGGCATGTGGACGCCAAGGCCCTGCCCTTTCCCGACCAGATGTTCGACGCCGTCATCTCCAACAGCATTATCCACCACATTCCGGAACCTGACGAGTGTTTGCGCGAAGCGGTGCGCGTCGTCCGCGCCGACGGGTTGTTGTACTTTCGCGACTTGCTCCGGCCCGGGACGGAGGATCAGCTCGATCAACTGGTCGCGACGTATGCAGGCGGTGAAAACGAACATTCGCGTCAGCTGTTTCGCGAGTCACTTCACGCCGCGCTTTCACTGGCGGATATTCGCGGCCTGGTTACTCAACTCGGATTTTCCGAGGACTCGGTGCGGCAAACGTCCGATCGCCACTGGACATGGTCCACACGGACTCTTGACCCTTGACCTTTGATCCTCCGTCAACCAATCGACCGATGGTAATCCGCTGATATCGCAGATTTTCGCGGAAGAAGAGCGCCCGGTTCCTGTGGCAGCTTCCGCAGAGTCGTCAGACCCGTTCTCCCACCGGCACAAGGCGCACAAGGCCGGGGGGAGCGGCCGACAACACCGAACCCTCAACTCTCCACATCGCCACTTGCCATTCGCCACTCTCACTCGCCGCTCATGAAACAGGTCCTCGCTATCGTTAAGCCGTTCCTCGCCGAGCGCGTTCTGGAAGCGCTTTGCCGCGCGGGGCACACCAACATCACGGTTCGCGAAGTGCGCGGGTATGGACGCCAAAAGAGTTATCTTTCTGAATACCAGGAAAACGAGTATTCGGTCGTCTTTTTGCCGAAAGTGGAGATTTGCGTGTGGACCGACGACGATCAGGTCGACGAGGTTTCGCGGATCATCGTTCAGCAATCGCGGACGGGTCGCATGGGGGACGGCAAGGTATTTAGTGTCGACGTGGCGGCCCGAATCGAGGAGTTTTGACGGGTTGAGAGAATCCGCGACCGCCTGGCGCGGATCGTCTGTCACGTCCGGCTTGCCCGACCCTTTCCCGTGAAGGATAATCAAGCGGGACAGGTTCAGGAAACATTGAGGAATTGTCAAATGTTGACCAGGCGTTTAAGTCGAATCGCGGCATCCGCGGGACTATTGATTTTGCTGGGGGCCTCAACGTCCGGCCAATCGTCGGCTCAGGAAGCGGTGGCAATGGATGCGACGATTGATTTCGCAAATGACATCAAGCCGATTTTCGAAGCGCGATGCGTGCGCTGCCACGGCCCCGCGGAGCAAGAGGGGGACTTCCGGATCGACGATCCCGATCAGGTTTCCAATTATCTCGATCCGGGTCAGAGCAAGTACAGTGACTTGTTCGACTACGTTTCCTCGGACGACGACGAGGTCATGATGCCTCCACCGGACGAAGGCGGCCCGCTCCCCGGCGACGAAATCGAAAAGATTCGTCTCTGGATCGATGAGGGAGCGGAATGGCCCGAAGGCGTCCTCATCGTTTATGTTCCGGAAACTGAACCGGTACCGCCCGTCGCGGACGCGAACGATGTGGCGAAAGCCAGCGACGATCCCCAGGTTGAACCGCCGCCGGCCGTCGAAACCGATCCGTCAAAAGACATCAAGACACCGCCCACGGCCGATCGAATCGACGGCACCGGGCAACTCGTTTGGGAGCTTGTCGGCCTGGTTCACGTCGTTCTCGTTCATTTTCCCGTGGGCCTGATCATGGGAGGCGCGCTGTTTGCGCTCTTTGGATTCCGGGGTGAGTCGCCGATGTCCGATGCAGCCTATTACTGTCTCTGGCTCGGTGCCTGGATGGCAATTCTCGCATGCGTTACCGGCTGGTCGATGGCCCAGATCAACGGCGACGGTGAGTGGAATCGTTTCGATTTCGACAGAAGCATCGATATTCACCGATGGGGCGGAATTCTCGTCGCGGTGCTCGCGTTCCTGTTGGCGCTGGTGGCCTCCGGTTCGCGCCGTCGCGACCCGTACGGTGCCGGGGGGTTCTGGAAATTCAGTCTGATCTTGTTGGCCTGTCTGACTGGCTACGTCTCGTATCACGGCGGGGAACTGACGCATCGAACGTTGCACAGACGGATTACCGATCGGGCCACAACGGTTTATGAACGGTTGACCGACCAGAAAGAGGAAACGCTCCCGCGCGACGAAGACGCGCCCGAACGGCGATTCGAGGAAGGGAATGAAGGGAATGAAGGGAATGAAGCGAACGAAGGGAACGCCGCGACGAGTGACAAATCGGTTGACGAGGCGGACGCAGCGGACGAAACCGGCGACCCGACGAACGACGTGGACGACAAATAGTTCCCGAACCAGGGTCGCCCATGGAAGCCACAAATCCCCTCAAGACTGAACGAATGCTCAAATCGTGCGGGTTCCTGATTTTTCGCGAAGAGCCCGCGCGATCCTTTTTGCTCATGCGGCATCCCGACCGGTGGGACTTGCCCAAGGGGCACATGGACCTCGAGGAAACGGAACGGGAAACGGCACTTCGCGAACTGGAGGAAGAAACGGGCCTCGCCCCCGATGACCTTTCCATCGACGAGCATTTCCGGTTCAGTCTCAATTACACGGTGCGGATCAAGAAAAACAAGTTCCGTCCCATGCAAAAGGAACTCGTCGTCTTTCTGGCAACGCTTGAGCGGCCCGTTGATCTGGTCCTTTCCGAACATGAAAGTTACCAGTGGTTCGACTGGAACCCGCCCCATCATATTCAACTCAAGAGCATCGACGCGCTGCTCAACGCCGTTGACGTCTACTGGTCCCGACGCGAGCGCTAGTGTCCCTCTATACGCGAATTGGCGATGGTGGTGAGACCCGGCTGCCGGGCGGCGATAAAGTCGGCAAGACCGACGCGCGGATCCGGACTTGCGGCGAACTGGATGAATTCAGCGCGGTCGTGGGTGTGGCGCTCGCCGTCGGTCAGGACGAACGACTGGCCGACGTTCTCGCGACGAGCCAGTCGATATTATTTGAAATTGGCGCGTGGGTCGCGGCCATCGGGATGCCCGGCCCGCGAAGAATTCCGCAGGGCCTCGCTTCGGAGATTGAGCGCCTTGAGCGGGAAATCGACGAGCTTCAAGCCGAATTGCCTGAACTTCGCAATTTCATTCTTCCGGGAGGGTGCCAGGCGGGCGCAATCCTTCACCTGGCAAGGACCGTTTGTCGCGGCGCGGAACGAACGCTGGTCGAACTCCGTGAGGCGTACCTGGACGCGACGGAGTTTGAGACGGTGCTTCCCTGGATCAATCGCATGGGGGACTGGCTGTTTGCCGCCGCGCGATGGGCGAACCACAAGGCGGGTTCTCCGGAAACGCTCTGGCCACTACAAGCCCGAAGCGCCAGCGAGTGAACGGGCCATCCAATTCAACCCCGCAGCCTGTTCATCAGTCCGGAGCGCACGTTTGACAGGCTAATCCAGGCTGGATGCCGTAGTGCGAACTGCCGGTTCGCTCCTTCCAGCGAATTGGCGGTTCGCCGTGCGGCTGCTCGACATCCCTTACGGGCGAATTGCGGCGTCGCGCTTTTCGCTAACGGCGTCCTTGCCGGCATTGGCGGTTCGTCGAACCCGTTTCCCGGCCTGTCGTTTGCCAAGGGGCAATGCTTGCGGCTACCATTGCGGCTACCACCGCGGGAAGGTCGAAGTCACTTCGGCGACGCCCGCGCCAGCACAAGGGGAAAAAACCGATGAAGAAAATCGAGGCGATCATTCGGCATTTCAAGCTGGAGGAGATCAAGAACGCCCTCAATGAGATCGGTGCCGAGGGGATGACGGTCACCGAGGTCAAGGGCTTTGGCCGCCAAAAGGGTCACACCGAGATGTATCGCGGGACCGAGTACGCGATCGATTTCGTTCCGAAGGTCAAGATTGAAGTCGTATGCACCGATGAAGCGATGCAGACGATGATCGATACGATTGTGGCGAAGGCCCAAACAGGTCAAATGGGTGACGGCAAGATTTTTGTCCACGATCTGGTCGAAGTAATCCGCGTCCGAACCGGGGAAAAAGGGGCGGACGCGATCTAGCAATTGGGCCACTCAACGGGCGACGCGCATGTCGACTGGAACCGGACTGAAAGCCTGGCTTGTCGACGCCCGCAAGTCGTGGCAGGCGGGTCGTCAGCAACTCCGTCAATTGCATGACGAGGGTGTACCGGGACGGCGCATCGCCAATGAGTTCAGCGACCTGGTCGACCACACGGTTCTCGATCTTTTCCACCACACGATCGCCGAACTCACGTCGTTCGACGCGAACGTGGTGGAGCGGGTTTCGCTGGTGATGCATGGCGGTTGCGGTCGCCGGGAATTTGCTCCGTTTTCCGACATCGATCTGATGGTTCTCTACCGGGGGGCACCCGACAAGGCGATTGAGCGATTCGCGCGCAACCTGACGCAATCGGTCTTTGATTCCGGGTTCCCTCTGGGTTCGTCGTTGCGGACGCCCCGTCAGGCTTGCACGATGGCGCTCGGCGATCCCCATATTTTTTCGTCACTCACCGAGTCGCGTTACATCGGCGGCAATCTCGACCTTTATGAAAACTATTACAGCCGGCTCCAGCGGATCGCGACGCGGCGGGCGACGCACCTGATTCGATCGATCGTCGCGGCGCGCGAAGCGGAACGCGTTCGATTTGGCGAAACGGTTTACCTGCTCCGGCCGAATGTCAAGAAGAGCCGTGGAGGACTGCGTGACATTCACCTCGTTCGCTGGCTTGGCTTTGTTCGTTTCGGGATAACGGACCTGGACCAGTTGGCGCGGGTGGGTGCCCTTTCCGAGGCCGACTCGGCCCAGCTCAGGGCGGCTTGCGAATTTCTCCTTCGCCTTCGTATTGAATTGCACTTCAGCGCTGGCCGCGCCAACGACATGTTGGGCAAGAACGAGCAGGTGCGCATCGCCGAGAAATGGGGCTACACGGGTTCCGACGTCTCGCTGCCGGTCGAGCAACTGATGCGTGACTACTTTTTTCACACGAGCGAAGTCCGCTACGCGAGTGATCGTCTTGTTGCCGCGTCGCTGCAGAGCCGCACGATGGCCCGCAAGGTCTTCGCGCCCCTCATGACGCGTCCACTCGAGGATGTCTTCGCGATCAGTCCCTTCGAGATCGGTTTTCATCCCGACTGGATTGACGAGGCAAAAACCAGTCTCTCGCGGATATTGCGGCTTCTGCAGTTGTCCGTCTTTCACTCGCGAAAAATTCACCTCGAGACATGGCAGGCGATTCGCGATGCGATGACGCAAGCCGATCACGTTCCGCTTTCGCCGGAAACCGGACGCCAGTTCATGGCGCTCATCCGCAACCCGCGACAACTCGGTTTCATGCTCCGGCGGCTGGCCGACATGCGCGTGCTCGACCGGTTCATCCCTCCGTTTACCCACGCGCGGAGCCTGCTCCAGTTCAACGAATACCACCAATACACGGTCGACGAGCATTCGATCATCGCCGTCGAGAAGGCGACCGGTTTCATCGATGATCGCGGACCGCTGGGAAACACATATCGCGCGCTGCGCGACAAGAGCATCCTTCACCTTGCGCTGCTGATTCACGATCTGGGCAAGGGCTACCCGGAGGAACACAGCGAAGTGGGGCGACGCCTCGCCGCCGAAATTTGTCCGCGTCTCGGACTCGATGCCGAGGATTCCGACATGGTCAAGTTCCTCGTTCACAACCATCTCATGATGAGTCACGTGGCGTTCCAGCGCGACATCAACGACGATAACCTCGTCGCCGAGTTTGCCGCCAACGTTGGAGGAAAAAGCGCCTTGCGGATGCTCTACCTGCTCACCTGCGCGGACATCGCCGCGGTCGGGCCGGGAACCCTGACCCAGTGGAAGTTTGGATTGCTGACCAGTCTTTTCAACCGCGCCCAGAACCTTCTTGAGGGACTTCATACGACCGAAAGCGACGACGCGCTCGATGCCGCCGAACTGACCCTCTTTCGCGATCTCGCCCCCGACGAGGCGACGGCGCTTTGGCTGCTTCGACAGGCCCGCAGTCTGCCGACGAACTTCTACGACCACCATCCGCCCGAACTGGTCGCCGAACAGCTTCTCGAACTCAGCCGCGCCGAAGGCTATCAGGCCGCTTGCTGGATCACTTACGAGAATCAAACCAACATGATGGAGTTGTGCATTGGCCGACGCGTCAAGCGCCGTTCGGGAATCTACTACCGGATCACGGGAATGCTCGCCGGAGAAGGGTTGCGCATCCGCACCGCCGACATCAAGCACCTCGACGATTCGTTTGTCTGGTACTGGTTCCAGTTCGAGGACCCGAACCTCTCCGAGCCGCCGACCGATCACCGGCTGATCGAACTGCGCGACAAGGCGAAACAGCTTGCCGAGGGCAAGGAACAAAGCCCCCCCTCGTTCCCCAGACACTGGCGGGACGATCCACAGCGCGGCAAAAACATTCCCAAACCGCCGATCAAGGTCGTCATCGACAGCCACGCCGTCGAATGGGCGACCGTCATCGACGTCTTCGCATGGTATCGGCTGGGACTGATTTACACGATCTCGAAGCGGATTTTCGAGCTGGGTCTGGACGTTCGATTCGCGCGGATCGCGACGTTTGGCTTCCAGTCGATTCAGGTCTTTTACGTGACGGACGAACAGGGCCGGAAACTGACCGACGCGCGGCGGCTCGTGACGATCCGCCGGGCGCTGCTCCGCGAAACGCGGGCCTTTCTCGAAGACCCGCCGGACACCGAAAGTTGAGCGGCGCTGTTACGAACCTCAATGGTCGGCCAAGGCCGGATGACAACGATCGAGTCACCAACGCATGATAAGGAGCAATCGGGCGGGTCAGGAAGGATGTCGTCCTGGAAGCGTTTGCCCAGGAAATTCCTCGTTCCAGATTCCCGCCAGTTCCTCATGCAGCGCCAGTCGGGTTGCCCAATGAACCAGGTGTTCCAGGTCGAAATGGTTCCGATTCGCCTTGAGGAGTGCGGCAACGTCGGAGCGATCGATGATCCGTCCCGCAAGGAGCTTGAGGATGATCAAGTCCTCGCAGGTCACGACCGCGACCTTGCTGGCGAGTCCCGGAAGCTCCAGCATTGTGCGTCGCTGCAGGGCCACTTGCTGGAATTCCGACGTCGCCAGCATCAGATCGACTCGTATCTCAAGGAATAAGTCGCGCGGTTCGCGGAATAACTGAATAAACTTGTGGCCGCCCACGTCAAAAACCGGCGGATTTCGTCGAGTATGGAATCCAGCGGCGCGGAAGTGCTCGACGGCTCCGGCAATCCGGGACTGGTCGATGGCGACCAGCACGTCAACGTCGCGGGTGACTCGCAAGTATTCCCAGGCGGCAACGGCAATCCCGCCCATAATCGCGTATTGGAGTCTTCTTGCGGCAAGCGTATCGACGAGTTCCAACAGCGTTTGGCGAAGCGCTTCAATGACCACCGGCCTTCTCCCGACGTCCCAGTTCCATCAGTAAATGCCGCAACCGCTCATCGCGGTCCTTCATTTCCGCTTCCAGTTTCTCGCGGACGGCCGCGCGCAAGTCGCCTTGAGGGCCAATCCGCCGCCGGATTCCTGCCAGCCAAAACCATTCGCCAAACTCACACAGCTCGAACCAGGCCGCCACGCGGCACCCCATCATCCGGGCGTCGGGCGGTCGTGCGTCCGGATTTTCGGTGGGGACCATGGGGTCGGCCATGAAAGGTACTCGTTCTTTCTGGATTTGCTTGCGTCAACGTCGCTCAATATAGCAAGGACAGCGGAATTGTTGTAGACATCGACCGTTCCGGCAATTCGGCACCACCTCAATCCACTGAAGCAACCGTATAGTATTCTGTTGGAATCGCTCGCGCTGTCCAGGTTCAACTACGATAGCTGTTCCCTTGCGTTTGATCCGACGTCACATTGTCCCGTTGCCCATGACGAACATCGTTTTTGTTGCTCCGTATTTTATGGACGCCACCGAGCGGTTTATTGCCGCCGCCACGCGCGTAACCGGGGCGCGCGTTGGGTTGGTGAGTTGTGATCCGCTTGAGAAGCTTTCCGGGCCGGTGCGCCAGCAACTGGCCGGTCACTTTCGCGTCGATGGAATCGAGACCGAACAACTCGCCGAAGGCGTCCGCGCCATGGCGGCACACTTTGGCTCGGTTGATCGGCTGCTGGGAATGCTCGAGCAAATCCAGGTCTCGCTGGGCGAAATCCGCGACCGCGGGGGGATTCACGGGATGGGTGCAAGGGCCGCGAACAACTTTCGCGACAAGTCCCAAATGAAAAAAGTTCTTCGCGAGGCGGGAATTCCCTGTGCAAGGCATCGGTTGGTCGAGGACGTCGCCGGTGGGATCGCCTTCACCGCCACGATCGGATACCCGGTCATCGTCAAGCCGCCAGCCGGAGCGGGTGCGCGGGGAACTTTTCGATGCGAGAACGAGTCGCAGCTTCGCGACTGTTTGCAGACGCTCGACGCGAGGCAGGGAAACCCTATCCTCATCGAGGAGTTCATTCAGGGACGCGAGCATTCGTTCGACAGCGTCTGCGTCCACGGCCGGATGGTCTGGTCGTCGATTTCGCATTACTTCCCAGGCCCGCTCGAAGTCGTCCGCGAACCGTGGATTCAATGGTGCGTTATCATTCCGCGCGAGACCGACGCGCCACGCTACGACCCGATCAGGAATTACGCACCCGCCGCGCTGCAGGCGCTTGGAATGGTCACTGGACTGAGTCATATGGAGTGGTTTCTCTGCGACGACGGCTCGATCGCCATTTCCGAAGTCGGCGCGCGACCGCCCGGTGCCCAGTTCACTTCGCTCATTTCCTGGGCGCACGATATCGACTTGTATCAGGCGTGGGCGCGATTGCTGATTCACGACGAGTTCGAGATTCCGTTGCGCAAGTACGCGGCCGGTGCGGCCTATTTGCGCGGCATGGGTCGGGGACGGGTGCGCCACGTTCACGGCCTCGAGGAAATTGCCCGGCGACTGGGCGAAATCGTCGTGGAAGCGAAAATCCCCCAGGCCGGCCAGTCACCCGCGGGGACCTACGAGGGCGAGGGGCACATCATTGTGCGGCATCCGGAGACGCGGGTCGTCGAGGAAGCTCTCAATCAAATCATCAACAACGTGCATGTCGAATTGAGCGAGTCCGCCGGATGAGCAAAAACGTCCTGATGATCTCCCCCGGTTTCCCGGTCGAACAACCCTTTTTCACGCGCGGACTGGCGCGGCAGGGAGCCCACGTCATCGGGTTGGGGGATCAGCACGAGTCCGCCCTGCCGCCGATGGCGCGCGAGGCGCTTTCGGCGTTCCTGCACATCAGTTCGTTTACCGATCTCGATCAGGTGACGTCGGTCGTGTCCGAAGCGGCGCGGCGCGTTTCGATCCACCAGATCGAATGCACGTGGGAACCCTGCATGTCGTTGGCCGCGGGGCTGCGCGAGATGCTGGGAATTGGCGGAATGACAAGCAAGCAAACGCTGGCCTTTCGCGACAAGGAAGTCATGAAGCAGATGCTCGACGCACACGGCATTCGCACGCCGCGCCACGCGCGAACGGCAACCGCCGAAGGCGTCCGCAGCGCCGCGAGTGAAATTGGCTACCCGATTTGCGTCAAGCCAATCGCCGGTGCCGGCTCCGCCGACACGCACCGCGTCAACAGCGCCGAACACCTTGAGGAAATCATTCCGCTGCTTGGCCACGTACCCGAAGTCAGTGTGGAGGAATTCATCGAAGCGGACGAGTACACGTTCGACACGGTTTGCGCCAACGGCAAGATCCTTTTCTACAACATTGCGATGTATCGTCCGCGCCCGCTCATTGGCCGGACCAACGAGTGGATCAGCCAGCAAACGGTTTGTCTTCGTTACCCTGACCAGCCGTATCTGGCGGCAGGCCGCGAGATGGGGCGGGCCGTTCTGGACGCGCTCGGATTTCGAGACGGGTTCACGCACATGGAGTGGTTTCTGAAGCCCGATGGGGAAGCCGTCTTTGGCGAGATCGCGGCGCGACCGCCCGGTGCGAACACGGTCGATTTGATGAACTACGCCAACGACTTCGACGTCTACGACGGGTGGGGGGAAGCGGTCGTTCACGGTCGTTTTTCCCAGCCAATCCATCGGGCCTGGAACGCGGCCAACGTCTTTAAGCGCGCTCAGGGTCAGGGCAACATCCGCGGAGTTTCGGGACTTGAGAGCCTGATGGCTGAATTTGGCGAGCACGTTTGCGTCGTTGACCTGTTACCCATCGGCGCGCCGCGACGCAACTGGAAGCAGACCCTTCGCAGCGACGGGATGGTCATCGTCCGCCACCCCGATCTGGAAACGACTTGCCACATTGCCGACCAGTTCGGGATGCGGTTGCAGATGTACGCGGGGTGACGGGGAGCGTCGCCCTGGCTAGAACAACTCGGCGATTTCCCTGGTCGCGGGGCGAGAGTTACGGGCGCGGTCGACCGGGATGCGCTCGGCGTTTTCATTTTTTGCGAATCCGTCGAGCATGCCAGGGACCCGTGTCGCCATTAACTCCATCCGACCGAAACCCGGGCGGGCGGGATTCTCGTTGGAAAAGACATGGTAAATGTCCACGAACCCCATCCAGTAAAGTAACTTGGCGATCACCGACGGGCCGCTGGGAATCCAGGACAGCGAATGCACGCCTGACATGAGTTGCTCCTCCGCCTCGAAGACACAAACAAGCGACTCGTTGTTGTCGATGAAGCGGCGAGCGGAGTTGAACCAAAGGACCTCGCGCGTCAGGTCGGCGGCGATCTTGAGACCGAGAATGGGGTCCGCAAGGTGATAGAAAATCCCCTTGAAGAGCGTCAGGTCCGCTGGCTCGATCGCCTGTCGCGGCAATTCCATCAGGTCGCAAACGCGAAAGGTCATGTGATCGACCGGACCCGCCGTGCGGTGTCGCCGAATGAACTCTGCCTGTCGAATCCAGTGCTCGCGGACGTCGAAACCAAACGTTTCGCGGGCACCCAGTTCGCGCGCCCAGAAACAGTAGCCGCCGGCGTTGCAGGCGCAATCGAGAAAGCGCTTGGCCGCAAGTCCATTCGGATAGAACATGCGGATTTTTTCCGCGAACCGGGTACCTGCGTCAATGAGACTGATATTGGCGTTGTTCGCGCGGAGCCGCTCCTGGTCGTCAAAGGCATCCTGCACCTCCAGCGAATCGTTGATCCGGACATTCTGGTGCCACGGCCGCATCGCGCGGATTTGTTCGATCAGTTCAGCGTTGGTCGGCACGGTAGAGTCAAGAGTCAAGATTTTGAAAGTTGAAGGCTAAGGGTTGAGAGTTCGGTGTTCAGCCGTTCCCCATCCGGCCTTGTGCCGGTGGGAGCAAGGTCTGACGACTAATCGGAAGCCGCCACTGAAACCGGCCGTTCTACTTCCGCGAAAATCTGCGTCATCCGCGGACAACCTTCGGGGATTGGTTAAGGGTTAAGAATTGATTTTCGGGCTCGTTCCCTGACTCGTTTAACCGCCACTCGGAGAAGTTCGCTGGCATGGCGGCTGGCCATGGAAACCCCGCTCCACCAGCGAACACGGCACATTTCAAGTCGCAAACAATCCTCAAACAGCGTCCATCGGAAAACCGCCTCACTCGTGCCGCAATGCCTCGATGGGGTCGAGCCGCGCGGCGCGGATCGCCGGATAGATGCCGAATATGATACCCACCAGTACGGCAATCCCAAAGGCAAGCGGGATGGAAAACGGCACGATGATCGGCGCGATGTCGCGGACCGAATCGGGCAATCGGGTGATCGTTTCCGGAAACCAGACGGTCATCAGCTCGCGCGCCCGCGCGATAATCCACGGGCAAAGCAATCCGCCTCCAATGCCGGTCAGTCCGCCGACAATCGACAGCAAAACGGTCTCGGCGAGGAACTGCCGTGTGATATCGGCGCGATTAGCCCCCAGCGCACGGCGAATTCCGATTTCACGGGTCCGCTCGGTAACGGTCGCGAGCATGATGTTCATGATGCCGATCCCGCCGACGACAAGGGAAATGGCGGCGATGAGGCCCATGAACGCCATGAACATCAGCCGCGTGTTTCGCGCCTGCTCAAGCAACTCCAGCGGCGTCACGACCGCAAAATCCCCTTGCGGATGGCGCTTCGCCATGATCGATTCGATTGCCCGAGACGTCGCCAGTACGTTTTCCATCCGATCGACGCGAAAGGTGATCTGGCTCAATTCCACCTGTTCGTTGATTCGGGTGCCCGCGCTGCGTTCCATCGTCCAGTCGCCGATCCGCTGCCAGAAGGTTGTTACGGGAATGTACACGTCGTCGGTGAAATCCTGGGACTCCAGCGAGCTGCCGACGGCGGCCATCATCCCGCGACTGGCCGCCACGCCAACGACGCGGTAGGGGGTCTCGCGAACGCGAATGATCCGGTTCAGTCCCGAACCGATCGGAAAGAGGGTTTCCGCCAGTTCGTGCGAGAGGACGCAGACGTTGTCGGAGTCCTTGATATCCAGCGCCTCGATGAAGCGGCCTTCCGCGATCCCGAGTTGCATGACTTCGTCATAGCCAGGCGTGCAACCGATCAGGTGGATTGCCAGATCGTGCCGCGCGTAACTGAGATCGCGTCGCGCGTCGCGAATGCGAAGTGCATCGGTGATCGTATCGAGTGTCGTTGAAAGGACCTCATGATCGTCGCGGGTCACGCCGTAGATCGCCATCCAGCTCTGGTCGGCGGCACCGGTCGATTTTGGCTTGACGCTTTTCAGGATAATGTTGTTGGTCCCCAGTTCCTCGATCTGGGCCTGCACGCGGCGGCTGATTCCCTCGCCGATCGCCAGCAGCCAGATGACGCTGGCGATTCCGATAAAGATGCCGAGGATTGTGAGAAGCGAGCGGAGCGGATGCAGGGCAAGGCTCTTGACGCCCGCTTTCCAGAGATTCGCGCGAAGAAGCGGAAACAGCACCGGCCAGGTCCTACGTCGAGTTTCCTTCGGCGGGCGCGGCAGCCGCGCGGAACGAATCCGGGTCGACGAGCACCTGATCGCCAGGCTCGAGGCCGCGCGTGATCACCACGAGACTCTCGTTATTGGGGCCAATTCCCACCTCGCGCATCTCGCGCCGCGCGCCTTCGGCGACAACGACAAAGTACTTGTCGCCGTGCTGGACAATCGCCGAGACGGGGGCCTGGACGGCACCCTCAATTCGTTCGACGAAAACCTCGGCCTTGGCCCTCAAGCCTGTTCGCACCAGTTCGCTGTGCTCGGTGATATCGATGAAGACCTCGTATTCGATCGGAGCCTGTTCCCAGCGGCGCGGGAGGGGAAAGTCGGCGACCTTCCGTACCTGGCCGGCAATCGCGACGTCCGGCGCGGTGTCGAGCCGGATCATGGTCGGCTGCCCGGCCCTTACCATATTGATTTTCGAGTCGTTGACCCGCGCGATGACTTGCATGTTTTCCGGGTCAGGAAGCCGTATGATGGCCTGGCCCTCAAGAACCGTGACACCTTCCTCGATGACGATTCCCGATTCGCCGCGTCCTTCCAGATCACTTGCGTAGACGACTTGTCCGGCGACGGGCGCGATGATTCGACACGAGGCGACTTGCTGTTCGTAATACGCCTGGCGCTGCTCGCTCAGTTCGAGCGTGAACTGGCTCGCCTCGAGGTTCGCATCCTGCTTCTTGATCTCGGCGACCAATTCGGCCTTCATCCGCTCGGCGCTGTAGTCCTTGAGGACTCGCAGGCGGCTTTGCGCCAGTGCGACGTCCGCTTCGGCCTTGACGACGGCAAACTGGTCGGCCTCCAGTTGAGCCTTGTTGATATAGCCCTTGCGGGCAAGGTTCTCGCTGTACTTCTTGTATTCCTGGGCGCGGCGGTGCGTCTCCTCCGCCAATGCCAGTTCGGCCTCAAGCGCCGCCAGGTCCTGAGCGAACTGGCCGTTCTCGAACTCCTCAAGCGTTCGCTGCGCCGTGTTCAGGTCACTTTCGGCCTGGATCACCGTCGCCTTGTCGGTCGCCACGCGGATTTTCTGTTCAACGAGTTCATCGCGAAACTCGGCGTCGTCGAGCTGGACCAGAAAATCGCCGGCCTCAACTTCCGTCCCTTCATCGACGATTTCAAGGATCGGGGTGCCGCCGCGCTCGCGCACACGGCAGCGAACTTCGACGTTGCTGGAACTCAGCACGTCGCCCGGCTCGGTGATCGACGAGATAAACTCCCCCTCAAGGACGGTGAAGGTCAATTCATGACTTGTCGTTGATGGGCCGTAGTCACTCGAATGCATCCATGCAAATACCGCCGCCAGTCCGGCGACGAGAAAAACGATGACCAGAACGATGGGCTTGATGAATCCGCGGAGCGGCCGGTTTCCGGGATTCGCGGCGATAGCATTCACGGCTTGGAAAAAAAGTGACGGCGGGAAGGGATCGGGGAAACGTACAAGCTCACGGATATTATGCGCGAGCTACGGTTATTTTATCGAGCCATTCGGGCAAATGAACTGCGAAATCGCCGATGACGCGGATTTGACCGGATTTGCCGGGAAACCCGCCGCTGATTCTCGCGGATTCGCCGGTGGAAGGAACCAGGCATTGTATGGCACGCCGCGCCGCAAGGCGTTTGTGCTCAGGTTCGCGCTCCTGTGAGCCTGCCAACGGTTTCGCTATGATTGCGGCATGAACGAGGAATTGAAACATTCCGGGACGGCGGGCCTTCGCGTGTTGCTGGTCGATAACGACCCCGACCATGCCGCGGCGATGTCGGAGAGCCTTGAGCGAATCGGTTTTCAGCCCGTCACCGCCACGTCGGGACCGGAAGGTGCCAAGCTCGTCGAGCAACGGAATTTCGACCTCGTCGTCACGGACCTTGTGATGAACGATATTGACGGGATGGAGATTCTTGCCCGCGCCCGCGAAAAGCAAGCGAACTGTGAGGTTATTCTCGTCACCGGTCACGCGTCGATCCCCAAGGCGGTTGAGGCGATGCAGCAAGGCGCTTTCAATTTTCTCGAAAAGCCAATCACGCCCAAGCGGCTTCAGGCGGTCGCGGTGCGTGCCGCCGAATCGGTTCGACTGCGAATGCAAAATGAGGACCTGCTCAGCCGCCTTGACGAGCGATTCGGATTCGACAACCTGATCTATGCCAGCGACAGCATGAAGGGGGTCATCGAGCGGCTCAAGCGAATTGCCCCGACCGACGTGGGCGTGCTCATCACCGGCGAGACGGGGACGGGCAAGGACGTCGTCGCCCAGGCGATCCATCAGAACAGTCCACGGAGAAAAAAGCCCTTTGTCGCGATCAACACCGCCGCCGTCGCCGAGCATCTTGTCGAAAGCGAGTTGTTCGGGCACGTGAAGGGTGCCTTTACCGACGCCATCACCGACCGCATTGGCAAGTTTGAATACGCCGACGGCGGAACGCTTTTTCTCGATGAGGTCGGCGACATGCCGACGGCGACCCAGATCAAGTTGCTCCGCGTCCTCGAGGAACGGAAGATCACCCGCGTCGGCGACAACAAGCTGATTGACGTCAACGTCCGCGTCCTCGCCGCAACCAACAAAGATCTCGAAGCCGAAGTCGAGGCAGGCAATTTCCGCAAGGACCTTTACTACCGCTTGAAAATCGTCACCGTACACCTCGACCCGCTGTCGCAACGACGCGAGGACATTATTCCACTGGCCGACCGGTTCCGCAAACTCGCCAACAAGAACAACAACAAGAACATCAAGCGGTTCTCAACGGAACTGACGCGCTGGATGTTCAACTACGATTGGTCGGGAAACATCCGGCAACTGAAAAACGTCGTCGAAAGTCTTGTCGTGCTCGACGTCGATGGAGTGCTCGACATGGACGACTTGTCGCCCGACCTCAACGGCGCGACGGCGACCGGATCAAATGCGACGCTCGCGATCGATGGCAGCGGCGATTCGACGTTGATCGGCAAATCGCTCGACGAGATCGAACGATGGGCTTACGGGAATACGCTCAGGCTGACCGGCGGCAATCGCGAGGAAACCGCGCGAATCCTTGGTGTCAGCGAACGGACCCTCTACCGCAAGCTCGGCCAGTACAATTTGACCTGAAGCGCGCCGATCACATCTCAACCCTCAATCCTCAACCAATCCACGGCAGGTTATCCGCAGATGACGCAGATTTTCGCGGACGAAGAACGGCCAGTTTCAGGCGGCTTCCGACGAGTCGTCAGACCTTGCTCCCTTAACGCTTAACTCGTGACTCTTGACTCTCCACTCTTGACTCTCCACTCTTAACTCTTGACTCTCAACTCTCATGGCCGTCATCCGGCAACTCCCCCCCTCGGTGGTCAACAAGATCGCGGCCGGTGAAGTCATCGAACGACCGGCCAGTGTCGTTAAGGAATTGCTTGAGAACTCGGTTGATTCCGGCGCACCGGCGATCGAGGTCGCCATCGCTCAGGGCGGCATGGAACTGATACGCGTCACCGACAACGGGCACGGAATCGCGGCGGATCAACTGGAACTGGCCGTCACCAGCCACGCGACGAGCAAGATCGCCGACGCCGACGACCTTTTTCGCGTCGGCACGCTCGGCTTTCGCGGCGAGGCGCTTGCGTCAATCGCCGAGGTCAGCCAGTTGACGCTGCGAAGTCGCACGACGGACGCCCCGTCGGGATTCGAGCTGCGCGTCAACGGCGGGCGGTGCGAACCAGTGAGTCCGTGCGGCATGGCACCCGGCACGTCGATCGAAGTCGCGAATCTCTTCTTTAACACGCCCGTCCGCCGCCGTTTTCTTCGCACGACGCAAACGGAAATGGGCCACATCAGCGAGGCGTTCGCGCGGATCGCGCTTGCCCGCCCGGAAATCCACATGACGCTGGCGCACAATGAACGCGTCGTTCACGATCTGCCTCCAACGGAGAACTGGGCGGAGCGGATTAACAGCTTCCTCGGTCCCGACATTGGCGGCGCGCTGATCCCCGTTCGCGGCACCGACGGTCCCGTTACAATTTCAGGATATGTGGTTGATCCAATACAGAGCCGGGGGAATAACCGGCTCCAGTACCTGTTCCTCAACGGGCGGAACATTCGCGATCGTTCGTTGCAGCATGCGCTCGGGGAGGCCTATCGCGGGCTGCTCATGACAGGTCGATACCCGATTGCATTCCTGCGAATCGAGATGCCTCCCGAACTGGTCGACGTCAACGTACATCCGGCAAAACTGGAAGTTCGCTTTGTCGACGGCAGCCGGCTCTACAGCCAGTTTCTCGGTGCGATACGCAACAAGTTCCTGACGACGGACTTGACGGCGCGGCAGCGGTTAGGAGGCCCGCTCGACGTCGAGTCATCGTCCACCGCTGCGCAATACCGCGGCACCGACGGAGGTCCCGCGTCGGCCAGCCAGTCAACCATGACGCTGTCCGTCGATCATCCGGTGCGAGACTGGACGGGCGGTGATCGGGAATTCCGCCCCTTTCCCGGCGGGCCGAGCGGACCGCGATCGCCCTTTCCCTCGGAAGAACCTGGTATCGAAGCGGGCACCAAGGTGGCTGGAGATCCTTTCAATGCTCCGCCGTTTGGTTTTCCTTCACAACAACGCGCGACTCGGCATGAAGCCACGCAGCGGTCCGCCTCTTCGCGCGCCGTTCAGATTCACAACCGCTATCTGGTAACCGAGTCCGAGGAAGGGGTCGTTGTGATCGACCAGCACGCACTGCACGAGCGGATCATTTACGAGCAGTTGCGTGAAAAGGTGCTGGGTGGCAAGCTCGAATCGCAAAACCTGCTCGTGCCCGAGCCAGTTCCGCTGTCGCCCGAGGAAACGGCGCGGGTGCTTGCTTCGGTGGATGTATTGCGGCAGATCGGGATTGTTGTCGAGGAATTCGGGCGGGACACGGTCCTCGTGTCGGCCTACCCGGCGATGCTGGCCAACCACAATCCGGCGGAGATGTTGCGGGGTGTCGTTGATCTATTGATCGATGAAACCCGCAAAATTGACGCCCGGGACCTGGTCGACGAATTGCTTCACATGATCTCGTGCAAGGCGGCGGTCAAGGCGGGCGATCAGTTGTCGGACGCGGAAATTTCCGCCCTCCTCGAACACCGGCAGCTCTGCCAGGACGCCCATCATTGCCCGCACGGCCGCCCCACCGCCCTGGTTTTTTCCCGTGAAGAACTCGATCGGCGGTTTAAACGGATTTGAATTGAGGGCCGTTCCAGTCCAAAATAGGGGAATTGAAGCCGCCATCCGGTCCGCATTCGTCAAGATGCTGGCTGCCTCGCTCCCTGGATTCCGTCGAAACATGATTTGCATCTCGATCGGACGCGGTCGCCATCGAATGTTGATGGCCGAACACAAGTTTCTGGCGGAACAAGGTGCCAGGCTGGTGGAACTGCGCCTTGACTATATCCGTCGTTCGGTCAACCTGCGGCGCTTGCTGGCCGATCGTCCCTGTCCGGTGATCGCCACCGTGCGACGGCCCCATGAAGGGGGCAAGTGGATGCGAAGCGAGGACGACCGGCTGGTGCTGCTCCGCACCGCCATCGCCGACGGTGCTGACTACGTTGATCTTGAGTCCGATGTGGCGGGGCGGATTCCCCGTTACGGCGAGACGCGACGAATCGTCAGTTATCACAACTTTCACGAAACGCCCGACGACTTGCCCGCGATCTACGACATGATGTGCCGCCTCGATCCGGACGTCATCAAGATCGCGACGATGGCCAACAATCCGATCGACAATGTGCGCGTGCTGCGGCTGATCCGTAACGCGAAGTTTCCCACGGTGGCATTTTGCATGGGTGAGATGGGACTCCCCTCGCGCATTCTCTGCGGCAAGCACGGTGCGCCCTTCACCTACGCGACCTTCAACACCGAGCGGATCATGGCACCGGGCCAGTTGACGCACGAGGAACTGACGAACAACTATCGCTACGAAATGCTCGGCCGCGAAACGCGCGTGCTCGGCGTGATCGCCGATCCGGTGAGTCACAGCTTCAGTCCGCTGATCCACAACGCACTGATTCGCAAGGAAGAGCTGGACATGGTGTATCTGCCCTTTCGCGTCCCGGCGGAATACCTCGACGAGTTCATGGAAATCTGCCTCGAACTGGACATCGCCGGCCTGAGCGTAACAATCCCGCACAAGCAAACGGTCCTCAAGCACGTCAACGCCCTCGATGACGTGTCGGCGGGGATCAAGGCCGTGAACACGGTCGTTTTTCGCGGGCACGGGACGCTCGGTTTCAACACCGATTGCACGGCGGCACTCGAATCGCTGCGTGAGCATTTGCCGACCAGGTACGAGGACCGGCCCTTCGCGGGGCTGCGAATCATCATACTGGGCGCGGGAGGCGTCGCGCGGACGATCGGATACGGACTGCATCGCGAGGGGGCCAAGGTCGTCATTTGCTCGCGCGATTACCGCCGCGCGGATTCCCTCGCGACCGAGTTGCAGTGCAAGTCGATGGACTGGGCCGGACGCGCCAACGCCGAATGCGATATCCTCATCAACGCGACGCCCGCCGGGATGCACCCCCACCTCGACGAATCGCCTTTTGAGGAAAAGTGGTTCGATCGCAGCGTCGTCGTTTTTGATTGCGTTTACAATCCGGAGCAGACGCTTTTTATCAAGATGGCCCGCGCCGCGGGCTGCCCGACGATAACTGGCGTCGATATGTTTGTCCGCCAGGCCGCGCGACAGCATGAACTGTTCACGGGCATCAAGCCCGACCTTGAGGAAATCCGCGCCGTAATCCGTCGCGCCATCAGCGCCGCGCGGTATTAGCGGTCATTGATCGGCGCTTTGCCGGTGGAGCCAGGTTGGTAACTACCGTTTGCCAAGTCCGCGAAATCCGGGTAATCAGCGGATCGTCCGTTTTCAAATCTCAAATCAGATTTCAGATTCTCAAATTTCAGATTTTCAACACTCAACCCTCAACGCTCGAGACAGGCATGAATTATCGCATTTTCCGTCGGGTACCACTGCCTGAATCAGTCATGATCCGCATCTCCTGCGTCGTTTGGGCCGCCCTGGCACCGGCAATCGCCTTGGCACAACAAGACGCCCCCCTGGCAAACACCAGCGACCATGAACCCGCGCCGGTCCGTACGGCGGAACTGGGTACGATCGAAAAAGTTCACGTCTGCGGCGATCTGTATCTCACCGGTCAATTCAGTGCGGACGACCTGGCGGCGCTGCGCGAGGCGGGAATCAAGCGCGTCATCAACCTGCGAACGGACAACGAAATGGAATGGCCCGAACAGCGGGCCGTCGAGGAAGCCGGAATGACCTACGAGTCGATTCCCTTTCGCGACGCAGATTCATTGACGGACGAAGTCTTCGATCGCGTGCGATTACTGCTGGGCGACGAGAACGAAAAAAGAGCGGGGACGCTGTTGCATTGCAGGTCGTCGAGCCGGGTTGCCGCGGTTTGGCTGCCCCATCGTGTGCTCGATGAGGGCGTCCCACTGGAGACGGCGATCGAGGAGGCAAGAATCGCGGGACTTCGAGGCAACGAGTTGCTCGACAAGGCGCGTCACTATATTCGTCGCATGCAAATGGGCGGCAGCGATCCCGGCGGCGATTCGACAGGCGAAGACGACGGCTAAACGACCGTTACCGCCAGATCGAGTCGCCGACTTGCGGCAGGTCCTCGGCGATTCGTTCCGGTGCAAACAACGGTTCCCCTTCCCAGGCGGCCGGGGGCCAGACGAGATGCGCAATCAGCGCGGCGGTGTGCTGGTTGAACGGACCGGCAGGCCACGCAAGCAACGAAAGGACTCGCGTTACCGGCACCGGTTGACCGCTCCGCGCGCTGAGGAGCATGCCGCCATCCGTCGCCGTCATCACGCATTGGGCACTTCCCGCGGTTCCGCCGACAACAATCTCGTGGTTTCGAAGGCGAAACCCAAGGCCCAGTTGGCGGTACTCGACGTTCTTCACGCCGTGCAAGGTTGCGATTTCCATCTCCGCGCACTGGTGGCACGCTTCCAGCAGCCGGGCACCGGCGACGCCCCCTTCCGCAGCAAGCTCGCCGGTCATTTCCCGCAGCCGTCCGTCGACCAGCGTCGCGGACTGGACATGGAGACTGGCGAAACCCGTGATCGGCTGGCCAAACCCCTTCCAGATCACTTCCTCGAGGTCAATGTTGGAGATTCGCAAGTCGGTGACCTGTCCGCTCCAGCCTTCGCGGCGATAAAAGAGGCTGGCATTGGCGGAAAATCGGGCGTTTGCGCCTGCGCCTTGCAATGCGGGAAAAAATTCATCGACGAACCAGCCGGGAAGCGACGAGTCGCCCGCCTCGATCCGCCAGCAAACCTGCCGCTTGTCGACGGTTCGTTCGATCAACCACGGCTTGTCGTTGGACCCGGAACCGGTGAAAAACCCGACCGAGCATCGGTCGCCGGGCGTTTCAACAAGTATCGTAACGTCGGCAAGGCAACAGGATTCCGAAGATTCCGAATTCTCGCCTTCGTTTCCATGGATGACGATGTTGTCAATGAGAATACGGAGCGGCCGGTCGGTACGAATCGAGCGGTCAACGGCCTCGTCGATACGCCGCAGCGCACCGCGAAGCGCCTCGACGGTGCCGGCAACGGTTCCAATCGTCAGGATCCGCGCCTCGATGCGGTTGTCCATCGTCACGCGATCGATCGTCAGTCGTGAATCAAAATCGTCGCTGCCGATCGAAACGTTGATAAAGTCCGTACGCTGGGGGGTCCGTGTTGAAACGCGATTGATGGCGGCGGGCATTCCGAGTAGCTGTTCGAGCCGCAGCGCCCAGTCAGCCGTGGAAGGCGGAACGACGATCGCCCGCAAGGTTAGCAGCGTCGGCACGATGCAGAGCAACAGGAACGCCGCGCGACAAATCAGGCGCTTCGTATTGTCACTGAGCATCACTTCCATGGTTGGCTCTTGGCGCTGGCGTTAGCGCTGGCGGGCAAGCTCCTGAAAACGTTTCCAGTGGTCGAGCATCTCGGCCAGACTGTCTCCGCCGAACTTGTCGACAAAAGCCGCCGCGACCTCCATTGCGACAACCGCCTGGAGGATCACACTGGCGGCCGGCACCGCGCAAATATCGCTCCGTTCGTAACTCGCCAGACTGGGTTGTTTGGTCTCCATGTCGATCGACTCAAGCGGCTTTTGCAGCGTGCTGATCGGCTTCATTGCGGCGCGAACGACGATCGGCTGGCCGTTGCTCATCCCCGCCTCAATCCCTCCGGCGTTGTTCGTCGGGCGAGCGTAGCCGAGCGTTGCACCGTCGCGCGCTTCCGTGTCGTACTGGATCGGATCGTGAACGCGGGAACCGGGAAGCGCCGCCGCGCTAAATCCGAGACCAATTTCCACCCCCTTGATCGCCTGGATACTCATGACGGCGGCCGCCAGTCGACCGTCGAGCTTGCGGTCCCACTGCGCGTGCGAACCGAGTCCGAACGGTACGCCCTCGACGCGCGCTTCGATAACTCCGCCAAGTGTATCGCCCGCCGTTTGGGTCTCGTCAATGAGCGCCCGGACTTCGTCGTCGCGGTGAGGGCAGAGTGAATAAACAATGCTGCGGTCGCGCAGCGCGCGATGTTCATCCAGCTCACCCGGCGGAACCGGCAGGTCGATCCCGCCCAGTTGCACGACGTACCCCAGCGCGCGAATGTTGAAGACCTCGAGCATTTGAGCAGCCAGCGCACCGGCGGCGACGCGCGTCGCCGTATCCCGCGCGCTGGCCCGTTCGAGCACTCCGCGAATCGAACCGAGGTACTTGATTGACCCGGATAAATCGCCGTGGCCCGGACGCGGGCGCGGCAGTTCACGCAGTCGTTCGAGTTTGAAATCGGCGTTGGTGACTTGCAAACCAATCGGACTGCCCAGCGTCACGTCCTGCCATGTTCCGGTGACGATGTCGACCGTATCGGATTCGAGTTTTTGTCGACCACCACGTCCGTAACCCCCTTGTCGCCGACGCAGTTCCTGGTCGATGGCATCGCGGTCGACGGTCAGCCCGGCGGGGAACCCGTCGATCAGCGCCAGCATGGCGCGACCGTGCGATTCTCCGGCGGTCCAGTAACGAAGCGGCATTGCAATGGATCAAAAAAGGGGCAACGATTATCCACCCCGCGCGCGATCCGGGCGCAGGGGGGCGAAGTCTAGTCGTCCAGGCGGCGTGCCAACAGTGCGATTGGCAAGCTAGCATTACCATTCCGGGCTGCGACTTGTCCGACTGGTCCGACTGGTCCGACTGGTCCGACTGGTCCGACGTGTCCGACGTGTCCGACGTGTCCGATGTGTCCGGACAGTGCTAGAATCGAGCCATGAGCACGCTCCACGCCTTTGAATTTCTTGAAAAACCCGCCGAACATGCCGCGGCACGAGAACACGGCATTTTTGTCCTCTTCGGCGACGAACGGTTCCTCCGCTTGCTGGTTCAGGACGCCCTCCTCCGTGAAATCACCACCCACGAAGCTGAATTCGACACCATGTTCTTCGA